>NZ_JBEZFI010000013.1:0-158488 GCF_040649295.1 Micromonospora sp. NPDC048999 | reverse complement strand
GAACAGCTGACCCCGCTTGAACGACACGTTGGCCGGCACCCCGAACCCGGGGTGCCGGCCAACGGCGTCCTGCGGATCAGGTAGGGGAAAGCACCCCGGTGAGGAGCAGGCAGAGGACCAACGACCCGAGTGCCACCCGGTAGAGGACGAAGAGGTACAGGGTGTGGTGGGCGACGTAACGCAGCAGCCAGGCGATGGCCGCGTACCCGATGACGAAGGCGATCAGCGTCGCGACGGCCATCTGGGCCGTGCTCGGCGCGGCGGTCCCCGGCGCGGACGGTTCGAAGACGTCCGGCAGGCTGAACACGCCGGAGATCACCACCGCCGGGATCGCGAGCAGGAACGAGTATCGCGCCGCCGTCTCCCGGGTCAGGTTGAGCAGCAGGCCGGCGGTGAGCGTGCCGCCGGATCGGGACACGCCGGGAATCAGCGCCATGGCCTGGGCGAAGCCCATGACGACGCCGTCGCGCATCCGGAAGTTCTCCAGCGTGCGGGTCTGCCGCCCCCAGTACTCGGCAAAGGCCAGCACCAACGCGAAGAAGATCAACGTGAAGGAGATCAGGTACAGGTTCCGGCCGGCGGTGCGGATCTGGTCCTTGAACAGCAGCCCGAAAATCCCGATCGGGATGGTGCCGACGATGACGTACCAGCCCATCCGGTAGTCGAGGCTGGCGCGCACCGAGCGGTCGAACAGGCCGACCACCCAGGTACGGACGATCCGCCAGATGTCCTTGGCGAAGTAGATGAGCACCGCCGCCTCGGTGCCGAGCTGGGTCACCGCGGTGAACGAGGCGCCCGCGTCCCGGTTGAAGAAGAGCGCCGAGGTGATCCGCAGGTGCCCGGAGGACGAGACGGGCAGGAATTCCGTGAGCCCCTGGACGATGCCCAGGACGATGGCCTCTACCCAGGTCACTCGCCAACTCCAGCAAGCTCGAATGCCTCGGCGACGGTGCGCAGGGTCTGCACACCGCTCTCCCGGTCGGCGGCGAACAGGGACACCGACAGGGTGGTCACGCCGGCCGCGGCGTACTCCCGCATCCGATCGGCGATGCGCTCCTTGGGACCGAGCAGCGAGGTGCGGTCGATGAACTCCATCGGCACCGCGGCGGCGGCGTCGCGCTGCCGCTTGGCCAGGTAGAGGTCCTGCACCTCACGGGCGGCGTCGCCGTAGCCCATCCGGGTGGCCAGCTGGTTGTAGAAGTTCTGCTGTCGGCTGCCCATGCCGCCGACGTAGAGGGCGGCGTACCAGCGGACCAGCTCGGCGCAGGAGGCGATGTCGTCGCCGACCACCACCGGGACGGACGGCACCACGTCGAAGCCCGCCAACTCCTTGCCGGCCTTGGCGCGGCCCGCGCGCACAGGGGCGAGCTGCTCCTCGGCGAACTCGGGCGCGTAGAAGACAGCCAGCCAGCCGTCGGCGATCTCGCCGGCCAGCTCCAGGTTCTTCGGGCCGACTGCCGCCAGATAGATCGGAATGTGCTGGCGTGGTGGATGGAAGCCCAGCCGCAGCGCCTTGCCCGGCCCGTCCGGCAGCGGCAACGTGTAGTGCTCCCCGTCGTACGCGACCTCCTTGCGGGCGACCGCCAGCTTCACGATGTCGACGTACTCGCGGGTGCGGGCCAGGGGCTTGGCGAAGCGGACGCCGTGCCAGCCCTCGGAGACCTGCGGACCGGAGACGCCCAGGCCGAGGCGGAACCGGCCACCGGAGAGCGCGTCGATGGTCGCCGCGGTCATCGCGGTCATCGCCGGCGTACGGGCGGGGATCTGCATCACCGCGCTGCCCACGTCGATCCGCTCGGTCTGGCCGGCGATCCAGGCCAGCATGCTCGGCGAGTCGGAACCGTAGGCCTCCGCCGCCCACACCACCGAATAGCCGAGCCGGTCTGCCTCCTGGGCCAGGGCCAGATGATCGGCCGGACTACTCCACGCCGTCTGGTATCCGAGGCTGAGCCCGAGTCGCACTGGTCCTCCCACCGTCCGCACCACAGGTCGCATCAGGTTACGCAATACGGGTGGCCGGGCCGACCCCGGCTTACCTCGAACGGATCACCGAACCCGGCCCGACGGTGGAGCAGGAACTTGACTCCGGGCGAGGATATCCGTGACGCGAGGTTCGAAATAAGGTTCACCCATGCAACAGCGACCGCTCGGCCGAAGCGGGCTGGCGGTTTCGCGGCTCGCGCTCGGCACCATGACCTGGGGACGGGACACCGACGCCGACGACGCGGCCGCCCAACTGAAGAGCTACCTGGACGCGGGGGGCAACCTCGTCGACACCGCCGACGTGTACGCCGACGGCGACGCCGAGTCGGTGATCGGCTCGCTGCTGGGCAGCCTGGTCGCCCGGGACGAGCTGCTCATCGCGACCAAGGCGGGGCTGCGGCCGGGCAGCGGTCGCCGCCGGGACGGCTCCCGGGGCCACCTGCTGCGGACCCTCGAGGCGTCGCTGCGCCGGCTCGGCACCGACCACGTCGACCTGTGGCAGGTGCACGGATACGACCCGGACACCCCACTGGAAGAGACCCTGGGCGCGCTGGACCACGCGGTGTCCAGCGGCAAGGCCCGTTACGTGGGGGTGTCCAACTTCTCCGGCTGGCAGACCGCCCGGGCCGCCGCCTGGCAGGCCGCCTGGCCGGGGCGGGCCCCGGTGGTCGCCGCGCAGGTGGAGTACTCGCTGCTGGAGCGGGGTGTGGAGCGCGAGGTTCTGCCCGCCTGCGCGGCGATGGGGCTGGGGGTGCTGCCCTGGTCGCCGTTGGGGCGCGGGGTGCTCACCGGCAAGTACCGGCACGGCCGCCCGGCGGACTCCCGGGCCGCGTCGCCGCACTTCGAGCGCTTCGTCGCCACGTACCTGGAGCCGCGCTGCTCAAGCATCGTGGAGGCGGTCGCCACCGCTGCCGGCGGGCTGGGCGTGTCGCCGCTCGAGGTAGCGCTGGCCTGGGTCCGGGACCGGCCCGGGGTGACCGCGCCGATCCTGGGCGCCCGTACCGTGGGGCAGCTCCTCGGTGCCCTTCAGGTGGAACGGATGACCCTGCCGGAGGAGATCGTCACCGCCCTGGACGACGTCTCGGCGGTGCCGGTCGGCTACCCGGAACGGGACGGCTGAGCCCGGGACGCGATGCGGGCCACTCGCAGGGGGTGGCGGTGGGCCACCGGGCTGGGCAGCATAGGGCTCATGGACTACGAATACGCGCCGCTGCGGTTGCCATCGAACGTCGACCGGTTGACCGCTGCGGCGCAGCTGGCGATCCAGGCGGAGTTCTCCGGCTGGGAACTGGCCCGGGTGCGGCTGTACCGGGACGGCACGCGGCAGGTGGTGCTGCGCCGCCGCCGGGTCAACCAGCCGCAGCCGGGCCTGTCGTACTGAGGGCCCCGGAAGCTTTCCGGGTCTCCCAAGGGCCCGACCGCGTGGTCGGGCCCCGGGAACGTCACGGCCTAATGGTGGGCGTGGTCGTGCTCGTCGTCGAGCTCGAGGAACGGGTGCTCGTCGAGCCGGCCGACGAGGCGGTCGTCGGGGGCCGGCTGGAACGGGCCCAGCGGGTCGTCGTCATCGAACGACTCCAGGTCGACCGGGGTGCCGACCTCGCTAACCATGACCAGGCCGTCGAGCGGCTCCAGCTCGGGAACGTCCAGCGCGCTGAGCGAGCCGTCGCCGCTCTGCAGCAGCTCCAGCACGGCCTCGCCGACGCCCTCAACCGGGGCCGGCTCGTCTTCCTCGGGGGTGCCCTCGCGGCGGGCCGCCTCGGCCGCGCGGATCAGGGCGGACACGCTCGGTACGCGGTAATCGCGGCGCTGCCGCACCGAGATGACCCGCGGGTGCGGGTCGGTGGCCTCGACGCCCTCGATCGCGCCGAAGCGCTCGTCGGCCTCGTCCGGGTCGATCGACTCGACGTCCCACGGGGTCACCTCGCCGAACGCGTCGAGCAGCAGCTCGTCGTACGCGAACGAGGCGTTGTTCAAATTGACGTACGCCTGCCAGACGGCGTCGTCGTCGATCCGGCCCTGGGCGGCACGGACGGCGGCCAGGTGGGCGCGGGCCGCGTCGATCACCCGCTCGAGGGCGGCGTCCAGCTCACCGTGCTGGTCGGTCATGGTGTGGCAGTCCCTTCAGAAATGGCGGAAATTCCGCGCCGACGGTGACGCGACGGACACGGTCAGCAGTTGCGGAGAAACCGGTCGAGAACCCGCACGCCGAACTGTAGTCCGTCCAGCGGAACCCGCTCGTCGATGCCGTGGAACAGGCCGGAGAAATTGAGGTCGGCGGGCAGCCGAAGCGGCGCGAAGCCGAAGCAGCGGATGCCGAGCTGTGAGAACGCCTTGGCGTCGGTGCCGCCGGAGAGCATGTAGGGCACCGGTCGGGCGCCCGGGTCCTCGGCGCGCAGCGCGGCGGACATGGCCTCGACCAGGTCGCCGTCGAAGGTGGTCTCCAGAGCGGGCTGGCGCTGGATGTACTCGATGGCGATGTCCGGACCGACCAGCTCACGCAACTGCCGCTCCAGCAACTCCGACTGGCCGGGCAGGCTGCGGCAGTCGATGGTGGCGGTGGCCCGGCCGGGAATGACGTTGTCCTTGTAGCCGGCGGCCAGCCGGGTCGGGTTGGCGGTGTTGCGGATGGTCGCGCCGATGATGTTGGCGATCGGGCCGAGCTTGGCGATCGCGGCCTCCGGGTCCTCCGGGTCGATGTCGATGCCGAGGACGTCGGAGACCTCGGCGAGGAACGCCCGCACGGTGTCGGTGACCACCACCGGGAAGCGGTGCTGGCCGATCCGTGCGACCGCCTCGGCGAGCGCGGTGACCGCGTTGTCGTCGTGCATCATCGAGCCGTGGCCGGGACGGCCCTTGGCGTGCAGGCGCAGCCAGTCGATGCCCTTCTCGGCGGTCTCGATCAGATAGAGCCGCTGCTGCTCGTCGACCGAGTAGGAGAAGCCGCCGACCTCGCCGATCGCCTCGGTGCAGCCGTCGAAGAGGCCGCGGTGCTCGCGGGCGAGGTAGTGCGCGCCGTAGTCGCTGCCGGCCTCCTCGTCGGCGGTGAAGGCGAGCACGATGTCCCTCGCGGGCCGCACGCCGGTGCGCTGCCAGCCGCGGACCACGGCGAGCACCATCGCGTCGAAGTCCTTCATGTCGATCGCGCCGCGGCCCCACAGGTAGCCGTCGCGGATTTCGCCGGAGAACGGGTGCACCGACCACTCGTCCGGGTCGGCGGGCACCACGTCGAGGTGGCCGTGCACCAGTAGGGCGTCCCGCCCCGGGTCGGTGCCCGGGATCCGGGCGACGAGGTTGGCCCGGCCTGGCGCCGACTCGTGGATCTCCGCGTCGACCCCGACCTCGGCGAGCTTCTCCGCGACGTACTCCGCCGCGCGCCGCTCTCCGACGCTGGTGTCGTTGTCCCCGGTGTTGGTGGTGTCGATACGAAGCAGGTCGCGACAGAGGTCCACGACCTCGTCGGTGGGGACCGGTCGGGCGGTGGCGGTGGCGGCGTCGCTCGTCATCGCATCTTCATACCAGCCGGCTCCGGCGGCCGGCGTACGCACCCGTCGGACCTGTCACGGCGCCGGGAGCGCCGAGGCCCGCCCGCGCCTCGGGCCGGCGCACTGCGGCGGCCCGGCTGATCGAGGTACGCCGATGACGAACGGCTCTTCCGCATACCCCTTCGTGGCCCTACGGTCGCCGTATGAACCTGGAGCTGCGACACCTGCGGGTGGTCTGTGCGATCGCGGAGAAGGGGAGCGTCACCAAGGCGGCCTCGACGCTCGGTCTGGCCCAGCCGGCGGTGACCGCCCAGCTCCAGCGCATCGAGCGGACCCTCGGCGGTCCACTGTTCGAGCGGGATCGCCGTGGCGCCCGCCCCACCGCGCTCGGCGAGCTGGTGCTGGACCGGGCCCGGGTGCTGCTGCCGGCGATGAAGGGCCTCCAGGACGAGGCGGCCCGGCTGGCCGGGGCGGGGGATCCGCCGAGCCGCTACCGGTTCGGCGGGGTGAACAGCCCGATCCTCGGCCGGCTGGTGCACCGGCTCGCCGCCGAGCAACCCGACGTGGGCATCACCACGTACGCGTCCTGGTCGGTGGACGAGCTGGCCCAGCTGGTGGCCGGCGGCCGGCTCGACTTCGCCCTCACCGGGGTGTGCGGGGACGCCAGCCCGTCGGCCGCGTTCGGGCTGAGCTGGCGGGAGGTGGCCGTCGACCCGATCTTCGTACTGCTCCCGCAGCACCACCCGCTGGCCGGCCGGGACGAGGTGCGCCTGGTGGACCTGCGGCGTGAGCAGTGGGTGGCGGCGCCCGGCGACGGGTGCTTCGGCGACTGCTTCGCCGCCGCCTGCGCCCGCGCCGGCTTCACCCCGCGCAAGCTGTACGAGGCGGACGTGCGCGGCTGCGTGGACCTGGTCGACGCGGGCGAGGGGGTGGCGCTCTGTCAGGCCACCTTCCGGCCGCCGGCCGGGCTGGTGACCCGCCGGCTGGCCGGGGCGCCGCTGCGCTGGCGGCTGCTGCTGGGCTGGCACCCGGACACGCCGGCCGCCCGGGTCGCCGGGACGGTCCTGGAGACGGCGGTGGCCGCGTATACCGACGCGCTGGCGCCGCATCCGGACTACCTGGCCTGGCTGCGGTGGCATCCCGGCTTCGGCGCCCAGCCAACGACGGCCGGTTGGGTGCGAACCGCCTGAGCGCGGGTATCAGGGCGGCATGACTGATCTGTACCCCGCCGCGGACCAGCGGGAGCTGCTGCGCCAGGCGGCTGCCGCGCACACCGCCGCCGCCGAGGACGTGGAGACGTTTCTGCGCCGGCTGCCGGAGGTGCCCGACCCGACCGACATCACCGAGTACGCGAACCTGCTCAGCCGCGAGGAGCGGGCCCGCGCCGACCGGCAGGCCGCCGCCGACGCGGTCGGGCTGCAACTGCCCAGCATGGAATAGACCCGACGAGGGGACGGCACCCGGGACGCAGTCCGGGTGCCGTCGATCGGGTCCGCCTCGTCGTGCGAGTCGGCTCAGCGTTCGATGAGGACGTCGTGGCCGAGGTCGAGCAGGGAGTGCCGCCACTCGTCGTCGGCGTTGCCCCGGCTCGGCTTCGCCGCCGCCAGCTCCCGGATCCGGTCGATGGCCTCCCGCATCACCTCGATGTCCTCCGGGGTGAGGTCCACCTTGCGCTTGGTGAGCACGGCGAGGATCTGCCGGCCCGGCTCGGGCAGGTCCAGGTCCGGGTTCGGCCCGAACGCCTCCTCCCCCGAGCCGCGGGTGAGCAGCCACTGCCGCAGCTTCTCGGACGGGACGTTCACCTCGGCGTGAAAGTCGTCCCAGATCACCTCGACCTCTGGTTCGAGTCGTGCCTCGCGTACCATCACGCCTCCTCTCGCGACGGCGGCCCGGACCGCGTCGGGTCGCCCTCGCCCTTGTCGGTGTGCTGCTTGAGGCCCTCCGGCGGCACCTTGACCCGGGACGGATTGGCCGTCGGGGGCGCGACGATCGGTTCGCTGCGCTCGGTGTCCTCCCGGGTTTCCTCGGGTTCGGTCATGTCCGCCCTCCGCTGGGTCGGGGATGACGCCGCGCCGCACGGCGCGGATGGCGCCTCATCGTTCACCGCGGATGGGACGTCGCGGCGGCGGTGTGGCCGCGTTCGCCGGCGGCCACCTGGAAGGCGAGCTGGCCGTCCTGCACGTCGACCGTGACCCGCTGGCCGGGGGAGATCTCGTCCCCCAGCAGCATCCGGGAAAGCCGGTTGTCGACCTCCCGCTGGATCACCCGGCGCAGCGGCCGGGCGCCGAACTCCGGCTGGTAGCCGTGCTCGGCCAGCCAGTCGACCCCGGCCGTGGTGAAGTCGACCTGAATGTCCTGGGCGTGCAAGCGCCGACGGGTCTCCTCCAGCAGCAGCTCGGTGATCTGGCGCAGTTGCTGGGCCTCCAGCCGCTGGAAGATGATGATCTCGTCGATGCGGTTGAGGAACTCCGGCCGGAAGTTCTCCTGGAGCCGGCGCATCAGCCGCTCGCGCAGCTCGGTGGCCTCCTGCCCCCCGGGCTCGCCGGTGGCGAAACCGACCGTGCGCTGGGTGCCGGTGATCAACTCCGAGCCCAGGTTGCTCGTCATGATCAGTACGGTGTTCTTGAAGTTCACCGTCCGGCCCTGGCTGTCGGTGAGCCGGCCGTCGTCGAGCACCTGGAGCAGGATGTTGAACACATCGGGGTGGGCCTTCTCGATCTCGTCCAGCAGCACCACCGCGTACGGACGGCGGCGGACCGCCTCGGTGAGCTGGCCGGCCTCCTCGTAACCGACGTACCCAGGTGGGGCGCCGACCAGTCGGCTGACCGTGTGCCGCTCCTGGAACTCGCTCATGTCCACCCGGACCATCCGGTCCGCCTCCCCGAAGAGCGCCTCGGCCAGGGCCCGGGCCAGCTCGGTCTTGCCCACGCCGGTGGGGCCGAGGAAGAGGAAACTGCCCATCGGCCGGTTCGGGTCGGCCAGGCCGGTACGCGAGCGCCGGACCGCCTCGGCGACCGCGCTGACCGCGTCGTCCTGCCCGATCACCTTCTCGTGCAGGTATCCCTCCAGGCGCAGCAGCCGGTCCCGTTCCTCCTCGGTGAGCTGGGTGATCGGGATGCCGGTGGCCCGGGAGACCACCTCGGCGATCTCCGTCGGCCCGACCGTCGGCACGTTCGACGGCTCACCCTCCCCCTTCGCTCGCCCGATCTGGTCCTCCAGGTCGGACACCCGGTCGCGCAGTTCGGAGGCGCGCTCGTACTGCTCGTCGGCGACCGCCTGATCCTTGTTGCGGCGAATCTCGTCGAGCTGCCGTTCCAGCTCCCGCACGTCCTCGGCGGGCGTGCGGGTACGCAGCCGAACGCGGGCCCCGGCCTGGTCGATCAGGTCGATTGCCTTGTCCGGCAGGTAGCGGTCGGTGACGTACCGGTCGGACAGCTCGGCGGCGGCGACGAGGGCCTCGTCGGTGAACCGGACCTGGTGGTGCGCCTCGTACCGGTCGCGCAGGCCGCGCAGGATGGTGACGGTGTCCTCGACGCTGGGTTCGGGCACGAAGACCGGCTGGAACCGGCGGGCCAGCGCGGCGTCCTTCTCGATGCTGCGCCGGTACTCGTCCAGCGTGGTCGCGCCGATCACCCGCAGCTCGCCCCGCGCGAGGGCGGGCTTGAGCATGTTGGACGCGTCCATGCCGCCCTCGCTGCCGGCGCCGCCCGCGCCGACCAGGGTGTGGATCTCGTCCAGGAAGATGATCAGCTCGTCGCGGTGCGCCCGGATCTCGTCGATCACCTTCTTGAGCCGTTCCTCGAAGTCGCCGCGGTAGCGGGTGCCGGCGACCAGTCCGGGCAGGTCGAGCTGGATCACCCGCTTGCCGATCAGGGTCTGCGGCACGTCCCCGTCGCAGATCCGCTCGGCCAGCCCCTCCACGATGGCGGTCTTGCCGACACCGGCCTCACCGATGAGCACCGGGTTGTTCTTGGTCCGGCGGGACAGGATCTCCACCGCCTGCTCGATCTCGTCCGCCCGCCCGATCACCGGGTCGATCTGGTCGTTGCGGGCCAGCTCGGTGAGGTCCTGGCCGTACTGGTCGAGAGTCGGGGTGCCCCGGTCGGGCCGCGGCGTGCCCCCGCGTTCCGCGCTGGCCGCCTGCAACGACTCGGGCTGGATCCGGCCGGCGGCGAGCATCCGCCCGGCCGGCGACTCCGGGTTCAGCGGCAGGGCCATCAGGATGTGCTCGGGGCCGATGTAGTTGGCGCCCATCGCCCGGGACAGCTGGTGAGCGTCGAGCAGCGCCCGCTTGGCCGCCGGGGTGAGCGACAGGTTCGGTGGCACCTCGCCCCGGGGTGCCCCGTCGCCGCGCCCGCCGAGGGCGTTTACCAGGGCGTCCGGGTCGGCGCCGGCGCGGCGGACCAGGTCGCGCAGCGGCTCGCGTTGCAGCGCCGCCCAGAGCAGGTGGTCGGTGTCCAGGTCGTTGCTGTGCTTCTGCGCCGCCCGGCGGGCCGCGTCGGCGAGCATCTCCCGCGCGTCGGCGGTCATCAGCCGGGTGATGTCGACCCGGTGCGCCGGCCGGCGTCCCCCCTCGCCCCGGCCGAAGTACCGGGCCAGGAACTCGTCCCACGGGTCGGAGCCGAAGTCACCGGGTCCCATCATCTCTGTCCTCCGCTCCTCGGGCGGGCACGGTCGCCGAGGCGACCTGGCGCGGCACGGTCTGCGGTGGCTACCCGGCGGTCGGCGCAACAAACGCGAGCGGGTCCCGGTGCACCGGTGGCAGCCGGCTCGGTGGCACGCTTGGGGGATGGACACCAGGCCGCTGCTGATCGTCGACGGGGCGAACGTGGTGGGCTCCCGGCCGGACGGCTGGTGGCGGGACCGGGCCGGGGCGGCGGCCCGGCTGCGTGACGCGTTGGTGCCACTGGCCGAGGCGGGCGTGCCGCCGGAGCTGCCGCCGCCGATCGAGGTGGTGCTGGTGGTGGAGGGGGCGGCGCGGGGCGTGGCCGCGGTGCCGGGCGTCGGGGTGGTCGCCGCGCCCGGCTCGGGTGACGACACCATGGTCGAGCTGGTCGCCGCAGCGGCGGCGCGGCGGCGCAGCGTCGTCGTCACCGCCGACCGGGAGCTGCGGGCCCGGGTGCGCGCGCTGGGCGCCGAGGTGCACGGCCCGCGTTGGCTGCCCCGGGACGGCTGAGCGCCCCGCCGGCCGCGTCTTGACCGGTGCTGCGGCCGGCCACGGCGGCGGGGTGGACCGTGGACGGGACTGGTTGCCCCGTCGGCGGGACCGGCCTGCCGGACGCGCAGCGGACGAACGCGCACGTCAGGGGCGTGATCGGACAGTCGGGCAGGAACACCGCGAGGGCGGTTGTTCTTTCCCCCAGCGGGATGGGTTGTAATGGAGATCTCCCCGCCCTCAGGAGGTCCCCCGTGGCGAGCGTCGCCGAGCTGAAGGCAGCCATTGATGTCGCCCTCCAGCAGATAGGTGACGGGCAGACAGCCGTGCAGGCGGCCGGTGAGAAGCTGGCCGAGGCGCAGCAGACCCTGGCCGGCGCACTGGAGGGCAGCGGACACGAGACGGTCGAGGCGGCCCAGGCGTCGCTGACCCAGGCCAGCCAGGAGCTGGAGGAATGTCTCGCCGCCACGCTGGTCGCGGTCGAGCAGGCGCAACTCTACGTCGCCTCCCTCTAGGACCGACCGTGTCCATCATCGAGGACATCGGCGCGCAGGTACGCGCCGTCGCCGACGAGCTGCCGCTCGCCCAGCTCGCCGTCGCGTTGGAGAAGTTCGGCCAGGCCACCGAGCGGCTGCGCTGGGTGCGGCAGGAGTCGGCCAACCCGATGGGGGCGCCGGAGCTGTCGGCCGCGACCGAGCACGCCGAGACCGCCGGGTACGCGCTGCGGGTGGCGCAGGAGCAGCTGTCGGCGTACCTGGCCGCGATCGGCCTCGCCGCCGACGGGGCGCCCGCGCCGAAGGCCGACGAGCGACAGCCCCGGCACGACGCGCCCCGCGAGGTGGCGCCGCCGGCGCCGGGCGCCGGACCGGAGCAGGGCGTCGACCCGACGGCGCGGCGCTGGTGGGCGGTGCGGGTGGCGGAGCTGACCGGCGGCCGGGAGGGCCCGTCGGACGAGCCGGACGAGCAGGTCGGCGACTCCCGGGAACTGCTGCGCCGGGTGGTGACCGGGGTCCGCTCGGGCGACCGGGACCGGCTGCACCGCGAGCTGCGCCGGGCACACGCCGACGTGGGGCTAGGGCTGGCCGCGGTCGCTCCGCCGCTGCTGCGCGACCTGGCCGGGGAGTTGCTCGGGCACCCGCCCCGCGCCGACGATCTCGGCCGGCTGCGCCGGGAGCTGGACGGGCGGGTCCGCGACCTGCTGCCCGGGCTGCCACCACCGGTGCTGGACGCCCTGCTCACCCGGGTCTGCCGGATGCCACCGCCCCGTCGCGCCGAGGACCAGGAGCAGCCGCACGCGGCGGATCCGGCGGTCACCGCCGGGGTGGTCACCGGGGTGCTGCTGGACCGGCTCGGCCGCGACCTGCCGGCGGACGCCGTCGAGCGGGAACCGTCCCGGGGTGCGCATGGCTGACGTCCGCACCCGCCTGGTGTCGCGGGTCCGGGACCTGCTCTCCGAGGCCCTCGGCGCGGCCCGGAACCGGCTGGCCGCCGCCGACGCCGAACTGGCCGCCGGCCGGGAGCGGCTGGATCGGGTACGCCGAGCCGCGGTGGCCGTACCCGAGCGGGTGGGCGCCGCCCGCGACGGCCGGCTGGCCGAGATCGACGCCCGGCACACCGCCCGGATCGCGGAGCTGGTCCGGCGGGCCGCCACGGCGGCGCAGCGGGAGGCGCCCGGCGCGGCGTCCGCGCCGTGGGACCGGTGGCGGGTCACCCCCGCCGACCGGGCCGAACCGCCCGGCGCGGTCCGGGTCGGCACGGTACGCATTCCCGGCGCCGAGCCGGTGCCGGCGCTGGTGCCGCTGCTGGACGCCGGTCACGTGCACCTGGCCGGCGGTGACCGGGCGGGCATCGCCGCGGTGGTGCCGGCCCTGCTGCTGCGCTCGCTCGGGCGCGCCGAGCCGGGCACGGTCCGACTCTTCGGGTACGACCCGGATCACCTGGGCGGCGGGTTGGCCGGGTTCGCCCCGCTCGGCACGGCTGGGCTGCTCACCTTCGTCGGCCCGGGCGGGCTGGGACGGCTGCTGGACGACCTGGTGGAGCAGATCCGCCGGATCAACGAGACCGTGCTGGCCGGCGAGCACGCGTCGCTGCGCGAGCTGGCCGCCGCCACCGGCCGCCGGCCGGAGCCGTGGCGGGTGGCGGTGCTGCTCGGCGGCGAGGAGCTGTCCCGGCACGAACGCGGCCAGCTGGACCGGGTGGTGCGGACCGGGGCGGCCTGCGGCGTGCACCTCGTGGTACGCGGGATGACACTGCCCGACGACGCGACGGTGACCCGGATCGCGGTCGAGCCGGACGACGCCCGGATCGCCGGGCTGCCGGTCGTGCTCGACGAGCCGCCCCCGGCCGGGCTGGTCACCGAGACCTGCCGGGGGGTGGCCTCCCGGGTCAACGCCGGTCCCCCGCCGGCGCCCTTCACCGATCTGCTCCCGCCGCCAGAGGATTACTGGCGGGAGGATTCAGCCCCCGGGCTGACCGCGCCGATCGGCGAGGGCCGGCATGGGCGGCCGGTGCTGCTGACCCTCGGCGACTATCCGCCGCACGCGCTGATCGGCGGCCCCTCCGGCACCGGCAAGACCAACCTGATCTTCGCCTGGATCGGCGCGCTCGCTGCCCGCTACTCCCCCGCGGAGCTGGAGTTCTATCTGCTGGACTTCAAGGAGGGGGTGTCCTTCGCCCGGTTCGCCCAGGGCCGGCGGGACCCGAGCTGGCTGCCACACATGCGGCTGGTCGGGATCAACGTCAACACCGACCGGGAGTTCGGGCTGGCCCTGCTCCGGTTCCTCGCCGAGGAGCTGCGCCGCCGGGCGGACGCGGCGAAGAAGCACGAGGTCACCAAGCTCGCCGAGCTGCGCGCGGTGGACCCGACCGGACACTGGCCGCGCATCGTGGCCGTGGTGGACGAGTTCCAGGCGCTGCTCGCGGGCCGGGACGTGGTCGCCCGGGAGGCCGCCGACCTGCTGGAGGACCTGGCCCGGCGGGGCCGCTCGCAGGGCATCCACCTGGTGCTCGCCTCGCAGGACGTACGCGGCATCGAGGCGCTGTGGGGGCGGCCGGCGCTGGTCGCCCAGTTCACCCTGCGTATCGCGCTACCGAAGGCGCTGCGCATCCTCGCCGAACGCAACGACGCGGCGCAGTCGCTGCCCCGGCACCACGCGGTGGTCAACGCCGAGTCGGGGCTGGTCGAGGGGAACCAGGTGGCGCGTATCCCGTCGGCCAGCGACTGGGAGACGTGGAGCGAGTTGCAGCACCGGTTGTGGCGGATGCGCCCGCAGGACGCCGCCCCGGCCCGGCTGTTCGACGGCGACGCGATCCCGAAACTGGCCGACGCGCCGGACTTCGGCGCGCTGACCGCCCCCGAGCAGGGGGTGCCGCGCGGCCCGGTGGCCCTGCTCGGGGAGATCATCGACGTGCAGTCCCGCTCGGCGGCGATGCGGCTGCCCCGGGCCCCCGGGCGCAACCTCGCCGTGCTCGGTACCCGGGTGGAGGAGGCGTGCGCGGTGCTGGACGCCGCCGCCCGGTCGTTGGCCCGGCAGCACCGGCCGGGCACCGCCCGTTTCTCCATCGCCTGTCTCGACCCGGACGCCGACCCGGCCGCCCGCGCCCTCTACGCGGACCTGGCCGACGACGCCGCCTGGTACGACGAGGAGAGCGTGCCCGAGCTGATGTCGGAGGTGGGCGACGGGCTCGGTGCGCCGGGCACCCCGCCCAGCCCGCACTACCTGCTGCTGTACGCGGTCGACGCGGCGGCCGCTCAGCTCGCCGCCCGGGCGGGCCGGCGGACCGGGCTGGAGCAGCTGCGCCGTATCCTGCACGACGGGCCGGAACGGCGTACGCACGTGCTGGCCTGGTGGCGCGGGGTGGCCCGGATGCGGACCGACCTGGGCGGCCCGGCCGCACGCCTGGAGAACATCGGCGCCTGGGTGGCGCTCGACGTGCAGGGCGCGGAGCTGGGCTCCTCGCTGCATCCGGGCACCGGCGGGCCGGACTGGTATCCGCGCCCGTGGCGGGGTCTGTATTTCGACCGGGCGGTGCACCGCACCGGACAGGTGATCATCCCTTACGGTCCGTCCTCATGAACGTACCGGTCGCCAGTGAGACGTACGCCGCCCAGATCCGTCGGCTCGCCGAGCTGACCGCCCGGGTCGCCGCCCAGCGCGCCGAGGCGCACGCCTGGTACGCGCAGCAGTGCGCCGCCGCCGAACGGGCCGTGACCGGGGCCGCCGAGCAGGTCCGCCGGGCCGAGTCGGAGGCGGCCGAGGCGCGGGACCTGGTGGAGCGGGTGGATGCCGAGACCGCCCACCTGTGGGAGGAGCTGCGCACCCGGGTCCGCTCCGGCGGTCGGCGGCTGGGCGATCCGCCCGGGCCTGCCCGGGAGGCCACCGGCGACCCGGTGTCGCGGCTGCGCGGGGTACGGGACCTGCTGGACCGGATCCGCCAGCGGGGCGAGCTGCCCGGCTCGGCGAACCCGCTGCTGGTGTGCTGCGGGATCGGCGGGTCGCTCGTCGCGTACGCGTTGGGTATGGGCGCGCGGGCGCTGGGCCACGGCTCCAGCGGTGACCTGGCGGTCGGGATGCCGGTGCTGGCGCTGGTGAGCACGCTGCTCGGCCCGCTGGTGGGTCTGGCGCCGGCCCGGCTGCTGGCCGACCGCCGGCACGCCGTGCTGGCCCCACGCGCGATCACCGTGGTGGTCGCCGCCGGCCTGGCGGCCACCGTCCTCCTCCTCACCCTGGCCCCCCGCTGACCGGTTGATCATGAGGGTGTTGTCGCGACACGGCGGCCTGACGGCAACACTTGCATGATCGACTTGTGTCATTGGGTGGGGGTGAGGACGGCTTCCTTGAGGAGGCGGCGGGTTAGGACCAGGCGGTCGGCGTCGTCGTCGAGGCCGGGCAGGTCGCCGACCCGGGTCACCTCGCCGGCGAGCACGGCGCGCAGCGCCGGCTCGCAGGTGCCCGGCAGGGTGATGGTGCGGTCGAACAGGCACAGCGCCACCCGGCCGTCGTTCCCGGTCGGGCTGAGGTGCCAGCGTAGGCCCTCACGTGGGGTGACCCGGCTGTCCGCGGTCAGCGCGGTCAGCGCGGCCGCCTGGGCCAGGGGCCGGATGGGCGCCGGCCGGGCGGCCGGCCAGGCCCGGTCCCGCAACCGGGCCGCCACAGCGGTCGGGTCGGCCCGCAACAGCCAGTCGCGCAGCGCCTCCACCGTCTCGGTCAGCTCGGGTTCGATGGCCTCCGGGTCGGCCACGTCCACACCGAAGGGCAGCCCGGAGCGCAGCCGGGGGTCGTCGGCGGCGAGCGCCAGCAGCTCCTCGACCAGGGCGTACCGGGTCAGCGCCCGGATGCCCACGGTCAGGTGCAGCGAGCTGGAGTCCTGCGCCTGGGCGCTGTGCAGCCAGCCCCGGGGCAGGTAGAGCGCGTCGCCCGGGGCGAGCACCACGTCCAGCGCGGGCCGGCCCTCGGCGGTGGCGCGGACCTCGTCGGCCCGCCCGCCCCAGGGCTGCCGCTCCAGCGGGTCGGGCAGCACGGGCGGGTGGATCCGCCAGTGCTTGCGGCCGTCGACCTGGAGCACGAAGACGTCGTGGGTGTCGTAGTGGGTGGCGAAGCCCTGGCTGCCGGCCGGGGTCAGGTAGGCGTTGACCTGGGTGGGCTGGGCCAGCGCGGCGGTCAGGTCGCGGGCGAGGTCGACCAGCGCCGGCCAGGTACGGTGCAGGCCCTGCAGGACCAGGGTGGCGCCATCGGCGTACAGCTGGAGGATCTGCTCGTCGAGGACCTGATCACCGATCTCGGCGCCCGCGCCACCACCGCCGGTGTAGCGCGCCGCCGGCACCAGCTCGCCGTCCTTGGCCACCCGCAGGAACGGGGTACGCAGACCGCGCCGGCTGAGCAGCTCGTCGGCGTCGGCGGGGCCGAACAGGTCGGTGAACCCGTCCGGGTTGGGCAGTTCGGCTGCGCGGGACAGCAGCGGAGCGCGTCCCCAGTGGTCGGCGGCGAACTTGGCCGGGTCGACGGCCACGCAGCGGGCGAGGGCAGCGGTGGCGGAAGACGGAACCGCCGGGCGGCCGTCGCCGCCCGGCGGGTCGAAGTGTGTCACGGCGATCCGTCAGCGGGCGCTGCCGTCAGCGCCACCGTCGCGCTGGCCGGGTGTGGCTCCGCCGTCGGCCGGTCCCTCGGCGCCGCCGTCCGCGCCGCCGTCCTGCTTGCCCGGGGTCGCCCCACCGTCGGCCGGCCCCTCGGCACCCCGGTCGGCGCCGCGGTCGGCTCCCCGCTCCGCGCCGCGGTCGGCGCCGCCGTCCGCGCCACCGTCCCGCTGGCCCGGGGTGGCGCCACCGTCGGCGGGCCCCTCCGCGCCGCCGCCGCTGGTCCGCATGTCGTCGTCGTTGAGTGCCATCGGTGCTCCCTCGGTGTGCCGCCCCGTCGTCCGCCGGGGTTCCTTGTGCGACGGGTGGTACCCCACGCGCGATCTTCTCTAACCCACGGTAAACGCCAAGGCCCGACGAAACAGACGGTTCGCCGGCCCCGTCAGCGGACGCACCCGGCCCGCCCCACCGGGTGGCGGGGCGGGCCGTGGCGGCGCCGGTCAGGGAATCATCCGGCTGAGATCCTGCGGCATGGACGACTTCACGTCCTGCCACTCGCCCTGGTTGACGTGCCGGCGCAGGGTGTCGAGCACCACCTGCACCACCCGCTGCGGGCCGCCCTCCACGTCGTACGGGAAGCCCTGGCGGACCTCGTAGAGAAAGTCGTCGCGGTTCAGCTTGATCGGCACGTTCTCCGGCTGCCAGCCGTCGAAGTAGATGCCGCGCAGCAGCACCGGCAACTGCTGGGCGAACTCGGAGCTCTCCTGCACCGGCATCCGGTCCCGGAGCAGGTGCAGCACCGTGCGCAGCGCCGCGTAGGACTGGTTGCGTTGCTCCTTTGGCCAGCCGTACGCCTGCTCGATCTCCTTGAGGATCACGTTCGTCTTGTCCAGCGAGGACTCGAACGCGGAAATCAGCTGCTCAGCCATCTGCCCACCCCCGTGCGTCGGTTTCCCAGCGTCGATCGTCGGTGCGTCGCGGCGGCCCGCTGGGCCCCCGCCACAGCCGGGTCGGGCTGAACCGACCGGGCCGTGTGCCCCGCCGAGGCGGGTCGGACCTTCCGACCACGTGCAGCACCCCGCCGCGGCGTTGATCCGCTACGACCCGCACCGTCATGGCCCACCTCCTGTCGGCCTCACGGTCGCGTCACTCGACGGACCGCACACACCGTCCAGACTGGCCGAGCGCCGGGTGAGCCGGCCTCACCCGGTGCGGGTGATTCCGCCGTCAGCCGTCCGCCGATCAAGGCCCGCCACCGGCCGGCAACCGCTCAGGCCGCCCGCCGCTCCCGCGTCTGCTTGCAGGACACACAGGACGTGGCGGACGGGAAGATCTCCAGCCGCTCCACCGGGATCGGCGCGGAGCAGCCCTCGCAGAAGCCGTACGTGCCCTCGTCGAGCCGGGTGAGCGCGTGCTCGAACTGGGCACGCCGGTCCAGGATGCTGCGCAGCAGGGACTGGGCGGTGTCCCGCTCGGCGGTCTTGGTGCCGCTGTCGGCCTGGTCATCGCCGGCCGTGTCGCCGATCTCGACCAGGCGGAGCACCTGACTCTGCAGCACGGCCTGCTCGTATTCCGCGGTCAGCTCGTCGTACCGCGACCGCAGGGACTGCCGGATCTGGTCGACCTCCGCCGGGGAGCGGCCCTGGACTGTCGTGTCATGGACGAGCATCGCTGCCTGCCTCTCCTGGCGCCTCATGCCGATCCGGGGCGACGAGCGCCCCGGACGTGGTCCGATGAAATGCACGGGCGGGATCACCCGTGCTCTGTGAGCCGGGCGATTACCCGCCCCCTGCGAGGATCAAACCGGGGATTTACGCGTTCTTCCACCGCGTTCGTGCGCAGTTGACCGAGCCGGTCCGTGCCGAGTCGGCCCCGATCGGCCCCGGACGGCGTCGGACCCGCCGGGTGTCGGATCGCGGGGTCGGGTCAGCCGGCCTCGACCAGGGCCGGGTGGCGTGGGTCGTCGGCCCGGACCACCACGTCGGCGAAGGAGGCGGGGGCGACCTCGTCGACGTACCGGGCGAAGGCCGGCAGGGTCCAGCGCAGCCCCGGGTCGGTCCGCCGGTCCAGTGCGGCCGGGGAGAGCTCCAGGTGCACGGTGACGTCGAACGACAGCCCGCCGCCGAGCAGCAGCGCCCCGCTGACCAGCACCACCCCGCCGGGCGGCAGTTCGACGTACGCCGCCCGGCTGGCCCGGTCGGCGGCGGCGTCCCAGAGCGAGGGCAGCAGCCGCCCCGACCCGTCGGAAGCGGCCGGGTCGAGCACCTCCCGGCGCAGCCCGGCCTCGTCGAGCCAGCCCGCGTAGTACGCGTCGGGATTGGTCCGGCCGTGTTCGAGCCGGACCGAGGCGGGCCGGAGGAAGTCGGCGGCCCGGACGTGCAGCACCGGACGCCCCACGGCGCGCAGCGGATCGACCAGGGCGGCGGCGAGCGCGTCCGGGTCGGCGACCGGCGGGCCGTCGACGGCAACCCGCAGCCGGCCGGGTACGGCGACGCTGGCGAGCCGATCGGTCAGCTCGGCGATGAGTCGCTCGGGGGTGATCGGACGGACGCGCACCCGACCATCGTGCCCGGTCCCGAGGTCGGCGACCCGTCGGGGCGTCGGCGGGCATTCCTGGTGGGCGTGGTGGAACGGGTCAGCCGGTGCGGTCGATCGTGACGAGAGCGTCGTCGGCGAGCCGGTAGCCGACGCCGTAGACGGTGGTGACCAGCGGAACGTCCACGCCGACCTTGCCGCGCAGCCGGCGCACGTGCACATCGACGGTGCGGACGCCGGCGTGCTCATAGCCCCAGACGGCGTTGAGCAGCTGCAACCGGGTGAACACCCGACGGGGGTGGGCGACCAGGTGCAGCAGCAGGTCGAACTCCAGCCGGGTGAGCGGCAGCGGCTCACCGTCGCGCAGCACGGACCGGGACGCGGCCAGGATGTGCAGGGGCGGGATGGTCGGCGCGAGGGGCCGCGCCGGGGACCGCCCGGCCGGCACCGGGTCGGGCCGCCGCTCCGCCGGACCGCCCCCGTTGGTGATCACGGCGTCGCCCCGTTCCAGCAGCTCGCGGGCGGCCTCCAACAGCCGGTGGGCGGCCGGGC
The DNA here is from genome assembly GCF_040649295.1 of Micromonospora sp. NPDC048999. Classification (NCBI taxonomy): domain Bacteria; kingdom Bacillati; phylum Actinomycetota; class Actinomycetes; order Micromonosporales; family Micromonosporaceae; genus Micromonospora; species Micromonospora sp. NPDC048999. Next base: position 138,708 of record NZ_JBEZFI010000013.1, on the reverse strand, counting down.
TCAGCGGCTCGTCACCGGCCAGCGGGATGTCCAGGGTGACCGTGAGCACCGGCGTGGAACCGATGGGGCGACGCTGGCCGCCGGGGGGACGACCGGGAACCGCGGGTTGGGACGTATGCCATCCGGCGCGCGACGAGGCGGGGCTGACCGACATGCTGCTCCTTGGCTGGTCCGGGTTTTCCCCACGGCCCCGGGACGCCGCTCCATCGATGCTTCCCGGCGCCCAGGCGAGGGTCAAGGGGCGGCTACGTTGCATGAATGTGACAATTGACGCACACACCGGAGCCACGCGCTCGCTCTGCGTACGAGGCCACATGATTACAGCAGAGCGACGAGATGCCCCGTTACGGGGGGTCCCCGCCTGATTCATCACCGGCTGGGACACGTGCGCGCGGCGTACCCGGCAGCCGGGTACGCCGCGTGGCGAAAGGGTCCGCTCAGGACTCGTGGTCGACCACGATCCGCGCCTCGTCGGCGAGCCGGTAGCCGACCCCGTAGACGGTGGTCACCAGCGGCCCGCCGGAGCCGAGCTTGGCCCGCAACCGGCGCACGTGGACGTCCACCGTGCGCGCCACCGGGTGCTCGTATCCCCAGACGTTGGCGAGCAGTTGCCGCCGGGTGAACACCTGCCGGGGATGCTCGACGAGGAACAGCAGCAGGTCGTACTCGATCCGGGTCAGCGGGATCCGCTCGTCACCGCGGCGGACCACCCGGGTGCCGGCCAGGATGCGTACGGTGGCGGGCTCCTCGACCGGTGCGACCCTCGGGGCCGGGCGCGGGTCGGGCACCGTGCGGGTGGCCTCGTGCCCCTCGGGCCGCAGCACCCGCGCGCCGGACGCGGCGAGTTCGTCGAGCACGTCGACCAGACGGTCCAAGCCGGGTGTCGCCGCGGCGGCGGCCAGGTCGAGGGTGATGGTCAGGGTCGGCGTGCGGAGGGGCGACCCGGCCCGGTCGGGGCGGCCGGGCCGGTGCGCTCGGGTGGAGAGGGCGATGACGGACATGGATCCTCCTGGGCTGACGGTCGCGCCCGCCCCACCGGATGCGGTGGGGCGGTCAGCGGGGCGCCCGGCCGGCGTTGACCGGGTGCGCGGCGGACGAGGGTCGCAGCGGCGTGGTGGGGCCGAGGGTGGGCAGCCCGGCGATGTGCCAGGCGGCGAACCCGCCGGCCACGTCGGTGGCCCGGTGCAGGCCGAGGTCCTGCAGCGCGGCGGCGGCCAGTGAGGACGTGTAGCCCTCCTGGCAGAGAACCACCACTGGCACGTCGTAGTCGACGGCCTGGGGCAGCCGGGCCGGGCAGCGCGGGTCGAAGCGCCACTCCAGGACGTTGCGCTCCACGGCGAGGGCGCCGGGAACGGTGCCGTGCGCGGCGCGCTGGCCGGCGGGCCGGATGTCGACCAGCAGGGCCCCGCGCCGGCACGCGAGGTGCGCCTGCTCGGGGTCGAGGCGGCGCAGCCGGGCGCGGGCGGCGGCGAGGATCTCGTCGATCCCCTGCGAGCCGGGCGGCGGGACCGGACAGCGCTCGGTCGGCGTCTGGGGCATCGTCATCCTCTCGTACGGCGGCGAACAGGGGCAGGGCTCACCAGGCGAGCCCGGCCTCGGCCACCTCGGCCACCAGGAGTTGCCCGGCGACGAGGCGGTATCGGGTCATCCGGCGCAGCGCCGGCCGGTAGGCGTGCACGCTGACCGCGGGCCGGCCGCCGCGGTTGGTCACGAGGTGCACGTGGCGGGCCCCGAAGCGCCGGCCGGCGCCGGCGGCAAGCCGATGCGGGCGCAGCCGGCCGCCGCTGACCGTCTCCTCGGTGAGGGTGCCGGTGACGACCAGGAAGGCGCCCTCGGAGCCGCCGTGGTCGTGCAGGTCGGTGCCCTGCCCGGGCAGCCAACTCAGCGCCCACACCTCGTGCTCGTCGTCGGCGGCCAGGCGCGCGTACCACCGTTCGGGCCGGTTGAAGCGCAGCCGCACCGGCCAGCCAGTGGGGTCGGCCCAGCGGGCGGCGACGGCGAGCAGGTCGGTGCGGGTCATCGGCGGATCGTCCTCACGACGGCGGAAGCGACAGGCGATCCTCAGCATAGGCTATAAACCCTATCGGTTTAATAGGTAATACCGACTGCTGGGACGACGCAGGTGCGGGTCGGCCACTGGTCAGCGCCGAACCGGCGGATCCACCCGGTAGCCGGGCACCGAGGGCCAGCGCACGGTGAGCACCACCGACTCCCGCTCGGCGTACCAGGAGTGGTCCACGTCCCGGCCCCACACCACGTAGTCGCCCGGCTCGCGCAGCACCACCGTCCGATCCGGCAGCTCAACCCGGAACGCGCCGCTGATCAGCACCAGCAGGGCGGTACGCCGTTCACCCGTCGCCCACGCCGAGCGGGCCTCCCCGGCCGGGTGCGCGCCCCACTTCACCTCGACCTCGGTGCTGTGCCGGACGTCGCCGGGCGGTTTGAAATGACCGAGCAGCCAACCCGCGTCGGCCGCCCCGTCCACGGCCGCGTTGCCGACGTACACCCGGTCGTCCATTCCGTCCGTCCCTTCCACACCGGCCCGTGCGCACCGGCTCGGCAAGCTATCAGGGCGGGCCGGCCGGGCAGCCGGCCCGCGCGGTATACAGATGCGGTGGAAGATCCCATACCCGAGCAGATGCGTACGGCGGCCGGCGCGCTGCTGGCGGCGCTCGACGAGCCGGCCCGGCAGCGGGCCCGGCACGACTTCGACGACGACGCCGCCCGCCGGTGGCTGGAGTACCGGCCCCGACCCCGGCCCGGGGTCAGCCTCGCCGACCTGGACGTCACCGCCCGCAAGGCCGCCCACCGGCTGCTCGCCACGGCGCTCAGCCCGGCCGCGTACGCCCAGGCCATGACGGTCGTCGCGCTGGAGGAGGTGCTCGACCGGACGGAGGGCTGGCGGCGCGGCCGGCACGGCGGCGACTACTGGGTGGCCGTCTTCGGCGACCCGGCCCGCGACGACCGGTGGGGATGGCGGTTCGAGGGACACCACCTGTCGGTGAGCATGACCGTGGTCGACGACCAAGTCTCCCCCGCCCCGCTCTTCCTCGGCGCCAACCCGGCCACCGTCCGGCACGCCGGCCGCACCGTGTCCCGGCCGCTCGGCCCCGAGGAGGACCTGGCCCGCGAGCTGCTCGACGCGCTCGGGCCGGCCGGGCGGGCCGCCGCGATCATCGCCGACGAGGCGCCGGCCGACATCATCAGCGCCACCCGGCCCACCGCCCCCGGCCGGCTCGACCCGCTCGGCGCGCCCCGGGACCGGCTCGCCCCCAGTGGGCGGGCACTGCTCGACCAGCTCGTCGCGCTCTACCTGGACCGGCTTCCGCCGGAGCTGGCCGCCCGCGAGGCGGGCCGGCTCGACGGCGGGGAGCTGCACTTCGCCTGGGCCGGCCCGACCGGCCCGGGGCAGCGGCACTACTACCGGATCCAGGGCGACGACCTGCTGATCGAGTACGACAACACCACCGACGACGGCAACCATGCGCACACCGTGCTCCGCCGCCCAACCAGCGACTTCGGCGCCGACCTCCTCGCCACCCACCACGCCACCAACCCCCACTGACTCACCCCACCCCCCAGGCCTCGCCTCGTTGATCAAGGAGTTTGCGTCGGATTGAAGATCGACTCCGACGCAAACTCCTTGATCACCGCCGGCACCGCTGGGGTGGGGGGTGGGGGTGGGCGTGGTTAGGGGTGGTGGGCTTCGATGAGGAAGCGTTGGGCGTGGGCGACGAAGGGGCCCTCGGCGCGGATGCGGTCGTGCATGCGGCGCAACTCCGCGTGGTGGCGCTCGACGGTGAAGCCGGGCACCGTCCAGATCACCTTGCGCAGGAAGCAGACCACCGCGGCGATGTCGTGGAACACCGTGCGCAGGGTGGCCGTACGCAGGTCCACGACGGTCAGCCCGGCGGCCTCGGCGGCGGCGACCGCCTGCTCCGGGTGACGGTTGGCCGGCGGTGGGAGCGGGCCGAGGATGGCCTCGCTCAGCTCCCGCACCGTGCCGGGGCCGATCTGCTGGGACAGGTAGCTGCCGCCGGGGCGTAGCACCCGGGCGATCTCGTCCCACGGCGTGTCCACCGGGTGCCGGCTGACCACCAAATCGAACGTGGCGTCCCGGAACGGCAGCGGCGCCCGCTCCGCCACCTGGACGACGGTGGCGCCGACCCGGCGGAGCGTACGGCGGGCCACCGCGACGTTCGGCGGCCAGGCCTCGGTGGCGACCAGCAGCGGCGGCGGGGCGGGCACCTCGGCGAGCACCTCTCCCCCGCCGGTGTCGATGTCCAGCGCGGCGTCGACGGTGGCCATCCGGGCGCCGACCAGGCGGGCATATCCCCAGGGCGGCCGCTCCTCGGTGGCCCGCCCGGCGAACCAGGAGAAATCCCAGCCCTCGACCGGCACCCCAGCGCCCTCGGCGATCAACTCCTCGACGTCCCGGTTCGCACTCACGAGCCGACTCTGCCCGTCGATCCGCGGTGCGGCAAACAGATTTCACCGCGTGATCTCCACGGTGGACGCGGGGACGTCGACGAGTGCCTCCAGGCTGGCCGGCTCGGTGGCCCGCCCCCCGTCGAACTGCCGCATGAGCCGGGCGCCGAGCCACACGCCGACCGACCCGACGGCCAGCGCGAGCAGTTCGGTGGCCAACTCGAGGCCGGTCGCGCCGCGCTGCGGCGCCTGCGCCCGGGCCAGGCAGGTGAGCAGGAACAGCGCCGCCATCGCGGCGTTGACCAGACTGCAGGTGACTGCGGTACGGCGGGTCCGGTCAGGGCGCACGTCCCACAGGTCGACCATGCCGGCGACGGTGGCGAGCGCGGCGGCGACCAGGGCGGCGACCGCGCTCCAGTAGCCCACCTCGCCGAGGAACGCCGGACCGCCGGCGACGTCGGCCAGGTCGAAGACCGCGGCGCTGACGAAGAGCCCGAACGGGAACGTCACGAGCATCGGTTGAATGGGCTGCCCCTGCACCCGCAGTCGGCTCTCCATCGGTCCCTCCCCGGGTCGGCGCGGCTCACCAGTCCAGGGTGCTACCCGGCGGCCACCGGGGAGAAACGACTGTCGCTCAGTTGTCCCGGGGCCGGGAGACGGTGAGGACCAACCGCTCGGCCACCTCGCGCAGCGGGATGTCCAGCGAGGACGCGGCGGTGCGGAGCACATCGAGGGCCTCCGGCGCCGGGCAGCCGCGCTGGGTCATGATCACGCCGACGGCCTGCCCGACCACCCCCTCCGCCAGCAGCGCCGAGTCGAGCTGATCGGCCCGGGCGGCCTGCCGCTCCCGGTCCCGGACGGCGGCGAGGAGCAGCCCGGCGTGCTCGGCGAGGAGCATCGCGGTGAGCTGGTGCCGGGTGGCGAGCTCGTCGGCGGACTCGGCGTACAGGTTGATCGCGCCGATCACCTGCTCGTCCACGTCGACCGGCGCGGAGATCACCCCGCGCACGCCGAGCCCGCGGGCCCGGTCGGCCCACACCGGCCAACGCGCCTCCCGGTCCAGGTCGGGCGCGGTGATCATTTCGCGGCGGCGGATGGCGGTCATCGCCGGCGTGTCGGGACCGTCCCGGAGATCGTCCAGCTCGGCCCGGCCGACGTCCGAGGCCGCCACCCCGACGGGCTCACCGGCCCGCAGGGCGGTGAAGCCACAGCAGTCGACCCCGGGTACGGCGTCCCGCGCGATGCGGACCAGTCGGGTCAACGCCTCGTCGAAGTCGCCGACGGCGATGAGGCCGGCGGTCAGCTCGCGCAGCAGCGCGGCGGTCTCCAGCACCCCGAGCATGTCGAAGAGGGGCTCCCGCGTGTCGAGGTTCACCGGGCCACGGCCTCCGCCACCCCCACATACGACCGCGCGATGTACCCGTCCGGCGCCATTGCCTGTGCCATCCGCTGCTCTCCCCCTGACTCGAAGCCTCGGCGTACTACCCTCGCAAACCAGGTTCGAAACAGTGCAAAGGGGTCCCTTCGGGCGCGTGCGCCTGTCGGAAGGGACCCCTTTGCCTGAGGTCAGCGCGACCCGGAGATCAGTCGCCGGCCCACCGAGGCGATCAGCCGGTCCAGTTCCGAGCCGAACGGGTTGTCGTGCACCAGGTACGTCCAGGTGGCGCTCGGCCGGACCAGCTTCGCGGCGTCCGGCTCCCAGCCCTCGTCGAACTCGGTCTCCTCGAAGGTGGCGATGGTCCGCGCCTCGATCTCGGGGACGAGCGCGTTGAACGCCGGCACGGCGCTGCGGTGGAACTCGTCCAGCGGGTCGAGCCGGCCCAGCGCCCGCAGGTGCACGCCCTCGCGCACCTCCGACAGCTCGGCCAGGTGCTCGGCCCAGAGCCGGTCCAGGTGGTAGAGCGCGATCTTGCGGGCCACGTCGGCGAGCAGGTCCTCGTCCATCTCGCCGGCCTTGTCCGGGCACCGCTCCAGCAGCATCAGCGCGGCGATGTCGCTGGTGAGCAGCCGCTCGCGGCGCTCGGCGAGGGCCTTGCGCTGCTGCTCGATCACCACGCTGTACCGCCAGGTGTTGCGGTGGATCTCGTGGTTGACGCCCTCGGCGACCCGCTGGGCGTGCTCCACCGCGTAGTCGACCTGGGGGTCGGTGACCAGGCCGTCGGCGTTCATCCGGGGCGAGGCCGGGACGGTGTCGCCGGCGTGCCGGACGACCAGGTCGTCCTCGAGGCTGACGAAGAACGCCGAGCCACCGGGGTCGCCCTGCCGGCCGGCCCGGCCGCGGATCTGGTCGTCGACCCGACGGCTGTCGTGCCGGCCGCTGCCCATCACGTAGAGGCCGCCAAGGTCGGCCACCCGCTCCCGGTCGGCCTGGTCGCTGCCGCCGAGGCGGATGTCGACACCCCGGCCGGCCATCTGGGTGGAGACGGTCACCGCGCCGTACGCGCCGGCCTCGGCGATGATCGCCGCCTCCTCGTCGTCGTTCTTGGCGTTGAGGACCACGCACGGCACCCCGGCCGCGTGCAGCCCGGCCGCCAGGCCCTCCGACTCCTTCACGTCGAGGGTGCCGACCAGCACCGGGCGACCCGCCTCGTGGCAGCGCTTGATCTCGTCGATCAGCGCCTCCTCCTTCTCGGCGCGGGTGGCGTAGATCCGGTCCGGCTCGTCCTCACGGATGCACGGGGTGTTCGGCGGGATCACCGCCACCTCGAGGCCGAAGAACTCGCGCAGCTGGTCGCCGACGAGCACCGCGGTCGCGGTCATCCCGCAGATCTTCGGGTAAAGCGCGATGAACGCCTGCACGGCGACGGTGCCCAGCACCTCGCCCTCGGCGCTGGCGTCCAGGCCCTCCTTGGCCTCCACCGCGGCCTGCAGCCCGTCCGGCCAGCGACGGCGCTGGGCGACCCGGCCGCGCATCTCGTCGATCAACTCGACCGAGCCGTCCCGGACGATGTAGTCGACGTCGCGGTGCAGCAGGGCGTGCGCGTGCAGCGCCACGTTGACCGCGGACAGCTGCCCGACGTGCTCCTCGTCGTACAGGTCGATGTCGCCGAGCTTGGCCTCGACGGTGGCCAGGCCGGCCGAGGTGAAGGCCACGCTGCGCCCGTCCTCGGCGATCGTGTAGTGCTTGCCCTTGCGCAGGCCGCGGACCAGCGCCGCGGCCGCGTGCACCGGGTCCTGCTCCCCGGGCACCGCGCCGGCCAGCACCATCGGCACCCGGGCCTCGTCGATGAGGATCGAGTCGGCCTCGTCGACGATGGCGGTCTTCAGCGCCGGTTGGACCCGGTCGGCGAGGTCGGTGGCGAGCTGGTCGCGGAGGAAGTCGAAGCCGGCCTCGCTGACCGAGACGTAGGTGACGTCACAGGCGTAAGCTTCGCGGCGCTCGTCCGGCGTGGAAGCCTCGTTGACCCAACCGACGGTGAGCCCGAGCAGCCGGTAGACCGGGGCCATCCACTCGGCGTCGCGACGGGCCAGGTAGTCGTTGACGGTGAGCACGTGCACCGGACCGTTGCCCATCCGGACGTGCCCGTACGCGGCGATGGTCGCGGTGAGCGTCTTGCCCTCACCGGTGGCCATCTCGGCCACCTTGCCGGAGAGCAGGGCCATGGCGCCGAGCAGCTGGACGTCGTACGGCCGCTGGTCGAGGCCGCGGCGGGCCGCCTCACGGCCGATCGCGCAGATCTCCTCGTAACCCTCGGCCTGCCCGGCGGCCTCGGTCAGCTCGGCGTCGGTGAGCTTCTCCAGCTCCGCCTCGCGGACCTCGACGGCCGGCAGCAGCTTCTCCAGCGGAGCCAGGTCGACCGTCGTCCCCGGGCGCTGGAGGAACCGGCGGAACCTGCTCTTCAACCGTTGCGACACACCCATGAGCGGCAACGGTACGCGAACCGGAGCCGGTTGTGACCCCCGCCCGGCGGTGGTGTCGCCCGCAGTGGGGCTTTCAGGCGGTGAAGACCACCTGCAGCTCCTGGCGGCGGCGCTGCGCCAGGTCGGTCAGCAGCGTCGGCGCCTCCGCCAGCGGCACCACCGCCGAGACGAGGTGCGCGCGGATCAGGTCCCCGTACTGCCGCAGCAGCTCGATGGTCTCCGCGGACAGCCGCTCCCGGTCCCAGGTCGGGGCGAGCCCCCGCGGCACCCGCCCGATCTGCGCGCAGCGCAGCGACAGCCCGTTGTGATGGAACTCCTCCCCGAACCGGACCTCGTCCGCGCCGGACTGGTAGAAGGCCAGGTCGATCACGGTGCCCTGGGGGCGCAGCAGGCGCAGCGCGAGCCGCAGCGCCCAGGCCTGGCCCCGGCACTGGAAGACCACGTCGGCGCCCCGGTCGCCGGTGGCGTGGTGCCAGCGGGTCTTGAGCACCGCCGCCGGGTCGTCCGCCGCCGGGTCGAGCGTCTCCAGGCCGAGCGCCTCGGCCACCTCTCGCCGGGCCGGGGTGGGGTCGAGCACCACCACGGAGGCGGCGCCGTGCCGCCGGGCGAAGAGCGCGGTGAGCAGGGCCACCACCCCGGCGCCGACCACCGCCACCCGCCGGCCGCGCACGCCGTCGCCGAGCGAGCGTACGTCGGTGCCGCACAGGTCGGCGGCGGCGTGCAGCAGGCCGTTCGCGCAGATCGGGCCCATGTGCGCGACGTAGACGCCGAGCAGCGGGTCGAGGTCGTCGGGGAGCGCGACGAAGCGCTCAGCGAGCGGGTCGGCCACGTACCCGCTGCGGTGGCCGTACGTCATCGCGGCCACCGCGCCCACCGCGATCGCCGCGGTACGGCTCTCCACCACCCGGCCGACCTGCATGTAGCCGAGCCGGGTCACCGGGTACGGGGCGCTCGCCGGGCCGGGCTGGAACAGGCCGAGATCGGCGTTCCAGGTGACGTTGAGGTATGGGTTGGTGCCCTTGACGTAGCTCAGCTCGGTGCCGGCGGAGACGCCGCTGAACAGGGTCGCCACCCGGAAGGTGCCCTCGCGCGGCTCGGCCGCCGGCTGCTCGACCAGCTCGACCGTGCCCGGGCCGCTGACCACCACCACCCGGTCACGCATCGATGGTCACCCCCGGCAGGGTCGGCTCGGCCCCTGGCAGGGTCGCCTCGGCCTCCGGCGGGGTCGGTGCCGCGTCGGCGACCGGCGCGGTGAGCCGGGCGGCCGGCCCGGTGGGCAGCGCCACGGCGCGTCCGGTCCGCGCCGACTCGGCCACCGCGACGGCGAGCCGCTGGGTGCGCAGCGCCTCGGCGTACGGGACCCGCACGTCGTCACCGACGCCCCGGACCGCGTCGACGAAGGCCCGGTCGACGGCCACCCGGGCGCCGTCCGGGTCGGCGGGCAGCTGCCGCTCGCCGTCGGCGTCGCGGATCAGCAGGCCGTCCTCGGCCAACGACAGCGCCAGCCCGTCGGCGAGGATCTCCACGCCGGCCCGGTGCTTCCAGGTGAGCACGCAGGCCGCGGCGAGGGTGCCGACCGCGCCGGTGGCGAAGCGCAGGGTGGCCGCGGTGACCGAGTCGATGTCGGCGTCCGCCACCGGTGGCGGGCTGCCGTCGCCGTACGCGATCACCTCGGTCACCTCGCCGGCCAACAGTCGGACCAGGTCCAGCACGTGCGCGGCCTGCTCGACGACCGGGCCGCCGGAGCCGTCGTGCCGGGCCCACCAGGGCACCGGGGGCACCCGGTCCAGCCAGGCGCCGTTGACCATCCGCACCGGGCGGTCGGCCAGCAGCTCCCGGGCCTGCCGCACCACGTGCAGATAGCGCCAGTGGTGGCCGACCGCGGTGAGCAGCCGCCGCCGCTGCACCAGCGCGGCGATCCGCTCCGCGGTCTCCAGGTCCACCGCCACCGGCTTCTCCACGAACATCGGCACGCCGGCCTCGATCACCAGTTCCTCGATCGGTCCGTGCGCGAACGGCGGCACGCACACGTACACCGCGTCCGGGCCCGCGGCGAGCAGTTCCGCCGCGTCGGCGAAGGCCCGGCCGCCGTGCGCCTCGGCCAGCTCCCGCGCCGCGTCCGGGGCGACGTCGGTCACCCCGAGCAGCTCCACGTCGTCGAATCCGGTCAGCACCCGGGCGTGGCGTCGCGCCACCCCGCCGGCTCCCACCAGTCCCACCCGGCACGTGCGCATGGCCTCGTCCCTCTCGCCGTGGCATCCGAAGAGCTCCGTCAGCTCTCCCCGGGTGGACCCGCGATCAAACGTTCACCGGTGGGGAACCCGCCGGCGCGCGGGTGGGGGGCAAGCTGTCAGGCATGATCCGGTTAGCGCGGGGCGATCGAGGGGAAAACCTCGTCCCGCTTCCACGACCTGGGGGTGTGCCAGTGCGGGCTTCGGAAACGATCGTGTCACCCGTGGTGGAGGCGTGGGCCACGTACCGCACCACGTCGGCCGAGGACTGGCCGGCGCGGCGGCTGCTGCGGGCCAAGGGCGACAGCCGGGTCAGCGTGGTGCTGCCGGCGTGCAACGAGGAGGCCACCGTCGGCGCGATCGTGTCGACAATCCGGGAGCACCTGATGGACCGGGTCCCGCTGGTGGACCAGTTGCTCGTGGTGGACTCCCGCTCCACCGACCGGACGGCCCAGGTCGCCCGGGCGGCCGGCGCCGAGGTGGTCAGCCAGGACGCGATGACCCACGGGCTGCCCCGGCTGGCCGGCAAGGGGGACGCGCTCTGGGCCGGGCTGGCGGCGGCCGAGGGCGACGTGGTCGCGTTCATCGACGCCGACCTGCGCGAGTTCCGGCCGCACTTCGTCACCGGGCTGGTCGGCCCGCTGCTGACCGACCCGTCGGTCGACTTCGTCAAGGGCTTCTACCACCGGCCACTGGTCGGGGTGACCGGGGTGGAGGCCGACGGCGGCGGACGGGTGACCGAGCTGATGGCCCGCCCGCTGCTCAACCTGTTCTGGCCCGAGCTGGCCGGCTTCGTACAGCCGCTGGCCGGCGAGTACGCCGGCCGCCGCGACGTGCTGGAGCAGGTGCCGTTCGTCTCCGGGTACGGCGTGGAGACGGCCATGCTCATCGACCTGCTGGAGCTGGTCGGGCTGGACGCCCTCGCCCAGGTGGACCTGGGTGAGCGCAAGCACCGGCACCAGGACACCGCGGCGCTGGGGCGGATGTCCGCCCAGATCCTGCTCGCCGTCTGGGCCCGGTTGCAGCGGCGGGGCTGGGCGAGCCCGGCCGCCGTGCCGACCGCGCTGCTGACCCAGTTCCGGCGCGGCGGCTCAGAGGTGCTGCCCAACCTGGAGCGGGAGATCGTGATCACCGACGTCTCGATCGAGGAGCGCCCACCGCTGGCGCAGCTTCGGCACCGGTTGCCCAGGCGGCGGGTCGCGGCGTGACCCGATCGGAAAGGAACCGGCGCGATGAGCCTCACCGTCCTGATGAACGCGGGTCCCTGGCTGTCCGTGCCGCCGCCGGGTTACGGCGGGATCGAGAACGTGGTCGCCACCCTGGTCCCGGAGCTGCGCAGACTCGGCGTACGGGTGGTGCTCGCCTCGGTGGAGACCAGCACGCTGCCGGTCGACGAAAAGATCTCGGTCTTCCCGGACGGGCAGTTCCACGCCCTGCAGCGCCCGTACAACCAGGTCTGCGGGGTGTCCCAGGCGCACCTCAACGGGGTGGTGCGGGCGCTGCGCACCCGCGACGACATCGACCTGGTGCACGACCACGTGGAGGCGGTGGGGCTGGCCACCATGGCCGCGATGGGGCCGGACGGGCCGCCGGTGCTGCACACCCTGCACTGGGACCTGGCCAAACACCCGGAGCTGTACGGCAACCTCGACGGCGGCGACCGGTTACGGGTCAACGGCGTCTCCGCGTCGCAGCTGGCCCGGGCGCCCCGCGCCCTGCGGGAGCACTCGGTCGGGCACGTGCACCTGTCCACGCCGTTGGCGGTCGACGCCGACCGTCGGCCCGCCGTGGCAAAGGGCGACCACACGGTCATCCTGGGCCGGATCAACCCAGGCAAGGGGCAGGACCTGGGCGCCCGGCTGGCCCGGCAGGTCGGCTTCCCGCTGGTGCTCGCCGGCCCGGTCGGGCCGTACCACCGGCCGCAGGACCTGGCCGCGGCGGGCGACGACGCCCGGCAGAACCCGGATGTGCGCTTCTTTTACGACCACGTCGCCCCGTACGTCGACGGCGACCTGGTCCGCTGGGTCGGCACGGTCGCCGGCCGGGAGCGGGACGACCTGCTCGCCGGGGCACGCGCCGCCCTCTTCCCGTTGCGCTGGGAGGAGCCGGGCGGTACGGCCGTGGTCGAGGCGCTCGCCCTCGGCACCCCGGTGGTGGCCGTCGCCCGCGGCTGCCTGCCGGAGCTGATCGAGCCGGGCCGCACCGGCCTGCTCACCATCGACGAGGAGGAGCTCGGCGACCTGGTGCTGGCCGCCGGCCTGCTCGACCCGGACGAGTGCCGGCGCGAGGCCGCCGCGCGGTTCACCCCGGCCGCGATGGCCGAGAAGTACGTGGCCCGCTACGAGCGGGTCCGCCAACTTGCCGCGCCACCGCTGCTGCCGACCTGAGCCGGTGGTGCCGACGTTCGGCGCGCCCACTGCCGGTTGACAGCCTTCTGATAACTGTGGGTGACAGTCGCCGGCGGAAGGGCCGCCATCACTCCGCGTGATGACACCGAATACATCCCCCGCGCGGGCTCCTGCCGCCTCAGCCGTTTGACCAGCAGAAACCCGTCAAGCAGCCGGCCGCGCGGAAACCTCCTTCATCCGCCTTTGCTCTGCAGCCACATACGCAGCAGTAGCCGTACGTGACCGTTGCGCCCGTGGCTGCAGAGCAAAGTCACTCTCGGCCCCTTCGGTCGCACCAGGGGGAATGTAGACGGAGAGTAGCGACTCGCCGGGCGTGATGTCACGGCTCACCGGTGCCGGGCAGCTGACGCAGGACCGGTGGCGCGGCCGGGCGGCCGCGTTTGCCGTCGGCAACGCCGGGAATGCCGCGCGGCCCTGGGTCAGGTGAGGAGACCAGCATGACGAACGCGACGGCGCACTCGCGTGGGCGGCGCAATCCGGCCGACGGCCGCGCCCCGGCACGCCGGGCGTCCGCGAGCGTCGGCGTGGTCTTCCTGGTCGTCGGGGTGCTCGGCTTCCTTCCGGGGGTCACCAGCCACTTCCACGAGCTGTACTGGGCCGGGCACGAGTCGGGCGCGAAGCTGTTCGGCACGTTCCAGGTCTCCGTGCTGCACAACCTCGTACACCTGATCTTCGGCGTCGCCGGGCTGGCGATGTCCCGGACGCTCTCCGGCTCGCGCACCTTTCTCGTCGGCGGTGGGGCGATCTACCTCGTGCTCTGGCTCTACGGGCTGGTGATCAACCGGGGCAGCGCCGCGAACTTCATCCCGGTCAACCTGGCCGACAACTGGCTGCACTTCGGGCTCGGCATCGCGATGATCGCGCTCGGTCTGCTCACCGTCCGCGACCCACTACCGACGAACTGACCGAATTCACCGCTCTCGCCTGGTTTTATGGGCAGAGGCACGGGTAGGCGTGCCCGTCCCTTTCTGTCACCACGACGGGGTGAGAGCTATGCCCAAGCGGGTAGTCACGGAACCGCCACGGGACCGCGGGCCCGCGATCCTCGCGCCGGCCCACTTCGGCGGATATCCCGGCCCGGTCCGGGAGGTGGTCAAGGGCAACAAGCTGATCAAGCTGCTCGGTACGACCGACGCCAAGCAGATCGGCCTGCTCTACCTCGCCACCGCGTTCATCTTCTTCCTGGTCGGCGGGGTGCTCGCGCTGCTGATGCGGGCCGAACTGGGCGAACCGGGCATGCAGTTCCTCTCCCCCGAGCAGTACAACCAGGCGTTCACCATGCACGGCACCATCATGCTGCTGCTCTTCGCCACCCCCCTGGTGTTCGCCTTCGGCAACTACATCGTCCCGCTGCAGATCGGCGCGGCGGACGTGTCGTTCCCGCGACTGAACGCGTTCGCGTACTGGCTGTACCTCTTCGGCGGATCGCTGGTGCTCGGTGGCTTCATCGCGCCGGGCGGCGCCGCCGACTTCGGCTGGTTCGCCTACACCCCGCTGAGCAACTGGCAGCACAGCCCCGGGATCGGCGGGAACATGTGGGTCGTCGGCCTGGTCATCTCGGGTCTCGGCACGATCCTCGGCGCGGTCAACATGATCACCACCATCGTGACCCTGCGCGCCCCCGGCATGACCATGTTCCGGATGCCGATCTTCACCTGGAACATACTGCTCACCAGCGTCCTGGTGATCCTGGTCTTCCCGCTGCTGGCCGCCGCGCTGCTCGCCCTCGGCGCGGACCGGCTCCTGCACTCGCACGTCTACGATCCCACCACCGGTGGGCCGATGCTGTGGCAGCACCTGTTCTGGTTCTTCGGGCACCCCGAGGTCTACATCGTGGCGCTGCCGTTCTTCGGCATCATCACCGAGATCATCCCGGTCTTCGCCCGCAAGCCGATCTTCGGCTACACCGGTCTGGTGCTCGCCACCATCGCGATCACCGTACTGTCGATGACCGTGTGGGCGCACCACATGTTCGGCACCGGTCAGGTGCTGCTGCCGTTCTTCAGCATCCTCAGTTATCTGATCGCGGTGCCGACCGGGGTGAAGTTCTTCAACTGGATCGGCACCATGTGGAAGGGGCAGATCACCTTCGAGACCCCGATGCTCTTCGCCGTCGGGTTCCTGGTCACCTTCCTGTTCGGTGGGCTGACCGGGGTGCTGCTGGCCAGCCCGCCGGCCGACTTCCAGCTGACCGACACCTACTTCGTGGTGGCGCACTTCCACTACGTGCTCTTCGGCACGATCGTGTTCGCCGCCTTCGGCGGGGTCTACTTCTGGTTCCCGAAGATGACCGGGCGGCTCCTCGACGAGCGGCTGGGCAAGATGCACTTCTGGACCATGTTCGTGGGCTTCCACACGACGTTCCTGGTGCAGCACTGGCTGGGCGCCGAGGGCATGCCCCGCCGGTACGCCGACTACCTGCCCAGCGACGGTTTCACCCTGTTGAACGAGATTTCCACGATCGGCTCGTTCATCCTCGGCGCCTCCACGCTCTTCTTCATGTACAACGTCTGGAAGTCCTGGCGGTACGGGGCGATGGTGACCGTGGACGACCCCTGGGGCTTCGGTAACTCGCTGGAGTGGGCCACCACCTGCCCGCCCCCGCTGCGCAACTTCGACCGGATGCCGCGGATCCGCTCCGAGCGGCCGGCCTTCGACGCCAAGTACGGCCCCCTCGTCGCCGACCTCGGCCGTGACCTGCCGCAGCGCACCACCAAGCCACCGCAGCACTTCGCCGAGGAACTGCGCCACGTGCCGAAGGTTCCGGAGTCGCCGGCCGCCGAGGGCGCGCACGGCGCCCGCGAGGCCGTCGAGTACCAGCCGGCGCCGCAGTCCGGTGCCCGGCCGGTCGACGTGCCGGAGCCGGAGGAGATTCGCCGGCCCAGCTTCGAGCAGACCGACGCGCCGGAGGAGCCCACCCCGGGCGCGCAGCGCGGCGAGCAGCCCGACCGGTGGCGGCACCCGCGCGGGCCCGAGGACACCCCGGAGCGCTGACCGGGCCACCGGGAGACGGGCCGACGCCGCGAGGCGTCGGCCCGTTTCGCGTACGAGGTCGGAATGCCGGCGCCGAGCGGCGGCGTGCCCGGTCAGTCGATCGCGGGCAGGCCGGCCGCGGCGAGCGAACGGCGGACCGACGGCTGCACCCGGGTCAACCGCAGCGGCACCCCGGTACGGGCGGCGGCGTCCCGGCCGGCCATCAGCGCGGCGATCCCGCCGGCGTCGAAACCGCCCGCGCCGACCAGGTCGACGACCACCTCGCGGGGCTGCCCGGTCACCGCCTCCAGCATCGCCTTGCGGAGTTGGTTCGCGCCGTCCCGGTCGACCTCACCGCCCACCTCGACGACCACCCGGTCGCCGTTCTGCTTGACCGAGATCTTCATCTTCGTCCGCTCGGGCTCGGCCGTGCCGTTCTGCCAGGGCGGCGGGGCGTCGGCGAGCATCGCCTGCCGGAGCCAGGTCAGCGCCCGGGACAGCAGCCGGGAGACGTGCATCTGGGAGATCCCGAAGCGGGCCGCGATCTCGGCCTGGGTCTGGTTGCCGTAGAAGCGCATGGCCAGGATCCGCCGCTCCCGCCAGGGCAGCCGGTGCAGCAGGCCGCTGACAGTGACCCGGTCGTCGACCGATTCCAGGGCGTTGTCCGACTCGCCGACCAGGTCACCGAACTCGGCGGAGCTCTCCCCGCCGACCGGGGCGTTGAGCGAGGCCGGACTGTAGCCGGCGGCGGACTCCAGGGCGGCGAGGATCTCCTCCTCCGGCGTCTCCAGCCGTTGGGCCAGCTCGGCGACCGACGGCGCCCGGGACAACTCGCTGGTCAACGCCGCGGTCGCCTGCCCCACCTCCAGGATCAGGTCACGCAGCCGACGGGGCACGTGCACGCCCCAGGTGCGGTCCCGGAAGTGCCGTTTGATCTCCCCGACGATGGTGATCGCCGCGTACGCGGTGAAGGAGCCCCGTTCCGGGTCGTACCGGTCGACGGCGTTGACCAGGCCGAGGCGGGCCACCTGCTCCAGGTCCTCCAGCGGCTCCCCACGGCCCCGGTAGCGGCGGGCCAGTCGGCCGGCGAAGGGCAGCGCGAACCGGACGAGATCGTCCCGCGCCTCCTGCCGTCGCTCCGGCGGCAACCCCTCGATTCGCGCCGCGTACGCCAGAGCCGCCGCGTCGAGGTCCTCCAGGCCCCGTTCGGTCGGTGGTGGTGTGGGTGTGGTGGTCTGTCCGAACATCCGCGCCTCCCTCAGGAAGGTCCCCCGCCCGGATTGGGAAACCGGTCGTGCGCGTGGTCGGGCCACGCACCGGGCCGGAAGTTGGGTTACGTGACGGAACGCCCGAAGCGGCGGCAGCCCGCCGCACGGCGTCGTGGACCGTCTTCGCAGCGAGCGGTGTTCCCGCTCCGTAGGTACTCAATCACGGACCGCATGATCGCGAGGATGTTTCGCCGGGGTTGGTCAGGAGACCAGTAACCCCTGGTGGGCGCCCGCGTCCCGCAGCGCCGCAAGGGCCTCAGCCATCCGCAGCGGCGGCGGGACGGGCAGGTCGTACGGCTGGTTGCGCAGCACCTCCGTGGCGCGCCGGGTGGGCACCGCGGCGACCGGGTAGCCGCGGGCCGCCCCCCGGTCCAGCGCCCGTCGGCGGAGCCCGAAGCCGGCCACCGCGAGCCACTGCGGCAGGCCGGCGAGGGCGGGCGACCGGACGCCCGGCGGCTCCGGCAGCACGTCCACCGAGCTGAACGGCTCGCTGCCGGCGAGCCACCACTCCGCACCCTCCACCCGGCGTCGGGTCGCGTTCTCGCACCAGTACGGCACCAACCCGGCCCGGACCACCTGCCACGGGTCCAGCAGCCGGCCGCACTCGACCACCAGGCGGTCACCGGTCTTGCCGGCCCGGCGCAGCCAGCGCCGGTACAGGTCGGCGGTGGCGGCGCTCAGCGCGTCGGGCTGCGGGACGAGCACCCGGTGCAGGGGGTGGCCGTGCCGGCCGGTCCAGTACCGGGCACTGTGTTCGAAGCCGGGCTCCACCCCGTTCTCGGCGTACGCGGCCGGGCAGGAGACGTCCGGCATCTCCCAGTGCCGCCCGTCGCCACCGGCGGTGCGCAGCACCTGCCGCAGCGCGGGCGCGTCGGGATGGAAGTCGACCGGTTCGAGGCCGCTGGTCGGTGAGCCGAGCTGGAAGCTGTGCCCCCGCCCCTCGTCCAGCACCGGCCAGGTACGGGCGTCGTGCAGCAGCAGCACCGGCGCGCCGGGGGCCAGGTGTTCGGCCACGAACCGGGCGTACGCCCCGGGCAGGGCGCGCCACCGCACCGTGAGGGCCACGGTGGCGCCGGCCGACGCGCCCCGGCTGGCCGGGCAGTGCACCTGCCGGACGTGCACGTCCGGGTTGCCGGCGAGCAGCCGGCCGGCGAGGGCGGCGCCGTGGTCGAGCGCGGCCCGGGGCCGGTCGACCGCACCCCGGGTCCAGTGCGCCGACATCTCGAACGCGGCGGGCAGCCAGGGCACGCCCAGCGCCACCGCCAGGTGCGCCGCCGCGCCGTGCGGCGAGCCGAGCACCACCCCGGGCCAGCGGCTGGGTGGGTACTGGTCGACGATCCAGGCCGCCACCCGCTCGGCGTCCACCTCGGCGACCTGCTCGGGGGTCAGCGCCAGCCGGCCGGCGGCCCGGGCTGCGGCGGCCCGCCGCACCGGTTCGGGTGCGCCGGTGAACCGGGACAGCGGGGAGGCGTGGCCGAGGTCGGCGCAGTCATCACCGCGCAGCGCGCGGACCGTCGCCGCCATCAGGACCCGGGCCGCGCTGCCCGCCGCCAGCACCCGGTCCCCGGTCAGGCCGGCGCCGCCAGCCGCCAGCCCCACGGGCACCTTCCGCACCGGCCCCACCTTGCCTCGTTCGCTCACCACGCGGCCCGGCTTCCCGTCCCGATGGGGTCTAAACGGGGCATCACCCCACGGGCCGGGCTAATCCTCGGGTGTCCGGCGTCGACGCCGAGACCGCGCAACGGTCAGCCATTGCCCCGTCCGGGCGTGCTCGCGTCGACGTATCGGAGCACCGCGCCGACCCCGTCGGTGAGTTCCGGTGCCTCCTCGGGCGCGAGCACGGTGAGTTCCGCGTCGGTGCCGACCAGCGCGCGCAGCAGCGCGGCGTCGGCGCGGACCCGTTGCGGGTCGGCCACCGACATCGCCTCCAACTGCCGCGGGTCGGTGGCGATCTCGGTCGGCTCGGGGCCGATCCAGAGTTCGCCGTCGGCGGAGGGGTCGTCCACGATCAGCATCGTGTCCACCTGGTTGCGTTGCAGGGCGGCGACCACCGCGTCCAGGCCCGCCCCGACGTCCTCCTGCATGCCGAACCGGTCCAGCGCGGTGGTTATCCGCTTGTCGGCGACCTCGGCGATGGTCTGCACCGTGAGGTCGTCCATGGCGGCCGGGTCCGCGCCGCCGGTCCGCGCGCCGGCGTCGGTACGCACCAGCACGTCCTGCCAGCGCTCCGGCAACTGGGCGGCGATCATGCCGGTGGCCCGGATGTCCCCGGCCACCACCACCACGTCCGCGCCGACCCGGTCGGCCAGCTCGGCGGTGGCTGCGGCGGCGTCGCCCGCGTTGTGGTGCCAGGCCTCCATCGCGGCGCGCTGGTAGCGGGACTGCGACCAGCCGCCCGGCTTCACCCGGCGCAACTGGTAGCTTTCCCGCCCCTTGACGTGCGCCCGCCGGGGCACCCCGCCGGCGCTGACCGCGATGGCGTCCGCCCCCGTCCGGTCGGCCAGCACCCGGACCCAGGCGACCTGTTCGCCCCGCTGGGCGACCAGTGGCATGGTGTGCGGCGCCAGGGACCAGGTGGCCAGGTCCCGCAGTGGCGGCGCGGACAGGTACTCGGTGAGCACCACCCGGCCCCGGGTGGCGAACACGGCCAGGCCGTAGTCGCCGGGCATCGGGTTGTGCCGGCGGACGACGTCCTCGACCGCGTCGATGGTCACCGGGTCCGCGCCCTGTTCCAGCAGGTGCCCCTTCAGGGACCGCCAGCGGAGGTCGACCGCGGGACGGGAGTCGTGGGTGTCCCGGGAGGCGTCCAGGTACACCGAGCACCACGGACCGGGACGGTTGTAGAGCGGACGCAGGAAGGACAGCTGCATGCTCGACCCCTTTCCAGCTCGGCCGCACGCATACCCGCGCCATCGGGGATGTCACCTGAGCCGCCCGCCGCGTGACCGAGTTTCATTCACGTCGCTCAATCAGCAAGACCCGCTACGATCAGTGAACCAAACCGGACTCTGGGTGGCGATCATGGACACTGACCTTCAAATCCGACGCGTCGTCCACCCGACCGGACGGATCGTCACCGGCCGGCTGGTTCGGTTCATGGCGTCCTACCCGCGCGAGGTTCGGGTAGGACGGCCGGTGCTGGTCGCGGTGCTGGCCGCCGCCGGCGTGATACGGCTGGTGCGGGCGCTGCGCAGCAACAGCGGGGGCAGCCGGCGCAGCTTCAAGGACATGAAGAAGGGCCCGGAGTTCCTGGTCACCCCGGTCCGCGTGCGCGACGCCGCGGGCCGGCTGCTGGAGGTGGAACTGCACGGCCACCTGCCGCAGAGCGCGCTGCACCCCGGCGACCACGTGCAAATCACCCTGCGCCCCCAACGCGACGCCGACCTGCCGCCGCGGATCGAGCGGATCATCAACCTGACCACCCGCCAGTTGCTGACCCCGCGTACCGCGACGATGTGGTCGCACCTGGGCCCGCCGCTGCTGCTCGACGCGGCGCTCGGCGTGCTGCTGGTGCTCGGCATCGCCGCCTGCTCGGCGCTCACCTGACGTTCGCGCCGCACCCGCGAGGGATCGCGCCGCCCACGATTGGGTAGGTAGAAGTCTCTTCGGGTCTTCCCCACTCCGCCGTCCCGTGCGAGGTTAGGGGAAGCCAACGGTGACAGGGTGGTGACCATGGGCGAAGACGTCAGCGTGCGCACCTTCAGCCGCGAGGACCGGGCCCGATACCGGGAGAAGGTCCGGCGCTGCCTCGACGTCTTCGCCGAGATGCTGCGCGAGTCCCGCTTCGACGTGGGGCGGCCGATGACCGGGCTGGAGATCGAGCTCAATCTGGTCGACCACGACTACCAGCCGGCGATGCGCAACGCCGATGTGCTGACGGCGGTCGCCGATCCCAGCTTCCAGACCGAGCTGGGCCAGTTCAACGTGGAGATCAACGTGCCGCCGCGCCGCCTCACCGGCGACGGGACCGCACAGTTCGAGGAACACGTACGGGCCAGCCTCAACGCCGCCGAGGAGAAGGCACGCACGATCGACGCGCACCTGGTGATGATCGGCATCCTGCCGACCCTGCGCCCGGAACACCTGACCGCCGCCACCCTCTCGGCGAACCACCGCTACGGGCTGCTCAACGAGCAGATCTTCGCGGCGCGCGGCGAAGATCTGCAGATCTCGATCAGCGGGGTGGAGCGGCTGGCCGTCACCGCGGACACCATCACCCCCGAGGCCGCCTGCACCAGCACCCAGTTCCACCTGCAGGTCAGCCCGGCCCAGTTCGCCGACCACTGGAACGCCGCCCAGGCCGTCGCCGGCGTCCAGGTGGCGCTCGGCGCGAACTCGCCGCTCTTCTTCGGCCGGGAGCTGTGGCGGGAGACCCGGGTGCCGCTGTTCCAGCAGGCCACCGACACCCGCTCCGACGAGATCAAGGCCCAGGGCGTACGCCCCCGGGTCTGGTTCGGGGAACGCTGGATCACCAGCGTCTTCGACCTGTTCGAGGAGAACGTCCGCTACTTCCCCGCGCTCCTGCCGGTCTGCGACCCGGAGGATCCGGCCGCGGCCCTGGCCAGCGGCGGCGTACCCAAGCTCGCCGAGCTGCGCCTGCACAACGGCACCGTCTACCGCTGGAACCGTCCGGTGTACGACGTGTTGAAGGGCCGACCGCACCTGCGGGTGGAGAACCGGGTGCTGCCCGCCGGCCCGACCGTGCTGGACACCGTCGCCAACGGGGCCTTCTACTTCGGGCTGGTCCGCGCGCTGGCCGAGTCGGACCGGCCACTGTGGTCGCAGATGTCGTTCAGCGCCGCCGAGGAGAACTTCGCCACCTGCGCCCGGTACGGCATCGACGCCCAGGTGTTCTGGCCCGGGCTGGGCTACCTGGCGGTCACCGAGCTGGTGCTGCGCCGGCTCCTGCCGCTGGCCCACGACGGACTGGACCGGTTGGGCCTCGACCCGGGCGAACGGGACCGGCTGCTCGGCATCATCGAGCAGCGCTGCCTCACCGGCCGTAACGGCGCCACCTGGCAGGTGGAGACGCTGCACCGGCTGGAGTCCGCCGACCACCTGGACCGGCCGGCGGCGCTGCGCGAGGTGGTCCGCCACTACGTGGACCTGATGCACAGCAACCGCCCCGTCCACGAGTGGCCGATCCCCTGACGGGCTCAGCCGGGCCGGTATCGTGCTCGTTCAACGACGGACGGGCGCAATGGGCGGAACGGCGTGAGTGAATATCAGTACTACGAGTTCCTGGCGGTCGACCGGCCGCTGACCACCGACCAGATCGACGAGCTGCGGAAGCTGTCGAGCCGTGCCCGCATCACCTCGACGGGCTTCGTCAACACCTATCACTGGGGCGATTTCCGGGGCGACCCGGAGCGGCTGGTGGCAGACTATTTCGACGCATTTCTCTACCTGGCCAACTGGGGCACCCGGCAACTCATGTTCCGACTCCCCCACGGATCGCTGGACCTGGACACCGCTCAGCGTTACTGCGACACCGAATCGGCAGCCGCGTGGGCCGTCGGTGACCAGGTCGTCATCGACCTCACCGACGAGGACGAGGAGAGCGAGTGGACGGACGACGACGGGGAGGGCCGGCTCGCCTCGATCATCCCGGCCCGCGCCGACCTGGCCGGCGGTGACCTGCGGCTGCTCTATCTGGCCTGGCTGCTCGCGGTGGGGCGGCACGAGGTCGGCGACGACGTTCCGGAGCCCCCGGTTCCGGCGGGTCTGGGCACGCTGACCGCACCGCTGCGGAGCCTGGTGGAGTTCCTGCGGATCGACACCGACCTGCTCGCCGTCGCCGCCGAGGCGAGCCCGTTGCTGTCCCACTCCGAGCCGCCGACGGCTGAGCTGCGCCACTGGCTGCGCAGCCTGCCGGCCGACGAGAAGGACGAACTGCTGCTGTCCGTGCTGCGGGACGGGGACGTACCCGTGCGAGCCGAGCTGCGGCGGCGGTTCCGGGCCGCGCAGCCCGACCACGACGCGGCGGATGCCGCGCCCGGCGGCCGTACGGCGGGGCAGCTCAGGAAGGCCGCCGAGGCGCGGTGGGCCGAACGCCAGCAGCACTGACGCCTCACAGCCGCAGCGCGGCGACGGCCTGGACGAGCGTGGCGGCACAAGCGAGTGGCTGGACGGTGTCGTGCTCGGCCAGCCAGAGCCGGCAGCCCGCCCGGTCGAACGACGCCACCACCGGCGTGCCGGCATAGTGCTGGCCGACGTGGCGCAGCAGCGGGGTCGGGTCCGGCACCGGCGGTGACGGTGCCGCCTGTGGGGCGGGCACCGGCCGGTCCGGCTCCCGAGGCACCGCGGCGAGCAGGGCGTTGTCGAGATGCTCGACGCAGCGGGCAACGGCCAGCTCGACGCTCTCGCACAGCGGCAGTTCCGCCCCGACCTCGGCATCTCGGGCCACGAGCCGCACCTGCCACCGCTCCCCCTGGATCTTCACCGGGTCGCCCGCGTCGAGCCGATGGTCGCAGTAGGCCAGGACGGCGGCCAGGTCGAGGGCGTGGGCGAGCCGGAGCAGGTCGGTCAATGGCGGCGCGTCCGGCGCGGCGGCCAGCACGAACAGCCGCGCCCCGGGCAGCCCGGCACCGACCCGCTCGACGTGGCAGCGCGCCGGGTCGGCGCCCTCGATCACAGTCACGATGCCGTCGAGCAGGTCCTCAACGACCGGCCAGTCCTCGTCACTGCGGGTGAGGTCGGCCGGGCGTACCCCGAAGGCGGCGGCGTGGCGGGCCAGCCGCCAGCGCTCGCCCAGCTGGTGCACCGGCGTGCCGTTGGGCTGGTACCCGACCACCGGCGCGACCTCACCGTCCACCGGTCGCCACGTCTCGTGGACCGCCCGCCGCAGGTCGGTCACGGTCACGGAGAGCGCCGACGGGATCCGACCCCGGTCCCCGCAGGCCGAGCAGCACAGCCACGAGGGGGCCAGGCCCGCGCCGCCGCAGTGCACGCATTCCGGGTCCGGGCCGGTCACGCCGAGCCGGCAGGAGCAGCGCCGCAGCCGGGTGCCGGGCCGGCAGTCGGGGCAGGGACGCTCGGCGATCGGCTCGCCCCACCAGGCGGGGTCGGCCGGCTCCTCGGCCCGCCGCAGCACCGCTCGCAGGTGACGGCTGATCTGCCCGGTGTCCCGTTCGTGCAGCACCTCGGCGCTGCCGTCGGAACGTAGCCCGGTGTGCCACCAGCGCCCGTCGCGCCAGATCGCCTGGGCCCCGGGCGCGTCGCCCGCGAGGTCCGCGCAAATCCGCCGCCCGAGCCGCGCTAGGTCCATTTCCTCGGGTACGGCGGCAGCCGGAACCGGTCGCACCGCGTACGCGGGCGCGTCCCGCCCCCGCTCGTCGAGCCCGCGCATCGCCTCGCCGAAACTCGTGGCGGCCACGGCCGAGGGCAGGTCCCAGGCCTGGCGGCCCGGTTCGGCCGGCACGCCCCCGCCGGGCATCTCGTAGCGGATCGCCCAGGTCAGGTCGCCGTGCCAGCGGCGGGCCTCCACCATCAGGTCAAGATGGAGCAGGTCGGCCAGGGCGCAGAGCCGGGACAGCTCGCGAGCGGGATCGGGCGCCGGCGTTGGCTCGGTACCGCGGCCGACGAAGACCCGCCACGGGTCGAAGTCCTGCTCGGCGAGGGCCGCCGCCTCCAGCGCCCGCCGCCGCTCGGCGGGCAACTCCGGCCGCCACTGCCGAGGAAACCAGGCCAGCGTGTCGTCCGGGCCGCGCCGCCCCCAGCGCGGGCGCAGCCCCCGCACCCCGACGGCGGCGCTCAGCTCGGCGACGATCTCCCGGGCCCGCCACCCGCCGTCCGGGTCGAACCGTGGTTCGAGGCGGCCCGGCACCAGCCGCTTCGACGCCGCCGCCCCGGTGTCCAGGTTGACCACGGTCACCACCACCTGAGCCCGCCGCCGCCCGCCACGCCCGCACCGATGGCAGGGCTCGGCCACACTTCCGTCGCCGCCGCAGACCCGACAGCCCGCGTACGCCTCGTCAGCCAGCGTGCCCGGCTCCACGATGAGCCGATCACCGCCCTCAGTGCAGAAGCACCGCCGCACCCGGAAGCCCAGCCCATCGCACTCCCCACAGTCGACGACGGTCATCGCCGGCCGCCCAACCGGCGCGAACACGCGCCGTCGTGGTCGGTCCGCAGCAGGCACCGCCGGCCGCCCGGCAGCCGCAGATCGCAGAAGACCCGATGGCGTACGCCCTGCTCGTCCTCGGGCGAGACGGTGGTCTCCCCCGGATCGGTCTGCGGCAGCACCTGCGTCCAGCGGGCCACCACCCGGGCCAGCCGCTGCGCCGCGAGCAGGTCCGGAGCGGTCACCGGCAGGTGCACCACCCAGCGCCCGGTCACCGCACACCCCCGCGCTCGGCCCGCTGCTGCGCCGCGAGACGCGCCTCGGACTGCTCCGACTGCCAGCTGCGCAACGCGTCCCTGATCCGTTCGTGCTCCCGCCGGCTGCGGGCCAGCGCGTCGTAGACGGCCGCCAGGTCGCCGGCGACCCGGTCGAGAAACTCCGTCACCTCGTCCGGGTCGAGGCCGCGCCGGCCGAAGCGGGCGGGACGAAACCGGCGTTCCCGCACCTGCCAGGGGCGCAAGGGGTGGTAGGTAGCCGACCGGTAGCAGGTAGAGCCACCGACCGTCCACGGCCGCTGGTTGCGCCGCCGGAAGAAGACACGCATGGATTACCCGCCTCTCGTACGTGGGATGCCGCCTGGATGGGTGGGCCCGTCGACCCGCCGCGCATCGACGGACCCACCCCGCACCTGCCGCCGCAGCCTTCGATCAGCAGTACGACAGCAGGGCAGCTCACGGCCCCTGACCTGGGCATATCCACAGTGGCCGCAACGGCAGTAGAGCACCGATCAACCGCAAATGCAATGTCGCAATGGCGGCCTTGCTTTACCTATTGATCTCCAGCTGCATACCTCCCGTGATTTGTCTATTGCTTCTGATGCATCCGGTCGCTTTAATTGGACGAAGCCATGTCGACGCATGAACTCCACGGGAGGCACCGGGTGTCACACGCTGTGACCGGCTCGACCATGCTCCGACGCCAAATCGGCCGTAAGTTCGAAGCCCTCCGCAAGGCCGCCGGGCTGACCATGGACCAAGCGGCGGACGAACTCGACCGGGCGCGGGCCACAATGCACCGGATCGAGAACGGCGCCGAGCACGTGCGCTTCCGCCAGGCGGACGTGAAGGAGATGTTGAAGCTCTACGGCGCCTCGGCGGAGGACAGCGAACTGCTGCTGGCGATGACCGCCGCCACTCGAGAGAACAAGAACTGGTGGCACGACTACATCGGCTCCGGCCTGCCACGCTGGTTCCAGCTCTACGTCGGACTCGAAGCCTCCGCCTCCACCATCCGGCAGTATCAGGCGGAGTTGGTCCCCGGCCTGTTTCAGACCCGCGCCTACGCCGAGCAGCTCTTCCTGATGCCTAGCGGGGCGATCGACGCAGACGATCGCGATGGACAAGAACGATCCATCCAACTCCGTGTGGATCGGCAGGCACTTCTCACCCGCTTCTCCGCGCCGCAACTCAGCGTGATAATCAACGAGGCTGTGTTACGGCGCCCGGTCGGCAGCGCCACCATCATGGCCGAACTGCTTCACCAGATCTTGAAGGCCGCGGCGCTACCGAACGTAACCGTCCAGGTGCTGCCTTTTTCTGCCGGGCTACACGCTGGGGCGATGGCCGGAGCCTTCTCGATCCTGGAGTTCCCGACGGACAACAACGGCAAGGAGGTGGAGCCACCGGTGGCGTACCTGGAGGCGGCGACCGGCGCCATCTACCTCGACAAACCCCATGAGACGGCCGCCTACAACACCATCTGGGCCGACATGGCTGGCCGCGCCCTCAACGAATCTCAATCCAAGAGCCTGATTCACAAAGTTGCAGAGGAGTACTGCCGTGCCTGACCTGACCGGTGCCGTCTGGCGCAAGTCCACCCGCAGCAACAACGGCGGCGAGTGCGTTGAAATCGCCGACAACCTGCCCGGCATCGTCGGCCTGCGAGACAGCAAGGACCCGGCGGGCCCGGCACTCGCCTTCGGCCCGAACGCGTGGTCGCTGTTCGTCGTCGGCGTCAAGCAGGAGGGGTTCCGCCGCCTGTCGAGCTGATGACGCAAACGATTCAGGCGCTGAAGTTCTCTCGGTTCGCGAGGGGCGCTGTCCGCCAGTCGGGCAGCGCCCGCCTTCGCCACCGGGTTTGGGTCCGCGTGTTGTTGCTGGAGCGACAAGCAACGCACCCAAACAACTCGACGTGGGATCCAGCAACTCGCAAAGGAAACTCCCGTGCCACGCACGGTCGAACGCACCCGTTCGCTCGGGCCGTTAACTGAGCATCGCGGCGATCCTGGCAGCGGGCGGCACGATCACCGGCGTCCTGGCGATGCCGACGGTGGACGCCTTCTTCCACCAAGTGTTCCTCCGCTGACAGCCACATGTGGTTGACAACCGCATCGTGGAGGCCGTACAGCAGGCATTGAGCGGCCGCCCACAGACAACCTGCCAATACTCTGGCCTTGGGGACCAAGACCTCGGGCAGTAAACCGTTCTCGCTGTCGGCTGCCACTACAACCCTCTGCCGGCAATCAAGCAGGCGCTCACCCTTCGAGCAAGCAGCCGTCACAGCGAGTCAGGTTGAAAGTCATGCGATCTTCGATGACACTCCCCCTGACCGTCCCGCCGGACACCGGCGAGCCTGACCGCGCAAGGGATCCCATGCAGCCGTTGCACCCGGAGCCGACCACACGGCGCCCGCTCTGGACGTGGGCCGGCGCCGCTGCAGGCCTCGGACTCGCCCTCACCATGTTCCTCAACAACAGCGGACCGCGCACCCGCGCCGCGGCCAGCCGGCCAACCACCGGCACCTTCGTGGTATCCGGCACGGTGGTGCTCGACGACGGCGCATCCTTCACCAGGGACGATCACAGCGGCTGCACCGGCACCGGCACCCACGCCGACGTCATCGACGGCGCCCCGGTGCTCATCATGAGCACAGGCGGGTTGGCCGCCGGGAGGCTGACCAAGCCGCAGGCGCTCACCGACGGCACCTGCCAATTCTCGTTCTCCGTCCCTGGGGTGCCGACCGGACAGGACGCCTACCTGGTCATGATCGCCGAACGGGACCCCCGCCAATATGCCGAACAGGAGCTGACCGTCACGCTGGTGAGCCTGCGCGTCGACTGAAACCCGTCAGAGGTTCACCGTTCCCAGGTCGATAGCCAGTTTCCGGAACCGTTCCCGCGGATCGGGGCCAGAAGTCCGCGGCGGCGCTGCCTTCTCCGGGCTGTCGGGTGGTCCCGCCGCGTGACATTGCGGTCGCAGCATTGTGCTCACCCGGACGGTGTTGCGAAGCTCGCCAACGACGCTCGCGCCGCAGGCACCATGGAAGCCGAGATCACCGAGGCGGTCGAGGTCGGATACCTGTACGGCGGCACCGCAGCGCTCATGATGGGCGTCGATGCATTCACGAGCTGACGAGTTCACCGGCCGCAGACCGGGTCGGCGAGCTGGGCCACCGACAGCGGCGCCGGCTGCCCGCCCCACAGCATCCACGGTCTCCAGCCAGGTTTGTGGGTCATCACCCTCGCCAGTCAGCGTCGCCACCTGGATCACCGTCGACGTCAGTCCCAGGTTTCACTGATGTCAAGGATCTCCAAGCCGGGCGGGGCCGCCGCTTCGACCGCCTTCAGGTCTTGAGTAACCAGGTAGCAGCGGTAGAGGACCGCGGTGGCGATTGCGTGAGCGACATCCAATGACACGCTGAACGTCGCCGCGATCCGGGCCACCCGCCGACTCGTCGCCGCGTCGTAGACCGCAACCTGGATGTCGCGATCTGCGGTGAAGAGCAAATCAAGCATGGCGGCGGCGGACGTGCCAGCCAGTTCGAGTTGCGCCTGCCCGAGACACAGAGCCGGGATCCACACCTGCTGGTCGGGATCCTCCTCGGCCAAGGTCAGGATGGCACCGGGCTCGACACTGGTGCCCGATGCGTACGCGAGCAGGGCGGAGGTGTCGAGGACGAGACCGTTCATGCTGCGGCAGTCCCCTCGTCGTCGAACCGGCTCAGCCACTCGAGGTTCTGGGCGTGCTGCTCGTCGCTGATCGGCGGCTGGGCGGCGAGACGGCCGCGCGTCCGCTCCACGTCCTCGTCGGTGACGACGTAACCGAGCTGCGCCCACCTCGCCCGGAGACCATCGGCCCGCATCTTCCGACGAAGGATTCCAGCGATGAAACCGGACGTGTTGCCCTGGGTCCGCTCCACGTACGCGGCCACGTCGTCGGGCAGGCTGATCGTGATACGGCGAGTCATACTCCGAGGATACTCGCTGCATACTGTCCCGCTGTCGTGACGCGGATACAACCCGCAGTCACCTTGCGCACTGGGTCGGGCTGTCAGAGACCAAAGGGTCTGCTCTGGCCGCGCCCGGACACGCGGCCGGGATGTTTGACAGTGACCTTCCTCGACACCAGGATTGGCCGGTGATTTCCGACGAATTGGAGTCTCGGGCGCAGGCGCTCCGCGCGGCTGGCCGCACCCCGAAGCAGATCGCCCGAGAGCTGGGCGTCACCCGAGCCGGGGTCGGTCCTCTCGCCCGCGGCGTCGCCGTCGACCGGCCGGGCTACGCCACGCTTGGGGATCTGCCGCTCATCGGTTGCTGGATCAATCCGGGCTGGAGCACCGGCCTGATCATCGCGGACCGGCCCGTCGACTGGGTCGACGTTGATGATCCGCAGAGCGACTCCGAAGGCCTGACCGGCGTCGTGGTCGCGCGCCAGGATGGCAGGGGGGTCAGCCTGGCCGGTTTCCTCGTGGACACCTACTGCCTCGGGGCAAAGAACGCGGTGCCGCCGACCACGCTGGACCAGTACGACATGCCCTCCTTCGTCGCGGAGTTCTTCAACGCCTACTCGGATCCGCCGATGCGCGCTCCCATCGACCTGGCCCGGGACCTCGTCTTCGGTGCCGTCGACTTCGCCCAGCAGCTCGGCTTCGAACCGCACCAGGACTACTACTCGGCAGTCGGTCACCTCGGGGCGTGGCAGCCACCCAGCCGGATCACGTTCGGCCGGGACGGGCGACCGTTCTACATCCAGGGCCCACACGACAACGCCGGCCGGATCATGCGGACCCTTGACCGCTCGGTGGGTGCCGGCAACTACGAATTTGCCGTCGTCGCCGGCATCTGATCGGTGCCACCACGGCAAGTCGGGCGCGTCAGTACGACGGCCGAGCGAAGTCCGCCGAGGAGTCGGGGCGCGGCTGCCGTTGCGTTTTCTTCAGGCCTGACGCCGCATCCGATAGTGCAGCCGGACTGCGGGGATGTTCCAGAGCTTGAGGCTATGATCGGCCCGGACGTCACCGTCCTCGTCGACATACAGGTGGAAGTGTTCGTTCAGCGGGATACGGCGTGCGCTGAGCGTTTCGTCGTACCGCTCCAACATGAGATATGCGCCGTCAGAGCCGAACCCGCCGATCGGGGAGCGCAGGTGGAAGCTGCCGTCCAGGCCGGCGGAGGGCTTGAGGAAGACCTGTAACGAGCCCAGCGGCAGAGGAAACACGACGCGGACGCTGGGCTGCCCGCTGCCGGGAAGGGTCCTGACGCCGTACAGCCCGCTGTAGGTCACGTGGCCTGTCTTGCGCATGTTGCGGAGCCAGGCCGAGCCGACGACCTCGCCATGCGCGCCGTGGATGTGGACCACCTTGCTCGTCATGCCGAACGACGCGTCGAGCGGCCGCATCGACAAGCAGGCCTGCTGCAGCCGTTCGCTGAGCAAGGCCGTGACAAGCCGACCGAATGGCCAAGCGACGGCGGACCATTCCGACCACAGGTTCAGGTGCCACCGCGAGGCGCGCTCATAGAAGTCGGCAATCCGTGGGTCTACGTCGGCGGGATCGAGACCCTCGCCGCCGAGCGCGGCGAAGGAGGTCAACAGGATGGGTCAGCGACGGCAGCACCTCCTGGGGGGGGTGACCACGGGCAGTAGGTACACCGCAGCCACGGGGACGACCGGCAGCGCCCGCGACGGTCAGAGCGCGACGATCGCGGCCGACTCGGGCGGCAGTTCGATGCCGTCGCGCATCACGGTGACGCCGGCCGCGGTGGCCAGCAGGACGCTGCGGACCACGCCGGGCAGGTTGATCCGCTGCGGCTTGCCGGCGAGGTTCGCCGCCACCAGGCACTCGCCCCGGCGCAGCACCAGGAACTGGTTGCCGTGCCGCACGTCGATCCGGCTCAGCCGCGGGTCGGACAGGTCGGGTCGGCTCTTGCGCAGCGCGATCAGCCGCCGGTAGAAGTCGTACATCTCGCGGTGCTCGGGCTTGTCCAGCTCGGCCCAGTCCAACCGGGACGGGACGAAGCGGTCGGGCACCTCCCCCGCCGGCCAGCCGTGCGCGGCGCGCTGCCACGGCGTGCTGGCCGCCCACTCTTCTCCCATGAACAGCGTCGGGGTGAGCGGCGCGGTCATCAGCAGGGTGGCGCCGACGCGCAGCAGGCCGGTGGAGAGCGGCTGAGCGGCCCGGTCGCCGGTGAGCAGGGTGGGCAGGGCGGGCAGGGCGTGGTGGGCCGGGTCGTGCAGGTCGGGCTCGGTGGTCAGCGACAGCGGCCGGCCCAGGTGGGTGGAGAGCGACTCGACCGACACCGCCAGATCGTCGAGGAAGCGGGAGCCCGGCGTGGCGGGCAGGCCGTCCAGCCGCAGCCCGTCGACGTGGTAGTCGCGCAGCCACATGAGCACGCTGTCGATGATGTGGCGGCGTACCCCGTCGGCGTGCGACCCGTCGAGGGTGACCGGACCCTTGCCCTGCTCGGTGAGGTACGGCGCGAGCATCGGCGGGTGGGCCCCGGGCGTCCCGACGTGGTGGTAGGCGACGTCGAGGATCATCCCCAGCCCCTTGGCGTGCGCCGCGTCGACCAGTCGCTTGAGCCCGTCCGGCCCACCGTACGGCTGGTGCGGGGCGTTCCAGGAGACCTCGTCGTAGCCCCAGCTGTGCTCGCCGTCGAAGGCGTTGACCGGCAGCAGCTCGACCAGGTCGACGCCGAGGTCGACCAGGTGGTCGAGGTGTCCGATGGCCGCGTCGAAGGTGCCCTCCGGCGTGAAGGTGCCGACGTGCACCGCGTAGCGGATGCTGCCGGGCAGCCGGCGACCGGTCCAGCCCTGGTCGGTCCAGTGGAACGCCGCGTGGTCGTAACGGCGGCTCGGCCCGCGCACGCCCGCCGGCTGCCAGGGCGAACGCGGGTCGGGCCGCGCCCGCTCGTCATCGCCCAGCAGGAACGCGTAGTCGGTGCCCGGCCCGGCGCCGGGCACCGCGACCCGCCACCAGCCGCCCGGGCCGGGCCGCATCTCGTGGTCGGCGACGCCGGGCAGGCGCAGCCGGACCCGGGCGGCTTCGGGCGCCCACACCGTGAACTCGGACATGCGGCAGCCTCCACGGAGTCGGTGGGAGCCGGCAGGGCGACGGTACAGGTGTTCGGCAAATCAGGAAGGAGCAGCTCAGCCCCACTGTAGACCCGACCGGTGAACCTGTCCGAGGAGCAGAACCACCCACCCGAGGTTGGAAGGAACTTCAGGTGTCTTCCGTCACGATCGCCCGTTTCTAGCTGCGCGTTGGCGCGGAATGGCCTTTCCTGGATGTCGGACGCGTGCGCCCCGCCCGCGTCACCCCGGCCCTTCGGCCACCCTCACCACACCTGTCACGCCGCCAACGCCGCCGGCGCAACCCAGCATGCCTCAACACGGAGATTGATGTGACCATCCTGCGGGTCGGCGAGCAGCCCGCCACCGCGACGGACCCGACCCACCTGCCCACCCTCACCTCCCGCCCCGCCGTCCCCCGGCAGCCCGGCTCGCCGGCCCGGCCGCGACGCATCCTGATGCTCTCGTGGGAATACCCACCCGTGCTCGTCGGTGGCCTCGGCCGCCACGTGCACGCCCTCTCCGTCGCACTGGCCGCCGCCGGCCACGAGGTCACCGTCGTCACCCGGCACGCCGAGGGCGCCCCACTGGAGGAGTACGCCGACGGCGTCCGGATCATCCGCGCCGCCGAAGACCCGGTCCGCTTCCCACTCGCCACAGACTCCCTACTCGCCTGGACCATGGCGTTCAACCACACGCTCACCCGGGCCGCCCTACGCGCCGCCGACACCGGCGCGTACGACGTCATCCACGCCCACGACTGGCTCGTCGCGCACACCGCGATGACGCTGCGCGAGCATCTGGACCTGCCGCTGGTCAGCACCATCCACGCCACCGAGGCCGGCCGGCACCAGGGCTGGCTGCCCGAGGAGATGAACCGCACCATCCACGGTGTGGAGCACTGGCTGGCCGCCGAGTCCGGCCGGGTGATCGTCTGCTCCGGCTACATGCGCGACGAGGTGACCGCGCTGTTCGACGTGGCGGCCGGGCGGGTCGACGTGGTGCCCAACGGGGTCGAGCCGCACCGCTGGCGGGTGTCCGCGGCGGCGCTGGCGTCCGCCCGGGCCCGCTTCGCCGGCGACGGTCCGCTGGTCACCTTCGCCGGTCGGCTGGTCTACGAGAAGGGCGTGCAGGACCTGCTCGCCGGGTTGCCGGTGCTGCGCGAGCGGCACCCCGGGCTGCGCGCGGTGATCGTCGGCGACGGGCCGTACCGGGCGGCCCTGGAGGCCGAGGTGCACCGGCTCGACCTGACCGACACGGTGAGCATGCCCGGTTTCCTCGGCGGCACCGACCTGCCCGCGGTGATGGCCGCCGCGGACTGCTTCGCCGTGCCGAGCATCTACGAGCCGTTCGGCATGGTGGCCCTGGAGGGCGCCGCCGCCGGCGCGCCGCTGGCCGTGTCGCGGACCGGCGGGCTCGCCGAGATCGTCGAGCCGGGCGTCACCGGGATGACCTTCGCCCCGCAGGACCCGGACGGGCTGGCCGAGGCGGTGCACGCGCTGCTGTCGGACCGGGACCAGGCCCGCGCCCTCGCCCGGCGCGCCCTCGCCGTGGTCCACGAGCGGTACGCCTGGTCGGCGATCGCGTCCCGCACGGCCGCCACATACGCGGCCGCCATCGGCGGCGACGCCATGTTCACCGCGGCGCGGGCCGAGCAGCGGATGGTCTTCGGCCGGGCGCTTTCGCCGCTGCCGGAGGGCAACCTGCTCGCCGCCGCCGGCCTGCGCTGACGCGTACCCCACGCCGTGGGCGGTCCCGCCCGGATCGCCTGCGGTGACGGGGGGATCACCGGGACGGTCGAGCAAGTCATCGTGCGATCACGATCTTGCGTCCGGGCTGGTCACGGCCGTGCCCATCGGACAGACTCGCGTGGACCTGTCAACGACGACGGCCGAGGAGACGCGGGTGCGGGTGCTGATGGTGGAGGACGACCTGCGAGTCGCGTCCGCGCTCGGCGGCGCGCTGCGCCGCCGGGGTTACGCGGTCATCCCGGCCACGACCGTTGCGGAGGCGGCCACGGCGGGCCCGGTCGACCTCGTGCTGCTCGACCTCAACCTACCCGACCGGGACGGCCTGGAGTTGTGCCGGCAGATCCGCCGGGACAACGAGCACGTCGCCATCATCGCGGTGACCGCCCGGTCCGAGGAGCGGGACCGGGTGGCGGGGCTGCGGGCGGGCGCCGACGACTATGTGGTGAAGCCGTTCTCGATGGCGGAGTTGCAGGCCCGGATCGAGGCGGTGATGCGCCGGACGGCCCGGTCCGCGCGGATCGAGGAGACGCTGGAAGTCGGCGAACTGCGGATCGATCTCAGCGCCCGGCGCGTCTGGCTCGCCGACCGCGAGGTGAGCCTGACCCGTAAGGAGTTCGACCTGCTGATGGCGTTGGCCCGGCAGGCGGGCACCGTCGTGTCCCGCGAGCGGTTGCTGATGGACATCTGGCAGACCACCTGGAAGGCCGGGCACACCCTCGACGTTCACGTCGCGGCCCTGCGCGCCAAGCTCGCCGACGCCGGCCTGGTGGAGACCGTACGCGGAGTGGGCTACCGGCTACGGCCGAGCTGAACCCGGTGCCGGAATCTCAGATTGTCCTCAAGAAATCCCGCCCGGTCCACTGCGTACGACGTGGATCACGTGTGCTGTTCGGCACCTTGTCAGTTCACTCCTCTGGAGCGTCCATGAGAGACAGACGGAAAACTATTTTCTCCGTCCTGCTCGCCGCCAGCCTCGCGGCGGCGGTCGCGCCCATGCCCGCCTATGCCGTACCGGCCGGTGTCACCGTCCAAGCCGAGCCGAACCAGGTGCTGAACCTGTCGGTCGTGCAGAGCGACGGCTACGCCACCCTCGCGTGGACGCCGGTCGCCGGCGC
Source organism: Micromonospora sp. NPDC048999 (assembly GCF_040649295.1). Lineage (NCBI taxonomy): Bacteria > Bacillati > Actinomycetota > Actinomycetes > Micromonosporales > Micromonosporaceae > Micromonospora > Micromonospora sp. NPDC048999. The sequence continues at coordinate 103,265 of NZ_JBEZFI010000013.1, read as the reverse complement.
CACCGACTACCAGATCGAGCGGACGCCGATCGCCGCCGACGGCTCGACGACCGGCGCCGCCGTCATCACCGGCGTCTGGCGGCCGAACCGCCAGATCAACAACGAGTCGCCGACCTTCGCCGACTCGGGATACAACCCGGGCGACCGGTTCCAGTGGCGGGTCCGCGCCCGCTTCGGCACCACCGCGCAGCCGTACTCGGAGCCGGTCTCCGGCGCCACCCTGGCGCCCTGGGGCGACCTGAACGTCCCGGGTGAGAACCTGCGGACCCAGTGGGAGACCACCCTCGGAGCGCAGTACACCAGCGACGTCAACGAGTACGCCTACACCGAGGCGCTCGAAAAGGCGAGCGACCGGGTCCGGGTGACCGAGATCGGCAAGACCGTGCTCGGCCGGCCGATCAACATGTTCATCCTCGGCTACCCGAAGCCGCCGGCGACCGCGGCGGCCGTGGCGGCCACCTCGCCGCTGCTGGTCAACTGCAACGTGCACGGCAACGAGCCCGGTGACCGGGAAGCCTGCTTCATCATGGCGCGCAAGCTGGCCTTCAGCACCGACGCCCGCACCATCGACCTGCTGTCGCACACCACCGTGCTGATCGTGCCGACGATCAACGGCGACGGCCGGGCGGCCAACACCCGGGGCAACTCGACCGGGCAGGACCTGAACCGGGACTACTCGCTGATCCGCCAGCCGGAGAACGCCGCGTTCGTACGGATGCTGCGCGACTACCACCCGGTGGCCAGCTACGACGGTCACGAGTTCGGCAACGCCAACGCCGGTGACCTGCCGATGCTGCCGCCGCGGCACCAGAACGTGGCCAAGTCGATCTTCGACGAGTCGCAGCACATGATCGAAGGCCACATGTACACCCAGGGCGCCAAGGACGGCTGGTGGCCGTGCCCGTACGGGTGTAGTGGCGGCGGGGCCGTGGGCCTGAGCGAGGAGACCATCCTCCGTAACACGGCCGGGCTCAAGAACGTCGTCAACTCGCTGCTCGAGCTGCGCAGCTCGGGCGGCACCACCCGCCCGGACGAGGGCAACACGGCGAACAACCGGCGCCGTAAGACCTTCTCCGCGCTGTGGACGTTCAACCAGTTCCTCGACTACCACCGGGCAAACCTCCCGGCGATCACCACGGCGCGGGCCGAGGCGATCAAGTTCCAGGTGTCGAACACCGGCCGCATCGTCTTCCGCGGTTCCCGCCCGATCGAGGCCTACCCGGCCCCGCACCCGGGTGAGGCCCCGCCGCCGGCCGACGCCCCGGCCGCCAAGGACATCCTCGACAACGCGCCGTGCGCGTACAAGCTCACCGAGGAGCAGTACAACGGGGCGCGCACCGACGGCCCGGCCGGCATGCGCACCACCGTGGCGGAGCGTCTCGCCGCGCACGGCTGGCAGGTCGTCAAGACCGCCGACGGGTACGTCGTGCCGCTGACCCAGCCGGAGCGGGGTCTGATCCCGCTGCTGCTGGACGGGCAGGGTGCCGAGTACATGGTGGCCGGCGAGCGGGTGTACCCGACCCTGACCGGCAAGCACAACGGCAAGCTGACCATCTCCGGCTTCGCCTGCCTGAAGGACGTCACGGTGAACGGCCCGGTCCGGGTCCAGCCGGGCGCCACGCTGATCGCGACCGGCTCGTCGTTCACCGGCCCGGTGGAGGCCAGCGGCGCCGCGGGTGTCTTCCTGACCAACAGCACGGTCACCGGCCCGACCCGGATCACGGAGACCGCCGGCCCGGTGGTGGTCATCGACGTCAAGGCCACCGGCCCGGTCGAGCTGACGAACAATCGCGGCGGCGCGCCCCTGGTGGCGGCCAACACGGTGACCGGTCCGCTGCAGTGCAGCGGCAACGCCAACGGCCCGGTCAACCTGGAAGTGCAGAACTCGGTCACGGGACCGAAGAGCGGCCAGTGCGCCGGTCTGTGACCCGCTGATCGTCGTACCGGCTGGGCCGGCCTTCGGGCCGGTCCGGCCGGTACGGCCCCGATTTGACCTGGAGAAGACCCGGTGGACCAGCTCGTCACCGCACCATTCCGTCCCCGCCGGCCGGGCCGGCGGGCCGCACGACGTCGGCTGACCGCGCTCGCCGCAGTGGGCCTGTCCCTGGCCCTCGCCGGCTGCTCCGGCTCCGGCGACGCCGCCCCGGCCCGGGCGGCGACCGACGCCACGGCAGCGGCGGCACCCGCCCTCCACGGGCCGCTGTGTGACGCGCTGCCCTCGGGCACCGATCCCGGCAACCCGGCATCGCTGACCCAGGAGCCCCCCGAGGCGGCCCTGCAGTGGATCCCCGTCCTCACCATGTTCGAGGCGGCGGTACGGGCCGCCGGCCTGGAGTCCGAGCTGCACCGTGCGTCCGGGGTGACCATTCTCGCCCCCAGCGACGACGCGTTCGAGCTGCAGTTCTCCGAGGACAACCTGGACGAGCTCTTCATCACCGACAAGGACAAGCTGCGCGGCCTGCTCCGCGAGCACCTCGTCGCCGGATCGCTGTCGATGTCCGACCTGGTGGCCGCCGGCGAGGTCACCACGCTCGCCGGTACGAAGATCCCCGTCACCGAGGCCGGCGGCGGGACGAGCGCCCGGGTGGCGCGCAAGGCCGACACCGTCTGCGCCGACTACCAGGCCGCCGGTGCGCGGATCCACATCATCAACCGGGTGCTCGGCAACCTGCCCGTCACCGCGGGCGAGGGCCACAAGAGCCACTGACCCACGCACCCGCGTACGCGAAAAAGGCCGCCGACCCCTTGTGGGGTCGGCGGCCTTCGCCGTCGGTCGGAGGTCAGCGCTCCGCGGCCGGGACGTAGTCCCGCTCGGCGTAGCCGGTGTAGATCTGCCGCGGGCGGCCGATCTTGGTCTCCGGGTCGTTGATCATCTCGCGCCACTGGGCGATCCAGCCGGGCAGCCGGCCCAGGGCGAACAGCACCGTGAACATCTTGGTCGGGAAGCCCATGGCCTTGTAGATCAGGCCGGTGTAGAAGTCCACGTTCGGGTAGAGCCGGCGGGAGACGAAGAAGTCGTCGGCGAGGGCGATCTCCTCCAGCTGAATCGCGAGGTCCAGCAGCGGGTCCGGCTTGGCCATCCGGTCGAGCACGTCCTGGGCCGCCTTCTTCACGATCGCGGCGCGCGGGTCGTAGTTCTTGTAGACCCGGTGGCCGAAGCCCATCAGCTTCACGCCGGTCTGCTTGTCCTTCACCTTCTGCACGAAGGAGCGGACATCGCCGCCGTCGGCCTGGATCCGCTGGAGCATCTCCAGCACGGCCTGGTTGGCACCGCCGTGCAGCGGGCCGAACAGCGCGTTCACCCCGGCCGACACGGAGGCGAAGAGGTTGGCGTTGCTGGAGCCGACCAGCCGCACGGTCGAGGTGGAGCAGTTCTGCTCGTGGTCGGCGTGCAGGATGAAGAGCATGTCGAGCACCCGGGCCACCACCGGGTCGACCTCGTACGGCTCGGCCGGCACCCCGAAGTTCATGCGCAGGAAGTTCTCGACGTAGCCGAGCGAGTTGTCCGGGTACAGCAGCGGCTGGCCGATCGACTTCTTGTAGGCGTACGAGGCGATGGTCGGGACCTTCGCCATCAGCCGCACCGTGGACATCTCCACGTGCTCGGAGTCGAACGGGTCCAGGCTGTCCTGGTAGAAGGTCGAGATCGCGCTCACCGCCGAGGAGAGCACGGCCATCGGGTGCGCGTCGCGCGGGAAGCCGTCGAAGAACCGACGCATCTCCTCGTGCAGCAGCGAATGCCGCCGGATCCGCTCGCTGAACTCGCTGAGCTGCTGCTGGGTCGGCAGCTCACCGTAGATCAGCAGGTACGAGACCTCCAGAAAGGAGGACTTCTCGGCCAACTGCTCGATCGGGTAGCCCCGGTACCGCAGGATGCCCGCGTCACCGTCGATGTAGGTGATCGCGGAGGAGCAGGACGCGGTGTTGACGAAACCGGGGTCGTAGGTGGTCATCCCGGTTTCCTTGAGCAGGTTGCCCACCTTGATTCCGCCGGGGCCTTCGACCGCGGACTGCACCGGCATCGACAGCTGGCCACCGGGGTGGTCGAGCTTGACTTCCGTCATCTGTTCCTCGCTTCGCCGGCAAGATCTTCGTTGAGTTGCCTTCGCTTTTACCGTACTTACGGTCCGGGCGACACCGCTCGTCATGGTTCTGCGGTGAGGTGTGCGTCACCCGATTCCCGACCGACCGGCGCGGAAACCCGCGAAAACGGGACCACCCCGGCCAAAGCCGGGGTGGTTGGAGGCGACCGAGGCGGGGGAACGGTCAGGACAGGCGGAGGCTGCGCAGGCTGCCGTCGGCTCCCACCCGATAGATGTCCAGGCGGTTGGCGCCGGCCACGAAGAGCCGGTCATCGGGCAGGAGGGCGGCGAAGCGTCGGCCGCCCTTGTCGGGCGAAACGACCGGGACGACCGCGCCCACGGTGCCGTTGACCGCCACCGCGAGCTTCGTCCCGTCCGGCACCGAAGCGGGCACGGTGCCCCAGACCAGGGCGGGCAGCTCGCCCGCCGCCGGGTCGACGGCGCGGAACGCGGCCAGGTTCGCCACGGTGGCCGCACCCCCGGCGGGCTTGCCGCCGACCCGGGTGCCGATCAGTGGGTCCGGGGCGGGCGTGGCGGGCGGGGACGGCACCCCGCCGGTGAGCCGCACCGGCTCGCCGGGGCGGTCGTAGAAGAGCTTGCCGGCGCCGTCGCGCGGGGGCTGTTTCGCCGAGCGGCCGTCCAGGCGCCACGGGACGCTGATGTGGGTCTCGTCGGCGATGGTGGGCAGCAGGTCGACGTGCTGCCAGTTCCGGTCGTCGGTCCGGCCGGCCTGCTGGCCGGGCTCCTTGACGAACATCGGCACCCAGGCGACCTGATCAGCGGCGTGGTTGATGGCGTCCATGCCCCGGCCCTGCCAGTCGCGCAGGAAGCTCACGCCGTGGTCGGCGGTGACCAGGACCAGGGCCTGGTCGTAGAGGCCGGTGGCCCGCAGCGTCCGCAGCGTCTCGCCGATCAGCCGGTCGGTGTAGCCGAGCTGGGCCAGGTGCCGCTGGCGGGCCAGGTCCACCCAGCCGGCGCCGTCGTTGGGCAGGTCGTCCGGGGCGGTGTAGCGAGCCCCGGACGGCAGGTACGCCCACGGCGCGTGCGGCATCAGCAGGTGCAGGAAGTGCAGGGTGGGCCGGGCGGACGGGCGCAGCCCGGCGAGGAAGGCGGTGAACCGGGCCGGCTGGTTGTCGTTGAGGGTGTCCCAGCGGAACTTCGGGTCGGCCGGAACCGGCTCGGCGGCGTCCAGGTTCGCCTCGGCGCGGGTCAGCTCGCGGTACGAGTTCTCCGGGTCGACCTGGCTGTCCACCGGCCCGGTGACCTGGCGCAGCAGCTTGCCGCTCTCCCGGACCAGCACGCCGAGCCCCTGCTCCGGGCTGGCCGGCTGCTCGCACCGGCTGGGCGGGCAGAGCCGGGTGATGCTCTCCTCGGCCTTGATCTCGTACAGGCCGCCGAGGGCGGTGAACAGGTTGTCCGGGTACTGCGAGTAGTGCGGGGCGACCGACTCGGCCGGGTAGCGGCCGGTGAGCATGGCCGGCAGCGCGTACGGCGTCCAGCCGCTCACCCCGGTGGCGTTGCGGTACCAGGTCGAACCGGCGGCGAGTTCGGCGAAGTGCGGGTACCGGGTGGCGTCGATCCGCCCGTCCGGGCCGAGCAGCGAGACCAGCGGCAGCTCGTCCAGGACGATCATGACCACCGGCGGGTGGCTGCCGGCGCCGGCCACCCCGGCGGCCCCGGCGTGGCCCCGGGGCAGCACCACCGCCGAGGCCGGCGTGGCGAAGACGAAGAGGCTGACGAAGACCACCGGCCCGGCCGCGGCCAGCCGCAGCACCCGCCCCGGGGCCCGCCAGCGCCGGTGCGCGACCGCCGCGCCGGCGCCGACCACCCCGGCGGCCAGCAGCAGCGGTACGCCCCGCAGCGGAGTGGTGTGCCGCCCCACCTGGACGGCGAGCGCGGCCAGCAGCAGCCCCACCACGAGGGTGTGCACGGCCGCCCGGGCGATCCGCACGGCCACCAGGCTGACCACGCCGAGCAGGGCGAACGGCACGGTCGGCACGACGGCGATCAGGGCCACCAGGAGCAGCACGTCGGCCGGGGAGGCGCCGTGGAACAGGAAGAAGTCCGGGCTGTGGCCCAGCACGTCCAGCATCGGCTGGGTGACCACCAGGCCGACCAACGCCACCACCTCCAGCAGCCGGCCCAGTTCGTCCCGCCACCCGGCCCGGCGACCGGGCGGCGGTGCGCCCGGGCGCACCTCGGGGGGCGCGAGAGTCTGTTCAGCCACGGGTCACCACCTGGTAGAGCGTGCGGGTGCCGGACGGCAGCTCGACCCGGCGGATGATCCGGCCGCGCGCCACGAGCAGCGCCTCGAACGCCTCGCGCCGGTAGTCCGGAAAGAGTCCGTCCGGCTTGTTGGCCAGCAGCCGCCGGGCCATCGGGTCCTCGGGGTGCACGTACTCCACGACCAGCGTGCCGCCGGGCGTGGTCAGCGCGGCGAGCTGGTCCAGCACCGCGTCCAGCGGCACGTTCCGGCCGATCGCCAGGTGGTGCACCAGCGCCAGCGCGAGGACGAGGTCGGCCCGCGCCCGGTCGGCGAAGGCCGCCCGCTCGACGCTCCGCCAGCCCCCGCCCGGCGACGGGTCGGCCAGGTCCATCACCAGCGGCAGGATCCGCCGCTCCCCCTCGTCCCGCAGCGCGCGGTAGAGCACGTCGACCACCGTCGGGTCCTGCTCGACCGCGACCACGTACTCGGCGTGCCGGGCCGCGATCCGGGCGTACCGGCCGTCGTTGGCGCCCAGGTCGAGGGCCAGCCCCGGCATCGTGACGGCCGCCGCCCGGTCGACGAAGCTCTCCTTCGTCTGCCGGTCGGGCATCGAGTACGCGCAGGTGCGCTGGTAGTCCGACCAGTGGCTCCGAGCCGGCCGGGCGTCCAGCCGGCGGACCAGCTTCTCCAGGCCGCGTACGGTCGCCAGCACCAGCTCACGGGAGTAGCCGGCGTCCCGAAGCTGGGCGCGCACGTCGCTGGTGCTGGCGTGCGCGTGGCGGGCCTGCAGCGCGCCGTGCAGGTGGACGTGGGTGAGCACCCCGGTGTGCCGCCGGCGCGCGCCCGAGAAGAGGCGGCGCATCTGATCCGGCTCGATACCGTCGATCCGGGCCCGCAGCCAGGGCTGGAAGTCCAGCCCCAGATGGGCCTGCAGCAGCAGCGGATAGAGCAGGGTCTGACAGAACTGGCGATAGCCGGCCCAGGGCTCTCCGTCGCGGGCCGGCTCGAACGAGCCGACGTCGATGAAGACCGGTGCCGCGCCCTGCCACTGCAGGTTGTACGCCGAGCCGTCCTTGGTGGTGAAGCCGGCGGCCAACGCCGACCGCAGGATCTCCAGGTGCAGCAGGGCGGCGTCGCGCAGCATCCCGCACGACCACTCGTACGGGTACGAGACGAACGGGATGCGCTCGTGCCGCAGCACCGCGGCCCAGGGCAGGTCGACCGGGGTCGGGACGAGCTCTTCGGTGCCGCACACCTTGCCTGCGGCGAGCAGGTCCCGGAAGAAGTCGGTGGCGGCGAGAGCCCGCCAGTCGCGGGCGGACCGCTCGTCGAGGCCGCGCAGCACCTCGCCCCGGCGGTGGAAGACCCGGTTGCCCGGGTCACGGAACGAGCCCGGCACCCGGGCACCGGCGTCGGAGACGGACACGCCGGTCAGCTCCGGTCGGTGGGCTGCCGACGGAACCGGGCCACCAGCCGTCGCCAGTAGAGCTTGGCGGCCACCGCCGCTCCGGCCACCCCGCCGACCACCGCCTGCACGATGAGGCTGCCTGATCCCGCATCCAGGTAGGCCAGGTGCGTCACGGCTGCTCCCTTCCCCTCGCCGTTGATGGAGGCCGGCCCGATATCGCCGCTTTAACGCCACAAAGCCGGACTTGCACTCCACCGTACCTTCCTGGGCGGGACGCGGAGGCCGCACGGGTCAGCGCGCCCCGTCCGTTCTGTTCAAGACGCCCGGCCCCGCCTGCCCCTACGGTGACGGGCATGACACCGCACTTCGATCTCATCGGCATGGTCGTCACCGACATGGGCCGCACGCTGGACTTCTATCGACGGCTGGGGCTGCCGATCCCGGCTGGGGCGGAACGCGAACCGCATGTGGAGGTCACCCTGGCCAACGGCGTCCGGCTGGCCTGGGACACCGTGGCGACGATCCGCGGCTTCGACCCCGGCTTCACCCCACCCACCGGCAGCCCCCGGACCAGCCTGGCCTTCCGCTGCGCCGACGCGGGCGAGGTCGACCGCTGGTACGCCGAGCTGACCGCCGCCGGAAACCACGGCCACCTGCCGCCCTGGGACGCCGTCTGGGGCCAGCGGTACGCGGTCCTGCACGACCCGGACGGCAACGCCGTCGACCTGTTCGCCCCCCGGTGAGGACGGGGACGCGGTCAGGCCCGGCCGGGCGGCAGCAGCTGGGTCGGGGGCGCCCCGGCCAGGTCCTTCACCTCCCGGGTGAAATGAGCCTGGTCGGCGTAACCGGCCCGGGCTGCCGCCTCGGCCAGCGGGGTGCCGGCACGGGCCAGGTCGAGGGCCCGGTGCATCCGCAGGATCCGGGCGAGGGTCTTCGGGCCGTACCCGAAGAGAGCGTGGCTGCGCCGGTGCAGGGCCCGCGCGCCGAGGCCGACCTCGGCCGCGGTGGCCGCCACGGTGGCGCCGGCCGCCAACCGGGCGGCTACCCGTACGCCGAGCGGGTCGACGCCGCCGGCGACCCGCAGCCGCGCCACCGCGACCGCCTCCAGCCCGGCGGCGACCGGCTCGGCCCGGCCCGGCCAGTCGGGCGCCCCGACATCGCCCGGCGCGGCGTGCAACTGCCCAGTGGATGACCCGGTGCGACCCGGCGCAGCGGGACCCGCCGCCCCGCCGGGCCGTCGCGGAGGGCCGGCCTCGGCGGCTACCGCCAGCCGTTCGGCCAGGTCGACGGCCGGCCGGCCCCACAGGTCGGCCAGCGGGACGCGCCGGTCCCGCAGCTCCTCGGCGGGGACGCCGAAGACGGCGGGGCCGGTGCCGGGCGGCAGGCGCAGCCCGACCCAGCGCTCGCCGGGCACGCTGACGGAGAGATGGGCGGTCCGGTCCGGACCGGCGACCAGCAGGCCTGCGTGGCTGGACCAGAGCAGGTCGAGGCACCCGTCCGGCAACACCCGGACCGGCGTCGCGCCCACCGCGACGCTGTCCCACACCACCGCCCCACGAACCCCCGCCGCCGGCCGTTCCCGATACACGCCATCACCCTGCCACGCCACCCACCGACTCGTTGATCATGAGGTTGTTGTCCGGCCCCCCCGGCGTGTCGCGACAACAACTCATGATCGGCGGGAGCAGGCACGCGGCTGTGGCTCCCATTAGGGGCGGCGGTGATGCATGGCTAGGCGGAGCAGGATGAAGCGGAGGGCGGTGGCCGCGAGGTTCGCGGCCACCAGGACAGCCAGCTCCAGCCGACGGGGCGGCACGCCGGCGGCGGCGGTGTGCAGGATCGCCAGGAAGCCGCTGGTCAGGGCCAGCCCGAGGGCGAAGGCGAGCAGCCCCTGGAGGTGGTGTCGGCCGGCGTGCCGACGGCCAGTGACGCCGAAGGTGAGCCGCCGGTTGGCGGCCGTGTTCGCCACCGCGGTGACCAGCAGCGCCAGCAGGTTGGCCGGCTGCGCCCCGAGCGGGCCGCGGGTCAGCACGAACAGCACCAGGTACGCGAGCGTGCTGGCCACCCCGATCACGGCGAACCGGGCCAGTTGCCGGGGCAGCCCGACCGGCACCTGCGCCGGCGGCGGGCGCAGCGGCGCCCGGCCGACCTGCGCGCGCAGCTCCGCCAGGGGCAGCGCCCCGGCGACCAGCGCCCGGCCGAGCCGCCAGATGCCCCGCAGGTCAGCCAGCACGGTGGCGACGATGTCCACCCGGCTGTCCGGGTCGTCCACCCAGTCGACCGGCACCTCGTGAATCCGCAGCCCGGCCCGCTGTGCCAGGACGAGCAGCTCGGTGTCGAAGAACCAGCCGGTGTCCCGAACCAGTGGCAGCAGCTCGGCCGCCACGTCGGCGCGGATCGCCTTGAAGCCGCACTGCGCGTCGGAGAAACGCGCCGCGAGGGTTCCCCGCAGCAGCAGGTTGTAGCCGCGCGAGATCACCTCCCGCTTGGCGCCCCGGACCACCCGACTGGTCCGCGCCAGCCGGGTGCCGATGGCCAGGTCGGAGTGGCCTGAGATGAGCGGCGCCACCAGTGGCAGCAGGGCCGCCAGGTCGGTGGAGAGGTCCACGTCCAGGTACGCCAGCACCGGCGCCGGCGAGGCCGACCAGGCGGCCTGCAGCGCCCGGCCCCGCCCCTTCGCGTCCAGGTGCAGCACACTCACCTCGGGCAGTTCCGCGGCGAGCGCCTCGGCCAGCGCGAGGGTGCCGTCGACGCTGGCGTTGTCCGCCACGGTGATCCGGAACGGGTACGGGAAGTGCGCGGTGAGGTGCGCGTGCAGCCGCCGGACGCAGGGTGCCAGGTCGACCTCCTCGTTGTAGACGGGGACCACCACGTCCAGCACCGCGTCCGTTGTCGTCGCCCCGGCCTGTACCGCCGCCCGGGGTTCGCTCGGCCAGGTCATCGCTCAGCCCTGCTTTCCGCTGCTCAGGTCGTAGACGGTGACGCCGTCGACGGTCTTCGCGGTGAACTGCTCGGCGACCCAGCCGGCGATCTCCCCGGAGGCGCTGCTGCCCCCGTTGGCCCGGAACCCACCGCCGCCGATGAAGTAGTGGATCCTTCCGTCGGCGACGTACCGCTGGAACTGGGCCAGGGTCGGGGACGGATCGCTGCCGTTGAAGCCGCCGACCGGCATGACCGGCCGCTGGGTGGCGAGCTGGTAGCCGGAGGCGTTGTTCGAGCCGACGGTCGCGGCCGCCCAGGTGTAGTCGTCGGCGTCGGCCACCAGCAGCGCCTTCAGCTCAGCGCTCGGCTCGCGGGCGTCGAGCAGCCCGCCCATGCCACCGCCGCGCGACGACCGGCCGACGCCGCCCGGGAACTGGCCGCTCTGCCCGGTGCCGTTCTGGCCGCCGGGGAAGCCCGGGAACTGCCCGTTCGGACCACCGCCGGGGAACTGCCCGTTCGAGCCACCACCCGGGAAGCCCGGGAACTGCCCGTTCTGGCCGTCACCGTTCTGGCCGCCGGGCGGGCCGGGGAACTGCCCGTTCTGGCCGGCTTCGCCGCCGTGTCGGAGGCCGGGGAACTGGCCGCCGCCGGGGAACCCGCCGCGGCCGTGGCCGAAGGCGCCCTGCACGAACGGGCCGGCGCTCGGGATCGCGCCGGTATGCGCGGTCGACGCGGTCTGGAGGGAGTAGGCGACCGGGCCGGCGAGGGCGGCCGCCGCGCCGAGCGCCAGCACCACCGACGTCACCCGGCGGGGCAGCCGGTCGACGAGCACGAGCAGCGCGGCGGCGGCCAGGCCAACCACCAGCACGGCGGCGCGCAGCCCGGGGTACCAGTCGGCGCTGCGGCCCAGCAGCCGCCACGACCACCAGGCGGTCACGGCCAGGGTGACTGCGAGCATGGCGGTCGCCGCGAGAGCGCGCCAGCGGACCGGGCCGGTCCGGGCCCGCCACAGCAGGGTCGCGCCGATGCCGACCAACGCGCCCACCGCCGGGGCCAGGGCCACCGTGTAGTACGGGTGGAAGATCCCGGACATGAAGCTGAAGATCAGCCCGGTGACCAGCAGCCAGCCGCCCCAGAGCAGCAGTCCCGCCCGGGTGCGGTCGGTACGCGCCGCCCGGCCGGCCAGCACCAGCCCGGCCACCAGCAGGAGCAACGCGGCCGGCAGCAGCCAGGAGATCTGCCCGCCGACCTCGGTGTCGAACATCCGCAGCAGTCCGGTCTGCCCGGAGAACGGACCGCCGCCACCCATCCGGCCGGGTCCGACGCTGCCCTCCTCGTTGCCGGTGATCCGGCCCAGGCCGTTGTAGCCGAGGGCGAGTTCCAGGATGCTGTTGTGCTGCGACCCGCCGATGTACGGGCGGGCACCGGCCGGGACCAACTCGACGACCGCCACCCACCAGCCGGCGGAGACCAGCAGCGCCAGCCCGGACAGCAGCAGCTGCCGGATCCGCCGCCAGAAGCCGGCCGGCGCGGCCAGCAGGTAGACCCCGGCGAAGACCGGGATCACCAGGAACGCCTGGAGCATCTTGGTGAGGAAGCCGAGGCCGACCAGCGCGCCGGTCAGCGCGATCCACCGGGTGCTCGCCGTCTCGATCGCGCGGACCGTGGCGTACGCGGCGGCGACCAGGAGGAACACCAGCAGCGCGTCGGGGTTGTTGAACCGGAACATCAGGGTGGCCACCGGGGTGACCGCGAGCACCGCGCCCGCCATCAGGCCGGCGGCCGGGCCGTACCAGCGGCGTACGGCGGCGTGCAGCACGCCGACCGAGGCCACCCCGAGCAGCGCCTGCGGCACCAGGATCGCCCAGCTGCTCAGCCCGAAGATCCGGACCGAGAGCGCCATCAGCCAGAGCGCGGCGGGGGTCTTGTCGACCGTGATCGAGTTGGCCGCGTCGGAGGAGCCGTAGAAGAACGCCTTCCAGCTATCCGAGCCGGCCTGCACGGCCGCCGAGTAGAACGCGTTGCCCCAGCCCGAGGCGCCCAGGCCCCACAGGTAGAGCACGGCGGTGGCCAGCAGCAGCCCGACCAGGGCCGGCCTGGCCCAGCGCGGGTCGCGGCGGGAGGGCTTCGGCGGCGAAGCTGCCGCGGGCACCGGTTCCGGGGCGGGGGCCGGACCGGTCGCGGCAGACTCCGGCGGGGGCATGGCCGGCAAATAGTCTGTTTTGTCCATGCCGGCCAGCTTCCGGCAGCCCGCTGGCCCGGGCCCGTGAAAGACCTATGCGGCGGCTGTGGATCGCGGCAGCCGCACCGTGAACACGGTCCGGCCGGGGCGACTGGACACATCGACCCGGCCCTGGTGGGCCTCCACCACGGCGGCCACGATGGCCAGGCCGAGGCCGGTGCTGCCGTGCGCCCGGGACCGGGAACTGTCGCCGCGAGCGAAGCGTTCAAAGATCTCCGGCTGAAGGTCGACGGGGATGCCGGGGCCGTCGTCCGTCACGCTCAGCTCGACTCCGTCGGCCAACGAGGCGAGCCGGGTGGTGACGATGGCGCCCGGCGGGGTGTGCACCCGGGCGTTGGCGAGCAGGTTGGCCACCACCTGGTGCAGCCGGTGGGCGTCGCCGGTGACACTGACCGGCTCGTCGGGCAGGTCGAGCTTCCAGCCGTGGTCGGGGCCGGCCGCGTGCGCGTCGCTGATCGCGTTCACCACCAGGGCGGTGAGGTCGACCGGCTCGGCCGCGAGGGGCCGGCCGGAGTCGAGCCGGGCCAGCAGCAGCAGGTCGTCGACGAGACTGGTCATCCGGACGCTCTCCGACTCGACCCGGCGCAGGGCGTGCGCCACGTCCGGCGGGACCTCGTCCCGGCCTCGCCGGGCCACCTCGGCGTATCCCCGGATCGCCGCCAGGGGCGTACGCAGCTCGTGGCTCGCGTCGGCGACGAACTGGCGTACCCGGGTCTCGCTGGCCTGCCGGGCGGCGAGTGCGGCGGCGACGTGGCCGAGCATCCGGTTGAGGGCGACGCCGACCTGTCCCACCTCGGTACGCGGGTCGGTGTCGGCCGGCGGCACCCGGACCGACAGCGCCACCTCGCCGCGGTCCAACGGCAGCTCGGTCACCCGGGTGGCGGTGGCGGCGACCCGGTTCAGCGGGCGCAGGGCGGCCCGGACGATCAGGGCGCCGAAGCTGCCGGCGATGAGCAGCCCGGCGGTGACCACGCCCGCCTGCGCGACCAGCATCCACATGACCGTCGCCTCGACCTGGGCGAGCGGAATGGCGAAGACCAGCACGTCACCGTCGGGCACCTTGCGGGCCACCGCGCGGTAGTTGCCGAGGCTGCCGACGTGGACGCTGCGCGGCGTGCCGTCGGCGGGCAGGCGGGTCAGCGCGGCCACCTCGCCGGCCGGCACCGTGACCGGGGCCTGGGCGCTCTGCTTCGACGCCGCGACCTGCCCACCGGCGATCCGGACCGCGATGGAATCGGTGGGAAGGCCGGGCGGGAGCGAGGGGGGGCGGCTCTCGTCGCGCCACTGGGGCAGGTCGAACGGAGACCGCCAGTCCTGCTGTCGGCGGGGCTGCTCACCGATGAGCTGGCTGTCGATCTTGGCGATCAGGAAGTGCCGCAGCGCCACCGTGGTGAGGCCGCCGATGCCGATGCTGACCAGAGCCAGCAGCGCCACCACGGAGAGCACCAGGCGGCGGCGCAGCGACCAGCCGGCCAGCCGGCCACGCAGCCGCCCGGCCAGGTCACTCCGCGGGCTTGAGGACATAGCCGGCGCCCCGCAACGTATGAATCATCGGCTCGCGGCCGGCGTCGATCTTCTTACGCAGGTACGAGATGTACAGCTCGACCACGTTGGCCTGGCCGCCGAAGTCGTAGTTCCAGACCCGGTCGAGGATCTGCGCCTTGCTCAGCACCCGGCGCGGATTGCGCATCAGGTAGCGCAGCAGCTCGAACTCGGTAGCGGTGAGGGTGATCGAGTCATCGCCCCGGCGTACCTCGTGGCTGTCCTCGTCGAGGGACAGGTCACCGACGGTGAGCACGGCGTTCTCACCGGTGGCGACCGCGAACCCGGTGCGGCGCAGCAGGGCACGCAGCCGGGCGATCACCTCCTCCAGGCTGAACGGCTTGGTGACGTAGTCGTCGCCGCCGACGGTCAGCCCGGCGATCCGCTCCTCCACGGCGTCCCGGGCGGTCAGGAAGAGCACGGGCACGGTCGGGGTCTCCTCGCGCAGCCGGCGCAGCACCTGGAAGCCGTCCAGGTCGGGGAGCATGACGTCGAGCACGACCGCGTCCGGCTTGAGCTGGCGGGCGGTGCTGATCGCGGCCATCCCGCTGCCGGCGGTGCTCACCTGCCAGCCCTCGTAACGCAGGGCCATCGAGAGCAGGTCGGTGAGGGTCGGCTCGTCGTCCACCACCAGGATCCGCACCGGTTCGCCGTCCGGTCGACGCAGCTCGATCCGGCCCTGCGCACCCCGCCCATCCATACCCATGTCCCCTATCGTGGGCGGGTCCGCTGTGCCGAACCTGTTCCAATCCTGTGTACCAGCTGTGCGGCCGGGCCGGCTCCGACCCGGCTCACTCGGTGGCGCCGAACGGTTCGGTGCGCACGTACCGCATGGTCCAGGTGCCCCAGCCGTCGCGGTGGTCCCGTTCATAGAGGTGGTCGGCCTCGCCGTCGGGGGTCGGACGGCCCGGGTGACGCATGATCCACCGCGGTGGCGGCGCCCCGTCGGGGTCGGCCGGCAGGTCCCGGACCAGGTCGTCGGCGGGCCCGCCGACGAACCGTACGCGCACCATCGCCACCCGTACCCTCCGCTTCTTCCGCGGCCCGCCGCGTCCCGGCGCCCCTGCCCGGGAAGCTACCTCGCGTCGGTGGGCCCGCACCGGAAAACCCTCGGCGGTTTGCTCCGCTCGGGACCTGGGAACCGCGACGAGCGCCGGCGGGGAGCCGGTTTCGCGCTGCGGGGGCCGGGTAGCCGGGCGGGTGAGTGACGGGAGGAACGCGATGCCGAATCCGAGTTCCTGGCTGCCCGAGAAGGCCACGGCGACCGCCGCGGGGGGTCATGTACGCACCGAGGACGGCGGGCTTTCCACGGCCCTGGCGTCCCCGCTGGCGCCGCACTGCACCGGCCTGACGCCCGAGCAGTTGCTAGCCGCGGCGTTCGCCTCCTGCCTGCACCACGCGGCGGTGGAGGCGGCGGCCGAGATCACCAACGAGGCGCACACCGTCGAGGTGACGGCGGAGGCGACGCTCGGCCGCGACGACGACGGCCGGTACCGGGCCGACGTGCACGCGGAGATCTCGTCCGCCGGGCTGACCCGCGACCAGTTGGCGGACCTGGTCGCGTGCGCCGATCGACTCTGGCCGTTCTCCAGCAGCGACGCCAGCCGGCACCGGCTGACCGTCACTCCCGCCGACAACGGCCGGCGCTGACCTCTCACCAGCGGAAACCGGCGGTCACTGCCCGGTGGTCGCTGTCCGGGGTGTGCAGCACGCCGGCCGTGGTGGGGGTGAGACCGCGGTAGAGCACGTGGTCGGGGCGGATCACCGGCAGCTCCGCTGGCCAGGTGAAGCCGAAGCCCTGCCCGGCGTCGGCCTGCGCGTCGTGCAGCAGCCGGGTGAGCGGGACGAATACCCGGTCGGTGGTGGCGGTGTTCAGGTCGCCGAGCACCACCAGCCGGGGCGCCGGGTCGGCCCGCACGGCGGCGGCCAGCGCCGCGAGGGTCTCGTCGCGGGTCACGGTGTGCCCGGCGCGGGCGGAGCCCAGGTGGACCACGTACACCACCAGGTCGCCCTGCGGGGTGGCGACCACCGCGCGCAGCGCCCGGTCCCAGCCCAGGCCGGTGTCCACCCCGACGAAGTCGCGGATCGGCCACCGGCTCCACAGCGCGACCGTCGTGACCGCGGCCCGATGCGGGTACCGCTGCCCCAGCACGGCTTCGACCCGGTCGCCGTCGTCGACCTCCTGCAGCCCGATCAGGTCCACGTCGGCGGCGGTCAGCGCGCCTATCGTGGCGGCCGGGTCGGGGTTCCCGGAGCGCAGGTTCTGGCTGGCCACCCGGACCGAGGCCGGCCCCGCGCCGGCCGCCGGTGGCAACCAGGCGCGCCCGTACAGCGCGCCCCAGGCGATCGCCGGAACCAGCACCACCAGCAGCGCCCGGCGGGAACGGCGCAGCAGCGCCGCCAGCCCGAGCAGGGGTACGCCCAACCCGAGCAGCGGGGCTGCGCTGTCAACCAGGCTGCCCAGGCCGTGCACGTTGGGCACCGCCCGATGGCCGGCGAGCAGCACGGCCAACAGGACCGCGAAGATGCTGACCACCAGCCCCCGCCGGCCACGGCGGCCGGCCGCATCGCCGGCGGCCGGCTCATCGACCATCTGCTCCGTCACCGTCCGCATCCTATCGATCCGGGCCGCCTGCGGTGGCTGGGCTCCCGGTGCGCTTCGCCCGCCGTCCGGCTGGCCCCACCGGCCGAACCGAGAACCGCAAATGACGGAGTAAGCATGGCCCGAACGAAGGAGGCACGTTCACGTCATCGAAGAAACGATCACCCGCGCGCTTTCTACCACTCTTCCTGGAATTACCGACAAAAACGATAGGAGTGAAAAGCGCCTTTCATGATTCGGTGATCGCAATTCTAGGGCGGATCATGGCAAATTGTGGCGCATGCCACCAACCAGGCCGATGGCAGGCGCGGCGAAGCTCTTTAGCCTCTCCGGGTGGATCCCGACGACCCCTCGCAGCAGAACCCAATCGAGACGTGCGTCTGCGGCCGGACGGTCGACCGGACATCGTCCGAACGGACGATCGGGCGACACCGAGTCCCGTCGCCTCGCCGGGGCCCGCTCGCGTCAACCCCCGCCCGATTCGTTCTCGCGGCCTGCGTGACCTGCTGCCTGGTCGGCTTCCTCGGTGCCCGGGACGACGCCCGGCAGGACCATGCGGCGGTCCGCGAGGCGCTGGCCGACCGCACCGCCGTCGAGCAGCGCGCCTCCCGGGACTTTGCGCGCACCATGCCGCCGGTGGTCGTGCCGGCCACCCCGGCCCCGACGGCCACGCCCAGCCCGAAGCCCACCAGGCCGGCGCCGAAAAAGCCCACCCGGCCGAAGCACCCCCGCCCGGTCGCCGGCCTCGACCAGCGGCAGATGGACAACGCCAAGGTGATCGTCGACGTCGGGCGGGGCATGAAGATGCCGCGCCGCGCCCTCGTCGTGGCCGTCGCCACGGCCATGCAGGAGAGCGAGCTGTACAACCTGGCCAGCGACGTGCTGCCGGAGTCCGCCAACTATCCGCACCAGGGCAGCGGCTCCGACCACGACTCGGTCGGGCTGTTCCAGCAACGACCCAGCAGCGGCTGGGGCACCGTCGCCGAGCTGATGCAGCCGGCGTACGCGGCCCGCGCCTTCTTCACGGCGCTCGCCGAGGTGCCGGGCTGGGCGGGCCTCAGCCTCACCCAGGCGGCCCAGGCGGTGCAGGTGTCCGCCTACCCCGACGCGTACGCCCAGCACGAGGAGCGCGCCACCACCGTGGTCGCCGCACTCGTCTGAGCGGAACTCAGGCGGCGCTGCGCTCGGTCGGGCCGGTCGCCGGGTCACCCGGAGCGCCCGCGGCCACCCGTGTCGCCGGCACCCCGGCCGCGGCGGTCGGGGTGTCCACCGGCACCGCGTCCCCGCGCACCCCCAGGATCTCCTCCACCCGGGCCTCCCGCCGCCGCCGGGCCAGCAGCGCCGCCTCGACGTCGCGGCGCGTACGCAGCGCCTCCGCGTACGCCTGCTCGCGGACCTGGCGGGCCTCCTCGCGGGCGGCCTCCAGCTCGCCGCGCGCCCGGGCCAACAGGTCGGCGGCCTCCCGCTCCACGAGCGTCGCGCCGGCCCGCACGGCGGCCGCGTCGGCATCCAGCGGGGTACGCCGACGCAGCAGGTCGCAGAGTCGGCTCGCCTCCTGCCGGATCCGATCCCACTCGCGACCGGCACCGGCGGCGCTCTCCGCGCGCGCGGCGAGCCGGACCAACCGGATTCCCAGCTCATCCAGGCAGGAGTCCACCTGCCGCTGGTCGTAACCGGTTTCAACGACGGAGAACCTCATACTGTCGCCCCCCAGGCAGCTGGTCGTACTTTCCCCCACTTGCCGATGCTGCTCGGTGACGGCCTCGGCCGCGGCAGTTCTGCGAAAAATATTCAGCATCCGAGGCTGGGGCTCGCCGCCCCCGCGGCCTCGGCGTCAGCGGCCCGGACAGGGGATGGCCCCCGACCCTGGGACCAGGGGCCGGGGGCCGGGGAGGGTGGCTCAGGCGGCCGGGACCGGTTGCCGGCGTGGCCCCGACTCGCGCAGTTCCGCGACGGTTGGCGACTCGGCGTCCTCCGGGGCGCCGGAATCGGGCGTCTGGAAGAGATACCGAACGAAGTCCCCACCCGCCTCGTTGTCGTCCGCTCCGGGCCACTGCCCCACACAGTCGACTCCGACCACCTCACGGCCGGTGCCGTCGGCCTCCTCGAGCAGCGCCCACAGCGTCACCGGGTAACAGCGGGTGGCCTCCGGCGTGACCTGCCACCGCGCGTACCAGCCGGGGCGGGCGGGGACGATCTCGATGATCCTCTTCATGGTGACCTTCCCTTCCGCGTGCATCGGAAGTCTTCCGGTCCACCCCGATCATGGGACACCGCCGGGTGAGCGGCCCTCACCCTCCGCGGATGAAGCCCGCCGGCCCCCGAGACGACACCCGTTTCCTTCCAGCCGGCGCCGGGAAGGCCACCCGCGAAAGGCGGAACCGACGAGGAACGAGGTGCGACGATGCGCAAGCAGATGGAGGGCGACAACCGGCGCCGCCGGACCCTGGCCCGGGAGGCCCGGGAACGCGGTCAGCGGCCGAGCCAGACCGGCGCCAGCCTGAGCGCGTCCAAGCAGGTCACCTCGCTGGACCAGCGGGAACGGTCCGGCCCGCCACCGGCCGGACGGCACAAGCCCAACACCACGCGGGGCGGTCCCGCACCGCCACCGGCCGGCATCCCGGAACGGCCCCGACCCCGTCCCGACGCGGGCCCGGGGCGGGTGACCACACTCGGCTACCGGGATCTCGTCGACGACGTCAGCCGGCGCGCCGGGGTCGACTTCTCCACCGCCAAGGTGGCCGCGGAGGCCACCGTGCTCGCGCTGGCCTGGGCGCTCGACGACGCCGAACGCGAACGGCTGCTCGAGGCGGTGCCGGTGAAGCTGCACGACGTGGTGCCGATGGACGGCATCGAACGCCGCCGTGACCTGCCCGGCTTCCTGGCCGAGGTGGGCCGCCGCAGCCGCCTCACCCCGGAGCAGGCGCGCTACCAGGCCGAGGCGACCCTGGCCGCGTTGGCCGACGCCGACGGCGACCTGGTCGAGTCGCTACACGTACCGGACGGGCTGCGGGACCTGCTGGCGCCACTGGAGCCCGGCGGCGGTCTGGTGGGTCCGACGTCCGCCACCGCGCCGCTGACCGAACAGGAACTGCGCGACGCGCTCGGCCGGCTGCCGTACTGGTCCAGCGACCGGCAGTCGCTGGTACGCACCATCGAGCTGCCGGCCGGCAACCTGGACCGGGTGCTCGACCGGCTCGACCAACTCCGGGTCGAGACCGGGCGCGGCCCCCAGATCGGCCGCCCCGACCCGGACAGCGCGGTGATCACGGTACGGACCCGACAGGTCGACGGGGTGACGGCTCAGGACGTGGACCTGGCCGGGCGGGTCGACGACGCCATCGACGAGGTGGGCGCCGGCATGAACGCCGGCTGAGCCGACCCCGGGCCGGCGGGCATTCCGCCCGCCGGCCCGGGTACCGTTGCCCGCCGTGGCAGGCGCGGAGGGTCTGGAGATTGTCACGGACCGGTCCCGGCCGACCGGGCGGACGCTGCTCGCCGCCGGCGTCGAACAGTCCTACGTGGACGTCGCCGACCCGTGCCACCTGCAATTCGAGTACGTCCGCCGGATGGCCGCCGTGGTCGACCTGGCCGCGCCGCCGGGCCGGCCGCTGGCCGCCCTGCATCTGGGCGGCGGCGCGCTCACCCTGCCGCGCTGGCTGGCCGCCACCCGGCCCGGCTCGCCGCAACGGGTGGTGGAATGTGACCCCGCGGTGGTCGAGCTGGTCCGCCGCGAGCTGCCGCCGACGCCGGCCGAGGTGGCCGTGGAGATCGGCGACGCCCGGGACGCGGTCACCGCCGCGCCGTCCGGCGCGTACGACCTGGTGCTCGCCGACGTCTACCGGGCGGCCCGGATGCCCACGCACGTGGCCAGCGTCGAGTTCGTCGCCGAGGTGGCCCGGGCGCTGCGCCCGGACGGCGTCTACCTGGTCAACGTGACCGACCTGCCGCCGCTGGTCTTCTCCCGTACCCAGGTGGCCACGCTGCGCGCCTTCTTCGCCGACGTCTGCCTGGTCGCCGACCGGCGGATGCTGCGCGGCCGGCGCTACGGCAACCTCGTGCTCGCCGCCGCCCACCACCCGGACCGGCTGCCGGTACGCCGGCTCGCCGCCCGGGTCGCGCGGGACCCGGTGCCCGGCGGCGTGCTGCACGCAGCGGCTCTGGACGCGTTCACCGCCGGCACCCGCCCGGCCACCGACGCCGACCTCGCCGCCGGCTGACTGTCGTTAGCGGGGTCAGGGGCGGCGTACCACCTCGGGCGACTCACTCTCCAGCGGCACCGCGTTCGCCGGCACCAGGCCGAGCCGCACCGACGGGCGGGACAGGGTCGCGTCGAGCAGCCAGTCGGCACCCACCCGGGCTCGGTTCCCCGGCATGGCGAGCAGATGGTAACCGCGGGTGACGGCCTTCGCCGGCAGGCCGGACATCGACAGCTTCAGCGGGTTGGCCGCCGCCTCCTTACCGCCCAGGTCGACCACCCAGCCCAGGTCGTAGTGCTTGTACGGCTTCCGCATGCCCTTCCCGTACGAGGCGGCGATGTTGTGCGCCGCGAGCTTGCCCTGGCGCTGCGCGTGCTGCGCGGTCATCGCACAGATCTGCCCGGGCCGGGTCGGGTCGGGCACCGCCGCCGCGTCGCCGCAGGCGTACACCTCCGGGCAGCCGGGGACGTTGAGGTACTCGTCCACCACCAGGCGTCCCTTCTCGGTACGCAGTCCCAGCTCGGCGACGAACGGGTCGGGACGCACCCCGACACACCAGACCAGACTGCACGTCGGGACGTACTCGCCGTCGGTGAGCATGACGCCGTCCGGGGTGGCCTCGGAGACCGAGGTGCCCATCCGCACGTCCACCCCGCGCTGGCGCAGCACCCGGTCGGCGGTGACCGACATCCGCTGGTCCAGCTCGGGCAGCACCCGGGGCGCCACGTCCAGCAGCATCCAGCGGGGGCGGACCTTCAGGTGGGGGCGTTGGGCGATGAGCCGGTCGGTGAAGAGCTGCCCGTGCGCGGCGACCTCGGTGCCGGTGTAGCCGGCGCCCACCACCACGAAGGTGGTCCGCGCCCGCTGCTCGACCGGGTCCTCGGTCAGCTCCGCCAGCTCGATCTGCCGCACCACATGGTCGTGCAGATAGAGCGCCTCGGGCAGGCCGCGGAAGCCGTGCGCGTACTCGGTCACCCCGGGGATGGGCAGCAGCTTGTTGACGCTGCCGACGGAGAGCACCAACCGGTCGTACGCGAGCTGGCCGTGGTCGCCCTCCGGGGAGCGGTAGCCGACCCAGCGATTCTGCAGGTCCACCCGGTCCGCCTCGCCGATCACCACCCGGACCCCGTCGAGGGTGCCGGCGAGCGGTACGGCGATCCGGGTCGGCTCGACCACCCCGGCGGCGACCTCGGGCAGCAACGGCAGGTAGAGGAAGTAGTCGGTCGTGTTCAGCAGGACGATCTCGGCCCGATTGGCGGCCATCCGGCTCAACGTCTTCGCCGCGTGGTATCCGGCGAACCCGGCCCCCACGATCACCACACGAGGTTTCGTCATGCCTGCTGCCGTTCCCTTCGACACGGCCGACAAACGTAGTGTTGGGGGCCGCCCGCTTCCGTCGCCTGAAGATAGACAGCGGTGCATGCGGCTCGGCAGGATGCGATCATGAGCAGCCACACCGAAGACGGGCGCCCCACGAGGTCGACCCGGCGCACGTTCCTGACCGCCTCCGCCGCGGCCACCGCCGCCACCATCGCCGTACCCCTCGCCGGCACGCCCGCCGCCGCCGCGGAGGCGATCACGCCGCCCGGCCCCGGCCATCCGGCGAAGCCGCAGCAGCCGGGCCGCGAGCTGACCGCCCTGCTGCGCGAGGTAGACCGGGCGCGGATCGAGGCCACCGTGCGACGGCTGGCCGCGTTCGGCACCCGGCACACCCTCTCCAGCCAGGACGATCCGGTCCGGGGCATCGGCGCCGCCCGGGACTGGATCTACGAGCAGCTCTCCGGGTACGCCGCCGCCTCCGGCGGCCGGATGACCGTCGAGCTCCAGTCGTACGTCCAGCAACGCGCCTCCCGGATCCCCACCCCCACCAGGATCACCAACGTGGTGGCCACCCTGCGGGGCGACGTCACACCCAACCGGGTCTACGTGATCACCGGCCACTACGACTCCCGCGCCACCGACGTGATGGACGCGGTGAGCGACGCACCCGGCGCCGACGACGACGCCTCCGGCGTGGCGGTGGTCATGGAGCTGGCCCGGGTGATGGCGACCCGGCGCACCGAGGCCACCATCGTCTTCGCCGCCGTCGCCGGGGAGGAGCAGAACCTGTACGGCTCGGCGTACCTGGCGAAAGAGCTCAAGGCGGCCGGCGTGGACTGCCAGGGCATGTTCAGCAACGACATCGTCGGCAGCAGCACCGCCGACGACGGCACCCGGGACCCGCGTACGGTCCGGCTCTTCGCCGAGGGCGTGCCAACGGCGGAGACCTCGTCCGAGGCGAGCACCCGGCAGTCCGTCGGCGGTGAGAACGACTCGCCGTCCCGGCAGCTCGCCCGGTTCGTCAGCGACGTGGCGGACAACGGGGCCACCGGGATGGGCGTCCGGGTGATCTACCGCCGGGACCGTTACCTGCGCGGCAGCGACCACATCTCGTTCCTGCAACAGGGCTGGCCGGCGGGCCGGTTCACCGAGCCGGCCGAGGACTTCGCCCACCAGCACCAGGACGTCCGGGTGGTCAACGGCGTCCAGTACGGCGACCTGCCGGAATTCTGCGACTTCGAGTACATCACCAAGGTGGCCCGGGTGAACGGCGCGACGCTCTGGTCCCTGGCCCAGGCGCCGGGCACCCCGAAGCGGGTCACCATCGTCACCAGCAACCTCACCAACGACACCACGCTGCGCTGGCAGCGTGGCGAAGAGCCGGACCTGGCCGGCTACGAGGTGGTGTGGCGGGAGACCACCGCCGCCGAGTGGCAGAAGGTGCTCGCCGTCGGCGACGTCACCGAGGTGACCATCGCCCTGTCCAAGGACAACGTCTTCTTCGGCGTACGGGCGGTGGACCGGGACGGCCACCGCAGCCCGGTGGCCTTCCCGAAGCCCGGCAGCTGACCGTCGGGTCACCCGGTCCGGGTGGGGTGGCCTCACCCGACGGCGGGGAAAAGTGGTGGGACCGCGAGAGCCGAGGGAGGAAAACGACATGGCGGTCCGCACCACGCTCCGTCCCGCGCCCGAGGACGTGTTCCCGATCCACCCCGCGTACGGCTACCGGATGAGGCGGCAACGCGATCCGGTGGGCGTACGCGGTGGCCCGCGGCCAGCCCCCGGGGGCCCCTGGTTGGACGACGCCGCCCGACATCAGGTACGCGCCCGCTACAAGCTGCGGGACCGGCAGTTGGCGCGGGCCCTGGTGGCGGCCGTCAGCCAACCCGGTGACTCGGCGGAGAACCTGGCCGGGCAGTTGGAACAGCGGATGGACTCGCTGGTGCACCGGGCCGGCTTCGCCCGCTCCATCAACGAGGCCCGCGACCTGATCGCGCACAACACGTTCACGCTCGACGGCGGGCGGGTCAACCGAGGCTCGTACCTGGTCCGCCCCGGTCAGACCATCGAGCTCCGGCCGGACCGGCAGTGCCGCACCCCGGTCGTCGTCGCGGTCGCCGGTCACCCCGAGGGCGACACGCCGCCGTACCTGGAAATAGAGCCGGACCGTTTCGCCGCGACGCTCACCCGGGAGCCGCAGCGACAGGAGGTCCCGGCGCTGCGGGACGTCCCGATCGCCGTGCAGACGATAGATGGGAAGCCGCTATGAGCATTCTGCCGACCGACCGGCGCGTCTCCAACTACCACCAGCAGAGTGGCCGCCCGCGACTCACCGCCCGCCAACGCCGACGGGTGGAACACAAGCAGGCGAAGTTGCAGCGGCTGACCGGCCAGCGCCCGCAGGAGCGCGGGCCCGGACGCTGAGCCCGCAGCGCGTCAGGCCGGCTCGGGCTCCGGCGCGGTGATCGCCCAGCGCTCATGGTCCCGCCAGGCACCCTCGATGAAGAGGTAGTCCGGCGAGAAGCCTTCCAGCCGGAAGCCCAGCCGGCGGGCCAGGCGCCGGGACGGCTCGTTGCCGGGCTGGATGTTGGCCTCCAGCCGGTGCAGCCCGAGCGCGGTGAAGGCGTGCGCGACGACCAGCCGGATCCCGGCCGAGGCGTGGCCGGTGCCGGCGTACGGCAGGAAGGCGGCGTAGCCCAGGTAGCCGCCGCGTAGCGCGCCCATGACGACGCCGCTGATGTTGGCGTACCCGGCGATCTCGCCGGTGGCCACGTCGCAGAACAGGTAACCGGCGTCGCCCCGCCCCCGGATCTTGCGCAGGTACGCGGCGAACCCCTCAGGGTCGTCCGGGGCCGACAGCCACGGGTGGTGCAGGTCCCGGCTGCGCCGGGCGGCGACAATGAACTCCGCCTCGTCGGCGGGTCGAGGACGCCGGATGCCGACCCGCCCGTCGGAACGCAGATATCTCACGCTGCCCTACTTTCGGCCACCGGCCCCTGCCCTGTCCAACCGGGGTCGCGCGCGGCGCGGGGTCCGGGCCGGCAGGCGAGCCGTTACAGCGGGCCGGGGTGCGGCTGGTCGAACGGCATCGGCACCCGCAGGTAGGTGGTCCCGCGCAGGTCCAGCCAGGCCCGGTCGGGCGCGCGGACCAGCCGCAGCATCACTCCACCGCAGGCCGGACAGCGGGCCACCAGGCCGGGGGCGTGGGAGTAGACGTGCAGCCCGGCCATCGGGCCGACCGCGCCGCAGGATGCGCACCGCCCGGTGGCAGCACTGAGGTCGACCGCGAAGAGTTCCCGCAGCGGCCCGTCGAGCATGTTGCCGTCCACGTAAGACATCGTCGCCATGTGTCCTCCTCGGTGCTCAGCCGGTGGGGCCGAAGCGTTCGGTCTTCACCCGCCCGGTCGGGTGGCCCAGCCCCACCAGCAGGTCCGCCACGGTCTCCACCAAGCCGGTGGGGCCGCAGACGTAGCAGAGGGGTTCGCGGTCCGGCGGCCAGCCGTGGGCGGTCACGTCGGCCCGGCCGATCCGGTGCGGTTCGCCGGGCCAGCCCTCCGGCGCCTGCCGGGTGTAGAGGTACGCCACGTCGAGACCCTGGTCGTCGCGGGCTCGGCGGCGCAAATCGTCGGCGTAGAAGACGTCGGTGGGGCTGCGTACCGAATAGATCAAGCGAAACGGCGCCCGGCTGCCCGCGGCGCGGCGGGCCCGGACCATCGCCATCAGCGGCACCACGCCGGAGCCGCCGGCCACGAGCAACACCGGCGCGGTCTCGTCGGTACGCCAGACGAACCAGCCACCGACCGGCCCACGCACCTCCACCGGGTCGCCCTCCGCGTACACGTCAATCAGGTACGGCGACACCTCCCCGTCGGGCACCCGCTGCACGGTCAGCGCGATCCGCTCGTCCTCGACGGGCGCCGCGAGGGAGTACGACCGGGCCGCCTGGTAGCCGTCGGCGGCGGTGAGCCGGACGTCGAGGTGCTGTCCGGGCAGGTGCCCCGGCCAGCCGGGCACCTCCAGCACCAGCGTCTGCGCGGTCGGCGTCTCGATCCGCCGCTCGGCGAGGCGGGCCACCCGCCAGGTCAGCGGCGCGGCGACCCGGCCGCCTGCGGGGGGCGCGGACACGTCAGTCGCCCTGGTAGCGCTGCTCGCGCCACGGGTCGCCGTAGTCGTGGTAGCCGGCGGTCTCCCAGAAGCCGGGCTGGTCGTCGGCGAGCAGCTGGACGCCGCGCACCCACTTCGCCGACTTCCAGAAATAGAGGTGCGGGACGAGCAGCCGAGCCGGGCCACCGTGCTCGGCGGGAAGCGGGCCGCCGTCGTACGTGTGCGCCACCCAGGCCCGTCCGCCGCGCAGGTCCTCCAGCGGAAGGTTGCTGCTGTAGCCGCCGTACGAGTGGGCCAGCGCGTAGCGGGCGGTGGTGTCGATGCCGTCGAGCAGGGTGTCCAGCGACACGCCCTGCCAGGTCGTGCCGAGCTTGGACCAGCGGGTCACGCAGTGGATGTCGACGGTGGGCGTCTCCTGCGGCAGGCCCATCAGCTCGTCCCAGGACCAGCGGTACTCGGCGCCGGTCTCGGTGGTGAGGACGAACTCCCAGGTGTCCAGCGGCACCTTCGGCGTCGGGCCGGCGGAGAGCACCGGCCAGTCCTCGACGAGGTACTGCCCCGGCGGCAGGGCCGGCTCGGCCGTACGGGGCCGGCCCTGGAAGCCCGGCGACACGATTCCCACCCGTCTGTCGTACCACCTGCCGAGGCAGAGCCCGGCCCCTTCACGGAAGCCGGGACGCCCACTATCGTGGCGCGATGGGCAACCAGGGGCCGCTCACGGGCGTACGGGTGATCGAGCTGGCCGGCATCGGGCCCGGTCCGTTCGCCGCGATGATGCTGGCCGACCTCGGCGCGGACGTGGTTCGCGTCGACCGCATCGCCCGTGGCGGGTTCGGCGACCTTCCCGGGGACCTGCTGAACCGCAACCGTCGTTCGATCGCCGTCGACCTCCGGTCGTCCGGGGGATGCGAGGTGGTGCTGACCCTCGTCGCCGGCGCGGACGCGCTGGTCGAGGGTTTCCGGCCCGGGGTCACCGAGCGGCTCGGCCTCGGCCCCGAGGCCTGCCTCGCCGTCAACCCCGGACTCGTGTACGGGCGGATGACCGGCTGGGGCCAGGACGGTCCGCTCGCCCACACCGCCGGCCACGACATCGACTACCTGGCGTTGACCGGCGCGCTGCACGGCGTCGGCCGGGCCGGTGAGCGCCCGGTGCCGCCGATGAACCTGCTCGGGGACTTCGGCGGCGGCGGAATGATGCTGGCCCTCGGTGTCGTCGCCGCCCTGTACGCGGTCCGCGCCGGCGCACCCGGCCAGGTCGTCGACGCGGCCATCGTGGACGGTGTCTCGGTGCTGGCCACCCAGATCCACTCGCTGCGCCGGGCCGGCAGGTGGCAGGACGCACGCGGGGTGAACCTGCTCGACGGTGGGGCGCCCTGCTACGACACGTACGAGTGCGCCGACGGCCGGTACCTCGCGGTGGGCGCGCTGGAGCCGCGGTTCTACGCCGAGCTGGTGCGGCTCACCGGCTTCCCACTCGACGGCGACGAGGCCCCGGACCGGAGCGACCCGGCGAACTGGCCGGCGCTGCGCGCGGCGTGGGCGCGGCTGTTCCGCAGTCGGTCCCGGGACGAGTGGACGGAACTGCTCGCCGGCACCGACGCCTGCGTCGCGCCCGTGCTGGACTGGGCGGAGGCGCCCGAGCACCCGCACATGGCTGCCCGGCAGGTCTTCGTCGACCACGGCGGGGTCGCCCAGCCGGCCCCCGCGCCACGCTTCTCCGGGACTCCCACCTCCGTACGCCGACCGCCGCCGCGGCCGGGCGGGCACACCGACGAACTTCTCGCGGAGGCCGGCTACGACGCCGCACGGATCGCCGCGTTGCGCACCGCCGGGGCGGTCGCCTGATCCAGCCGGGCGCGGGCCGGCAGTCGTCGCCGGGGTCAGCTGCGCGTCGTGACCGGGGTCAGCCGCGCGTCGCGCCGGGCGCCAGGGCCGGCTCCACCATGTCCCGGTAGTCGCGCGGCATCTGGACGACCACGTCCTCGAACTCACCGCCGGTGACGGCCTCGCGCAGGGTGGTGAAGACCGCCCGCACCGTGTTCCGGGCGGCGTTGCCGTCGATGCCGGCCCGGTGCCCCACGCGGGCGATGAACTCGGCTGCCCCGAACCGGTCGGCCGCCTCGGTGGCGGGATGCGGCTTCAGCATCCGTTGCAGCGGCTTCGGCAACTGCGCGGCCAGGTCCAGCACCTCCCCCCCGGTCAGCCGCTCGGCCAGGGTCTCCAACGCGGCCCGGGTCAGCTCGACCGCCCGTTCCGGGGACGTCCCGGTCCGCTGTGCGACCTTGTCGACGAAGATGTCGTATTTCATCGGGCGTACCCCCTCACGGCTGCCGCGCGGCCCCGGCGTCGTCTACCCACCGGGGCAGGCCGGAAACTGCCGTGAAATTCCGTGGCGGCCGTGCGTGACCGGCCGTCCGCCGGGTAACCGCCGCCGGTCGTGACCGCAATCGAGGCGCGAGGAGCCCGAGCCATGGCGAGTTACACGGATGTCCTTGACTACCTGTCGGCGCTGGACTACCCGGCCGGCAAGGACGACGTCGTCCGCGAGGCCGAGCGGGAGGGTGCGCCACCGGAGGTGTTGCAGGCGCTGCGGGCGTTGCCTCCGGTGGACTACGCCAATGGCACCCAGGTGGCCCGGTCGGCCGGCATCGACGCCGCCCCGGAGGTGGGTCGCTCCCAGCGGGCGGCGCAGTCCCGGGACAAGCGCCACCAGCGGGTGTCGCAGCACCTGCGCGGCATCTGACCGCCGCTCTCCATCATCGGCACGCCGGTCTGATTGGACAGTCCACGAACAGGCGAGCGCCCCGGGTCACGAACCGCGACCTGGGGCGCTATGCAGCACCTGCCCCTGCCGGTCCGCGCCCGAACCGGGTCGCGACCGGCAGGCGGTGAATGTTCGCCCGAACCGGGCGGGCATCAGCTGCCACGATCATCATACGAGACGGGATCGACCGAACGGGTGATATTCGTGAAACTGTGTCCGGCCGCACTCTGCGGTCATCCGGTCAGCTCCGCGTAGCGCTCCTCCAGGTCCACCCTGGCCAGTGCCCCCACCAGCCAGGCCAACCGCTCCGACTCACCGCTGCCGGCGAGCCCCGCGAGGTCGTCGGCGGACCGCCCGAGCCCGAGACGACGGGCCGCGGCGAGCGCGCGCCGATCGGCGACCGGCGCCGCCTCGCGCCACACCGCCTGCGCCTCGCGCAGGAAGAGGACGGTCACCTGATCGTCCACCCCGGGCAGATCGGTGAGCAGTTGCCGCTCCCGCGCCGGATCCTGCTGCGCCGCCGTGCGCAGCCGGCGCAGGTCGCCCCGGTAACGGTCCACGACGGCACGGGCGAGGTCGCCGAGGGTGTCCGCGAGCGCCTCCACATCGCCCCGCTGGCCCGCCCCACGCAGTACGCGTACCCGGTCGGCGTGCAGCGACCGGGCCATCCGCGCGGCGCTGTCCCACCCGTTGTCCCGCAACGCCAGCGCGCTGTCGATCGCCTTGTGGAAGTCGCCCCGGCGGGCGAGCAGAACGGACAGGTAGAGCACCTGGAACAGGTGGGACGGATTGTTGACGACCTGGAACCCGTACCGTTCGGCGAACCCGCGGTTGTCCCCGGCGAGCCGGCGGACCAGCCGCTTCTTGTCCTCCATGCTGGAAATCACACTGGTCGGCATGCCCGCGTCTACCCGGACCGGGGCCGGGCATTCAGCCGAGCACACCGCCGTGCCGATTCCGGGCCTTCAGCCGGACGGTGGGCAGCGCCGGAGCGGACAGCGGCGGCGCCGGGTCGTCGGTGACCGTACCGAAGCGCCGGCCCGCCATCCAGTCCTCCCGGGCCGCGGCGACCTCCTCGTGCGAGCGCCCGACGAAGTTCCACCACATGACCAGGGGCTCCTCGAACGGAGCCCCGCCGAGCAGCATCAGCCGAGCGCCGGGGGCGGCGCGCAGGGTCAGGGCGCTCCGACCGGCCCCGAGGTAGAGCAGGGCACCCGGGTCGAACGACACGTCGTCCACCTCGGCGGAACCGGACATCGCCAGCAGCGCGTACTCGAAGTCGCGGCGCAGCGGCAGGGTGACCGGCGCCGACCCCCGTGTTTCGAGCTGCGCACCCACCAGCGGCGTGTGCACGATCGCCGGGGAACGCTCGCCGC
Source organism: Micromonospora sp. NPDC048999 (assembly GCF_040649295.1). Taxonomy (NCBI): domain Bacteria; kingdom Bacillati; phylum Actinomycetota; class Actinomycetes; order Micromonosporales; family Micromonosporaceae; genus Micromonospora; species Micromonospora sp. NPDC048999. Next base: position 72,498 of record NZ_JBEZFI010000013.1, on the reverse strand, counting down.
CCAGCTCACCGACCAGCAGAGTCACGTCCAGGTCGCCGTCGTGCCAGGCGGGAAGGTCCGCGTGGTGGGCGAAATCGGCCGCGCCGGCGCGAGCCGGGTCCGGCAGCGCCACCCAGAGCTGAACACCGTGCATCACGGGCGGGCGACCCGCCGGGGACCGCTCCGAGTGGGCGATGCCGTGACCGGAGGTCATCACGTTGAGCTGCCCCGGGCGGATGGGTTGCACGTTGCCCAGGCTGTCCCGGTGCACGATCTCGCCGTCGAGCAGCCAGGTGACGGTCTGCAGCCCGGTGTGCGGGTGCGGCGGCACCTCCATGCCGGGCCGCTCGGCCACGTCGTCCGGTCCGAAGTGGTCGACGAAGCACCACGCCCCGACCATCCGTCGTTGCCGCTGCGGCAACAGCCGCCGCACGGTGGTGTAGCGGCCGAGCGGCACGTCGTGGCCGGGCAGCAGCACGCTGCCCGGGTCGGTGGGCGCCGCGCCCGGTGGGACGGTCTGCGCCGGCAGCGACTCGGTACGGTCCACCGCCCGACTCTACGCGCTGCCGCCGTCCTGGGTCAGGCGGGCGTGCACCTTGGCCGCGCATCCGGACACCACGGACCGCGCGTCCAGCCCCAGGCTCTCTATCGCGACGAGCGCGGTGAACACCACGTCGGCCAACTCCGCCGCGACATCGTCTCGGGTGTGGGTCACTCCCTTGCGTGGGTTCTGCCCGAGTGTCCCGATCCATGCCGCCGCGGCCTCCCCGGCCTCTTCGGTCAGTTTGAGCAGGCGACAGGTCAGCTCGGCGTCTCCGGTGCCGTTGGCGGCGTCCAGCCAGCCGCGGGCGGTTCGGGCTGTCTCCCAGATCAACTCGTCCACCCGCACCAGTGAACCCGATGAGCGTGATTATGGTATCCGGTGACGGTCAGCGCGGACCGATGCGGTGAGGACAACCGGGCAAATGCCCGGTAACCGGAAGGGACGTGTCGGCGATGCCGGAGACGGTCGAAAGTGTGTTCGCAGACGTGGCCAGGCGCAACCCGGGTGAGCCCGAGTTCCACCAGGCCGTACGGGAGGTGCTGGAGAGCATCGGCCCGGCCCTGGCCCACCACCCCGAGTACGCGCACGCCCAGATCATCGAGCGGATCTGCGAGCCGGAGCGGCAGATCATCTTCCGGGTGCCGTGGGAGGACGACCGCGGCCGGGTCCGGGTGAACCGTGGCTTCCGGGTGGAGTTCAACAGCGCCCTGGGCCCGTTCAAGGGCGGGCTGCGCTTTCACCCGTCCGTGTACCTGGGCATCGTGAAGTTTCTCGGCTTCGAGCAGATCTTCAAGAACGCGCTGACCGGCCTGCCGATCGGCGGCGGCAAGGGCGGGTCGGACTTCGACCCGAAGGGGCACTCGGACCGTGAGGTGATGCGCTTCTGCCAGAGCTTCATGACCGAGCTGTACCGGCACATCGGCGCGGAGACCGACGTGCCGGCCGGCGACATCGGGGTTGGCGCCCGGGAGATCGGCTACCTGTTCGGCCAGTACAAGCGGATCACCAACCGGTACGAGTCGGGGGTGCTGACCGGCAAGGGCCTGGCGTACGGGGGCGCGCAGGTGCGCCGCGAGGCCACCGGGTACGGCGCGGTCTTCTTCGCCGAGGAGATGCTGAGGCAGACCGGGGACAGCCTGGAGGGCAAACGGGTGGTGGTCTCCGGCTCGGGCAACGTGGCGATCTACGCCATCGAGAAGGTGCACCAGCTCGGTGGCACGGTGGTGGCCTGCTCCGACTCGGACGGCTACGTGCTGGACGAGGAGGGCATCGACCTGGAGGTGCTGCGCGAGCTGAAGGAGGAGCGCCGGGTCCGGCTCGACAACTACGTCAAGCACCTGCCGCGCGCGGTAGCGGTCTCCGGTCGTAGCGTCTGGGAGGTGCCCTGCGATCTGGCGCTGCCCTGCGCGACGCAGAACGAGATCGGCGGCGCGGAGGCGGCGGCGCTCGTGGCCGGCGGCTGTGTCGCGGTGGTCGAGGGGGCGAACATGCCCACCACTCCGGAGGCGGTCCGCATCCTGGCCGGCGCCGGGGTGAAGTTCGCTCCGGGCAAGGCGGCGAACGCCGGCGGGGTGGCGGTGAGCGGGATGGAGATGCAGCAGAACGCCAGCCGGGACTCGTGGACGTTCGCCCAGTCGGAGCAGCGGCTGCGGGAGATGATGCGCGACATCCACGCCCGCTGCTGGTCCACGGCCGAGGAGTACGGCCTGCCCGGCGACTACGTGGCCGGCGCGAACATCAGCGGTTTCCGGCGGGTGGCGGAGGCGATGCTCGCACACGGCCTGGTCTGAGCGACCACAGTGGGCGGAGGGGGCGGTCGATTTCCCGGCCGCCCCCTCCGGCGACACCGTCCGGGCGGCTCTGTCAGTCGTCGTCGCGGCCGTCGCCGCGAAGTTGCTCGTAGACGTCGAGCAGCCCCTGCAGGTTGTCGGCGGCACCGGCGTCGAGCTTGCCCTCGTCGGCGGCCTTGTCGATTTTCTTGCGCAGGTCGGCGAGGCGCTTGCCCCGATCCTTCGGCTTGCCGCGGTCCAGCTCGGCGGCCTTCTTCCGCAGGTCGTCGGCGGTCTTGCGGTCGATCCTCCCGGTGGCCTGCGCTTCGGCGAGAAGTTCGGCGAGCTGGACGGCGAGTTGGCGTGCGGTGACCGGCACCGGCCGGGTCGAGGTGGCCGGCTCCTCCGGTGGGGCAGCCGACTCCGGCCCGTCGTCTGATGGATCCGGTGCGGGCGGGTCGTCGGCGGGTGCCGTGGTGGCCGCGCCGGCGCCCTGCGGCGACCCCCCGTGGTCGCCGAGCAGCAGCGTGCCGACCAGCCCGAGCAGGAGCGCCACCCCGGCCGCGACCAGCCCGACCAGGAGCCGGTTCGACCGGGCGGGCGGGCGCTGCGGGATCCCGGACGGACGCACCGGTGCGGCGGCCCGGTCGATGAGCGTCGGCGGGTGCGCGGGCCGGGTGACCATGGGCAGGATCGCGGTCGGCGGATCGACCGGCTGGCCGGCGCCGAACCGGGTGGCGAGCTGGGCGGCGCTGGGTCGCCGGTCCGGGTCCACGCGGAGGCAGGCCATGGTGAGTTCGGCCAGGTCGGCGGGGAGCCCGGGGATGTGCAGCGGTGGCACGGGCGGCTGCCGGGCCTGCACGTCGAGCACGTCCTGCCAGGTCTGCACGGGCAGCGGGGCCCGTCCGGTGAGGGTGCGGTAGAGCAGTGCGCCGAGTGCGTACACGTCGCTGGCCGGATTCGGCGGGCCGGGCTTCATCCGTTCCGGGGCGAAGTATGCGGGGGTGCCCATCAACAGCTCACCGGTCTGGCCGGCGAGGGGGTGCCGGGGCCCGGCGAGGGTGGCGATGCCGAAGTCGAGCACCTTCGCGCCGGTTTCGGTGAGCATCACGTTGCCGGGTTTGATGTCCCGGTGCACCACGCCGATCCGGTGCGCGGCGGCGAGGGCGGCCGCGACCTGACCGGCCAGCCGGATCGCCTCCGGCCAGGCGAGCGGCCCACCGGCCAGCCGGTCGGCGAGGGTGTGCCCCTCCACCAGTTCCATCACCAGATAGGGCACCAGGGAGCCGTCGGGCAAGGTGGCCTCGGCGTAGTCGTACACCTGGGTGACGTGCGGATGGGTGAGCCGAGCCGCCGCGCGGGCCTCGCGTTGGATGGTGGCGCGCAGCTGCGGGTCGGCGGCGAGCTGCGTGGCGAGGGCCTTGACCGCGACGGGGCGGTGCAGCACCTCGTCGTCGGCGCGCCACACCTCGGACATCCCGCCGAGCCCGATGCGCTCGTGCAGGACGTACCGATCGTGCAGCCGGAGGGCGGGCGTGAACGGCGACATGGTGATCCAGTCTGCCTGGCGCCTCGGGCCCCGCAGCAACCCGGTACCCGGTTACCCGCCGAGGGCGGAGCCGCGCTGGGGTCGTCCGGTGGTGGCCACGCGACGACCCCGTCGAGCGCGAGTCAGGAGCAGCAGGACGGTGCGGATGCCGGGCGAGGCTCCATGAGATCGGCGAGCCGGCGCAGGGCGCCCGCGGCAGCCAGCCGGGTGGGGGCCAGCCGGGGGCGCGCGGGCCGGTCGGGGCGGACCGGCGCGTCGGGGCGGGCCGAGTTGACGTGGCGCGTCACGGCGTCGACGGCGAAGACGAATCCGGTGGAGTGTTCCATGGTCAACTCCTTGGGGCGGGACCGGTGGAGGTCCGAACGACGAGGTCAGTCGGGAGCAGGACATGTCCGTCGGCCGGGTCGGCCGGCGGTTGGAGCAGCAGGGTGGCGGCGAGGCGGCCCTTTTCCTCACCCGGTTGCCGAACGGTGGTGAGCCCGGCGGAGGCAGCCTCGGCGATGTCGTCGAAGCCGGTGACCGAGACGCGATGCGCCAGCCGCGGGCCGGCCTCGGCGAGCGCGTCGAGCACTCCGAGCGCGAGCACGTCGGAGCAGGCCAGCACTGCGGTGGGCGGCTGGTCGCCGGCCAGGGCGGCGGTGACGGCGGCGGCACCGGCGGCCCGGCTGTTGCCGGTGGCGTTGAGCACGGTGACGGCGGGCCAGTCCACGCCGACGGCGGCGAACGCCTCGGCGAAGCCGGTGAGCCGGCCGCGCGTCGTCGGGTGCGGGGCGTCGGCCGGGCCGACCAGACGCAGTGGTCCGCAAGGGGCGTCGGGCAGCACGGTGTCGCCGAGGAGGGCCACCCGGCGATGGCCGAGCGCGGCGACGTGGTCGGCGATGGACCGGGCGGCGGCCCGCTCGTCGATGCCGACATAGCGGTCGGCCGGGCCGGCGTCCGGTCGGGGGGCAGTGGTGACGTACGGCAGCCCTCGGTCACGGATGGCGGCCAGGGCCCAGTCCTCGTCGCCGGCGCAGTAGACGCAGAAGCCGTCGACCGCCGCGTTGTCGATGGCGGCGCGGACCCGGGCCCGCTCGGTGGGCAGCGCCACCAGCAGGAGGTTGGTGCCGTGCCGCTCGGCCGCCTCGCTGACCCCGGTGAGGAAGCGCACCGCGAACGGATCGGTGAAGGCGTACGACAGTTGGGAGGTGAACAGGACGCCGACCGCGCCGACGACGCCGCGGCGCAGCGAGCGGGCGGTCGGGTTGGGGCCCGAGTAGCCGAGGCGCTGCGCCGCATTGAGGATCTTCGTGCGGAGGGCGGCCGAGAGCTGGTCGGGCCGACTGTAGGCGTTGGAGACGGTGCTCCGGGACACGCCCACCGCGTCCGCGACGTCCTGCAGGGTCGGCTTCACGGGAATCCCTTCTGAATCGATCCAGAAACTGAATCGATTCAGAAACTACCCGCACGAACTGGCGAGGGTCAATGGGGAACCCGGTCAGCCGGCGGTGAGCTCGTCGCGGATCCGGGTGAGCAGCTCGCGGGTCCGCTCCGGGGGCGCCGCCTCCACACAGAGCCGCGCCATGGCCAGCGCGTAATAGTCGAGGTCGTCGCGCTTGTCGAGGTAGATGGCGCTGGTCAACTGTTCGATGTAGACGATGTCCGGCAGGTCCTCGTCACCGAAGCGCAGGATGCTGAAGGCGCCGCTCGCGGCGGCGTGGCCGCCGGCGTCGAAGGGGACGATCTGCAGCCGGACGTGCGGCGCGGCGGTCGCCTCGATCAACGCGTCGAGCTGATCGCGCATCACCTCGACGCCGCCGATCGGCCGGCGCAGGACAGCCTCGTCGAGCACCGCCCAGAGCTGGGGCGGGTCGCTGCGGCGCAGCACCCGCTGACGCTCCATTCGCAGGCTCACCCGGCGGTCGACCTCGCCGGCCGCGGCACCTCGGTGGCCGAGCAGGATCACCGCCCGGGCGTACTCGGGGGTCTGGAGCAGGCCGGGCACGAACTGGACCTCGTACGTGCGGATCAGCGCAGCGGCGGCCTCCAGCCCCAGGTAGGACTGGAACCAGGTCGGCAGCACGTCGCCGTAGCGGTGCCACCAGCCGGGGCTGTTCGCGTCGCGGGCCAGCTTGAGCAGCGTGCCGCGCTCCTGAACGGCGGTGACACCGTAGAGGGTGAGCAGGTCGGCGACGTCGCGCTCCTTGAAGCCGACCCGGCCCAGCTCCATCCGGCTGATCTTCGACTCGGAGGAACGGATCTCCCAGCCGGCGGTCTCCCGGCTCACCCCGGCCCCCTCGCGCAGCCGGCGCAGCTGCGCCCCGAGCAGCATGCGCAGCACTGTCGGCCCGCTGGCCGGACCCTGCTCGGCGGACACCGTCGTCACCTGTCGTCCTTCGCCTGCCGACTGTTCCGGCCGCGCGCCTCAGGCCCGGCCGACGTGTAAGCATGCCATGGACCCTGAGTGAGGTGAACTCCCCCGGATGGCCGAGTCAGTTCCGTCGACGGGACGCACGGCCGACAATGAGGTTGTCAAAGTCGCCGTCTCGGGCGCCGAGTACGAACGCGGCGATCTCGTCGACGGTGTAGATCAGCGCCGGGCCCTCGGGGTGCCGGGAGTTGCGCACCGCGATGCCGGTGCCGTCGGGCAGCTCGGCCAGCTCGACGCAGTTGCCGCTCGGGTTGCTCCGGTGACTCTTCTGCCACCGCAGCGGTGGCAGCTCACTGATGGGTACGCCGTTCTGGGGCTGCTGCATGGGGCCGTCTTTCTGTGCAGAGGCGCCGATGCCGCGGGGAGGAGCGGTGAGTGGCGACGGGGTCGTGCCGACTGTGGATCGAAATGCACGTGCATCTGCTATTGCATCTGCAATGGACAGCGAGCATGATACACGCATTGAGGTGTACCCATCCGTTTACTGTGGGTCACCCTGACACCGGTTATGACCAGGAAAAACACCGGTCCGGCCCGGTCGGTCCCGATGCCGCCCGGCAGGGCCGACGGGTGGGGCGAAGGAGGGCGCGTGCCGGATCCGATGACCGTCGCCTCCGGTATCTCCGCCGCCGGCGCCCTCGTTTCCGCCTGGCAGTTACGCCGCCGAGCGCTCCGGGCCGAGGCGGAGATCGAGCTGCTCCAGGCCGAGCTGGCAGCCGAGCGGCACGCGGCCAGCCACGACCCACTCACCGGCCTACCGAACCGGCGCGCCTTCTACCGACTGGCCGCGGCGCTGCTCACCGACGCCGCGGGCGAGCCGTTGGTGGCGATCGTGCTCGACCTGAACGACTTCAAGCTGGTCAACGACAACTACGGGCACGCGGCCGGTGACCAGGTGCTGGTCTGCATGGCGCAACGGCTGTCCGCATTCGCCGGCGACAATCTGGTCGCCCGGCTCGGCGGGGACGAGTTCGCCGGGCTGCTGGCCAGCCCGACCGTCGACCGGCGATGGATCGAGCACGCCACCCGGCGGCTCTGCGAGGCGCTCGCCGCGCCGATCCCGCTCGGCGCCCGCACCGTGCAGGTGACCGCCTCCGTCGGGCTCGCCCCGGTGCACTGCCCGACCCAGCTCGCCGACGCGCTCTGCCGGGCCGACGCGGCGATGTACCAGGCGAAGAGCGTCGGCGCGGCGCGGCCCCGCCAGCTCGTGGACGCCCCACAGCTGGCCGAGTGCTGAGCGGCCGCGCCGGTCAGCTATCCCAGCGGCCCAGGTCGCGCAGCGCGCCGCGGGCGAGGCCCACCAGACCCGCTGGCGAGAGCAGCCCCTCCACGATCCGCAGGGCCCGGACCCGGTCGGCCTCGGACCGGCCGGCGTCGGCCACCTCCGCCGACCAGCTCCACAGGTCGTCGAGCGCCCGCACCCCGAGGTGGTACGCGAGCCGCACCCGGTCCGGCTCCACCGGGCCGTAGCCGGCACGGAAGGCGGCCTCGTCCAGCCGGCTGTCGAAGGCGAACGCCGGCCCGCCGCCGAACACGAACATCAGGTCGCGTTCCCGCGGGGCGAGCAGCGCGTCGTCCCAGTCGACCAGCCAGACCTCCCCGCCCGGGCCGAGCAGTACGTTGCCCAGGTGCGGGTCGCCGTGGCAGACCACCAGCTCGGCCGGGCAGGCCCGCAGCTCCGCGCCGAGCCGGTCGACCCGGTCCAGCAGCCGCGCCGCGTCGGCAGCGACCGCCCGCCAGTGGGCGGCCACCTCCCGGGTCCACCGGTCGGCCGAGCCGTCCACCGCGTGCAACCGCCGGTCGGTTTCCCGCACCGCCGCCGCGATCGCGGCGTGGGTGTGGTCCTCGCGGGGCAGCCCGGCCAGTTCGTCGGCCAGCGGCACCGCGTGCGCGGCGGCGAGCAGCGCACCGAACCGACGCCAGTGGCCGGGGCGCATGCCGCCATCGGCGGCCCGCTCGTCGGAGACCCACGGCACCACCCTGAGCCGGCGTCCGTCGTGGCCGGCGCTGAGCCGCCCGTCCCGGGTGACCAGCGGCGCCGGGATTCCCGATACGCCCCGCCGGGCAAGCCCGGCGGCCACCACGAGCCCGGCCGGGGTGCCGCCGCCGCTGAGCTTGACCGCGTACTCGTGGCCGTCCCGGGTGGTGGCCCGCCACAGCGTCGCAGTCGGATCCGCGCCGAACCCCACCGGCACGGCCGTGATCAGGGTCAGCCCGAACTGCTCGGCGACTCGGGCGGCGAGCCGGTCGTCCACGCGCCGCCCGCTCAGCGCCAGCCATAGTCGGCGCGCAGCGCCTGGCCCACCCGGTCGAACCGCGGCCGGTCCAGCACCGCGCCCTCGCGTCGGATGCCGTCCTCGCGCATGGTGAGCACTCGATCGAGTCGTACCCAGCTCGGGCGGTGGTCCCGGTCCCACTCCCCCGGGCCGAGGGCGAGCCAGTGCCGCTGGCCGTCCCGGTCGCTCTGGCTCGAGAGCATCAGCCCGAACACCGTGCTGCCCTGCCGGCCGACCACCAGCACCGGGCGGTCCTTACCCTGGCTGGGGTCGTCCTCGTACGGGACCCAGGTCCAGACGACCTCCCCCGGGTCGGCCTGCCCGTCCGGCTCCGGGGCGTACGACAGCTCGCGCCGCTGCAGCGCGGCGACCTGACGACGCCCGGTTGCCTGGGCCGGGATGGGCCCGGCGGTAGGGGCGGGCGGTGTCGCGCCCCCGGTGATCCAGCCGAGCCGGGACGCCACACTCCTCAACAGACCAAGCACGGCGGGCAGCTTATCTCGCACGCGCTCCTCCCGGACCGCGTTCCTGGCCACGGCTGGCGGGACAGACCCCATGATCAGCAATCAAAGTGGCCGGTCGCTGCGTAAGGTACGAGGGTTTCATGAAGTCCGGCCCGGAATACTATTTCGGTGTCCGGGACAGGTACGACAACTGCGGCAGCTGACGCCGCCAGGCTGACCCTGCTGGGGCCGGTCCTCGGGCCGACCCCAGCATCGTTTTGCTCGACTGGGCGGCGGGGCCACCTCGACCGACATCGCCGCAGAGTGGACCGGCCGGCACCGACCCGTTGGAGGAAGCGATGACCCCGGAGCTGCCCCGCGACCTGCCGGTGATCGAGCGCCGCGCGGTCCGGGTGGTGGTGCTCGACGACACCGGACGGGTGCTGCTGTTCCACACCCGTGACCCGGACCATCCCCGGCTCGGCACCTGGTGGGAGCTGCCCGGCGGCGGGCTCGACCCCGGGGAGACGTACGTCGAGGCGGCGGTACGGGAGCTGCGCGAGGAGACCGGCATCGCGGTCGGGCCGGCGGACGTGGGCGCGCCGACCTGGCGGCGGCGGGCCAGCTTCATCCATCGTCAACTGCGCCACCTGCAGGACGAGGTGGTCGTGCCGGTCCGGCTGCCCGGGCCGGGACCAGACGTGGACGAGGGCGAGCGACTCGACTACGAGGTGGAGGACTACTTCGGCTTCCGGTGGTGGCCGGTGACCGAGATCGTCGCCTCCCGGCCGCGCTGCTACCCGGGTCGGCTGCCCGAACTGCTGCCGGCGTTCCTGGCCGGCGCGGAGATCGACGAGCCGTTTGAGTTGTGGTCCTGACGAAGTGCACCGCCAACAGGCACAGTGAGGTGATGAACCCACTCCACGGACCTCTCGCCCAGTACGCCGAGCGCCTGCACCGCGTCGCCGGGGACGCGCACCACGTCGCCTCCCCGCTCGGCGCCTGGCTGCTCCTCGCGCTCACCGGTCCCGCCGCCACCGGCGACACCCGCGCCGCCCTGACGGAGGCGCTCGGCACCGACGTGGACAGCGCCGCCGTGGCGGCCCGCGCGCTGCTGGCCACGCCGCATCCGCTGGTCGCCGCGGCCACCGCCCTGTGGGAGCGGGCGCCCTTCGAGGAGCTGGCCGGCTGGCGGGCGACCCTGCCGGAGCGGACGCAGACCGGGCCGCTGCCCGATCAGGCGACGCTGGACGCGTGGGCACGGGAACACACCTACGGCCTGATCGACCGGTTCCCGATCGGTGTCACGCCGGACGTCCTGCTGATCCTGGCCAGCGCGCTGGCCACGAAGGTGTCCTGGGCCGAGCCGTTCCAGGTGGCGCCCGCCGGCCAGCTCGGGCCGGGCAGCCCCTGGGCGGGCCGTCTGAAGCGGGTGCTGCGTACCCCGGGGCACGGTCACCGGTGCTGGATCACGGCGAGCGCGCGGGCCGGTGACGTGGCGGTGCACGCCGCGCCGGCCCAGCCGGTGGCCGCCGCCGACGGGAAGGCCGGGATGCTGGTGGTCTCGGTGGCCGCCGCACCGGATGTGCCGGCGGCGGACGTGCTCGCCGCCGCCCAGAAGATCGCGGCCGGCGCGGCCACCGCTCCGGACGGGACTGCGCCGGGCCGGCGCTCGCTGTACGACCTGCCGCTGGGCGACACGCCGCTGTGGACGCTGCGGGAGGAAACGGTCCGCGCATTCGGCCGCCAGGAGCGAATCAACGCGGTGTTGCCGTGCTGGTCGGCGGAGAGCCGGCACAACCTGACCCCGGCCGGCTTCGGCGTCGCCGCGCGGGCGCTCGGCGCTCTCTTGGGGCTGTCGGAGCCGCCGTACGAGGCGGTTCAGTCGGCGGTGGCCCGGTACGGGCGGTACGGCTTCGAGGCCGCTGCGGTCACCGCGTTCATGGTGGCGACCGGCCTGCCGCCCGAGGGTATCGCCCGGGTGGCGGAGCTGCGGTTCGGGCACCCGTACGCGGTGGTGGCGGTGGCCACCGACAGCGCGGGCGGCCCTTGGCACGGCCTGCCGGTCTACTCGGCGTGGGTGGCCGAGCCAGCGGAGCTGCCCGAGGACGAGCTGGCGGATCCGCCGACGCGGTGATGAGCGCGGGGGCCTCCGGCCGCATGGCCGGAGGCCCCCGCATCGCGCGCGTGAGAAGGGGCCCTCCCTTACGCCGAGACCGGCTCGCGCTCGGCGGCGCGGGCGGCGAGGCGGCGTTCCCGTTCCTGGGCGCCGATCAGGTCGTCCGGGAGCGAGTCCTCCACCTCGAGGTCGAAGCGGCGCAGCAGCCGGATCGCGAAGCCGCCGAGGGTGACCAGCACGAGGGCCACCCCGAAGCAGACGTACGCGAAGCCGATGCCCCGACCGGGACCGGTGCCGATCACCGCGCCCACCGACCCGGCGAGCGACCCGCCCGGGGCGAGCATCGGCTCGAACAGGGCGGTGGCTCCCGGCGCGAGCAGCGCGAAGCCGATGGGCAGCGTCGACCAGGCGATGGTCTGGTTGAGGCTGAACACCCGGCCGTGGTAGCGCTGCGGCACCTTGACCTGGACGATCGTCGCGTAGATCGACTGGGCGGTGGTCATCGCCATGGCCAGCCAGCACATGCCGACGCAGATCATCGCCAGCGAGGCGTCCAGGCCGATCAGGACGCAGCCGATCGCGGTGCCGAGGTTGGCGACCAGCACGCCGATCATCCGCCGCCGGCGTGGGCCGCCCCACAGCGACATGAGCACGCCGCCGAGCACCGCGCCGACCGCCTCGGCGAGGGCCACCTGCGCCACCTGTGTGGGGGTGCCGAAGGAGAGCACCAGCGGGGTGGCGAGCACCAGCGCGGGGGCGAGGAAGATGTTGCCCAGCGCGAAGTAGCCGAGCATCAGCCGGAAGCCTCGGTGGCGCCAGGAGTAGCGCATGCCGTTGGCGATGGCCACCAGCAGCCGTTCCCGGGGCCGCCAGCCGAGCAGGTCGGGGAAGCGGACCACGGCCAGGGTGGCCACCGCGACCACGTAGCTGACCACGTCGACGAGCAGGATGCCCTTGAGCTCGATCGCGGCGAGCAGGCCGGCCGCGAACACCGGCATCAGCAGGGTGGCCACGCCGGTGGAGAGCTGGGTGATGCCCATCGCGTGGCCGAGGTAGCGCTTCGGCACGAGCTGGGGCACCGCCGACTGGAGCGCGATCCGCTGGAACGACCCGGCGACAGAACTGAGCGCGACCAGGATGTAGATGTGCCAGAGCAGAAGGTTGTCGGTCCACAGCAGCACGGCGAGGACCAGCTGGATCGACCCGGCGATGGAGCTGGCCACCATCATGATCCGGCGGCGGCTGACCCGGTCGACGATCGCGCCGGCGATCGGAAGCATCAGCACGCCGCAGATGAGCGCGAGCGCCCAGAGCAGGCCGAGGTCGGCCACCGACCCGGTCCGGTTGTACAACCAGATCGGCAGGGCGAACGAGGTCAGCGCGGACCCGGTGCTGGAGACGAGCTGACCGATGGTGATCGCGAGGAACCGGGCCATGCTCGGCTTGACCGTCGCCTTGGCCGGCTCCGCCGCCTCGCCGACGCGTAGGCGGTCGAAGGCCGCCCAGCCGGCGTCCTCGCCCCGAGCCTCGGGGGTGAGCGCCGCGATGTCGCCGGCGGCCACCGCCGGGTGGACCCGGGTGACGATCTCGGCCAGTTCCTCGGCGCGGTACTTCAGGAAGAAGTGCCCGGCCTGGTCGAGGACCACCAGCCCGAGGGTGTCGCTGAGGAACTGCCACTCGGCGTACCGCTCGCGGTAGTAGTCGGTGACCGGGTCCTCGGAGCCGACCACCGAGATGATCGGCGCGCGCAGCTTGGTCGCCTGCTGGTCGAGCAGCCGGGTGAAGTATTCCTCGGAGGCGCGGGAGTCGGCCCGCATGTTGCTGATGATCCGGTCGGCCTGCTCCGGCTCCAGCTCGTCGGTGTCCACACCCATCGACTTGAGCCAACTGGCGTAGTGCTTGTTGCTGCGCAGCTGTTCGAGCCGGTTACGCATGCTCGCGAAGAGGCCCTTGGGGCGGGCGAAGGGGAACATAGCGCCGATGTAGACGGCTTCCAGGTCCCGCCCGGCCGCCTCCACCTTGCGGGCCACCTCCGCGACGATGGCGCTGCCGACGCCGCAGTGGCCGTAGAGGGCGATCGGCCCTTCGACCCGCTCCAGGATCTCCTCGGCGACCCGGGTGGTCAGCTCGTCGAAGGGCAGCGCGTCCTCGGTGAGGCCGACGTCGTGCCCGGGGATGGCGAGCGACCACAGGGTGTGCCCGGCCGGCAGGGCGTCGGCGAGCGGCTGGTAGACGATCGCGCTGCCGCCGCCGTACGGGACGCAGACGTAGGACAGCACCCGTTTGCCTGCGGGGACCGGCTTGGTCAGTTCGTAGAGCAGCCGGCGCGGCCCGTCCTCGGCGGCGTCACCGGAGATGAACGCGGCCAGCTCGCGGATGGTCCGCTGCTGGAACAGGTCCATCACCCCGACGGGTCGGCCGCCCAGCTCCGCCTTCCGGATCTTGGCGACCACCTGGGTGGCGAGCATCGAGTGCCCGCCCAGGTCGAAGAAGTCGTCGTCGATGCCGAGGGTGTCGACGCCGAGCACCTCGGACCAGATGGCGGCGAGGGTGCGCTCGGTGTCGTCGCGCGGCTCGACCAGCGCCACCGACGCCTCGCGGGTCACCACCGGCGCGGGCAGCGCCTTGCGGTCGAGCTTGCCGTTGGGGGTCAGCGGCAGCGCGTCCAGCGTGACGAACGCGGCCGGCACCATGTACTCCGGCAGGCTGTCCTTCAGCGCGGCCTTCAGCGCGGCGTGTTCGGCCGGGCCGACCAGGTACGCGGTGAGCCGCTTGTCGCCGGGGCTGTCCTCGCGGACGATCACCGCCGTCTCGGTCACCCCGGGCTGCTCGCGCAGCGCGCTCTCGATCTCGCCCAGCTCGATGCGCAGTCCGCGCAGCTTGACCTGGTGGTCGATCCGGCCGAGGAACTCGATGACGCCGGTCTCCCCCGGCGCCGGTGGCGCCACCCAGCGGGCCAGGTCACCGGTGCGGTAGAGGCGGGCGCCCGGTTCGCCGGAGAACGGGTCGGGGACGAACTTCTCGGCGGTCAGCGCCGGCCGGCGGTGGTAGCCGCGGGCCAGCCCGACGCCGCCGATGTGCAGCTCACCGGCGACGCCCACCGGGCACTCGTTGCCGGCCGGGTCGAACACGTGCAGGCGCAGGTTGGCGATCGGCGCGCCGATCGGCACCCCGGTCAGCCCGGCGAGGCGGGCCGGGTCGCAGGGCCAGGCGGTGACGTCGATGGCCGCCTCGGTGGGGCCGTACAGGTTGTGCAGCCCACACCAGGGCAACCGGGCGGTGAAGTCGAGCGCGGAGGCCAGCGGCAGCTCCTCGCCGGAACAGATCACCCGGCGCAGCGCGGTGGCCGCCTCGATCCCGTCCTCGGCGAGGAAGACGGTCAGCATGGACGGCACGAAGTGCGTGGTGGTGATCCGCTCGGCGACCAGCAGGTCACGCAGGTAGCCGGCGTCCTTGTGGCCGCCGGGCTTGGCCAGGACCAGCCGGGCGCCCTCGCGCAGCGGCCAGAAGAACTCCCACACCGACACGTCGAAGCTGGCCGGCGTCTTCTGCAACACCGCGTCGTCGGCGCCGAGGCGGTAGGTCTTCTGCATCCAGTCGAGCCGGTTGACGATGCCCCGGTGGCTGTTCGGCACCCCCTTGGGCCGGCCCGTCGAGCCGGAGGTGTAGATGACGTACGCCAGGTGTTCGGGGCCGGCGACCGGCTGCGGGTCGGTGGTCGGCTGGTCGGCCCAGGCCGGGGCGTCGTCGAGGGCAAGGACGGTGGCGGCGGTGTCCGGCAGCACCTCGCGCAGGTGCTGCTGAACCAGCACCACCGGCGCGTCCGCGTCGGTGACCATGAAGGCCAGCCGGTCGGCCGGGTACTCCGGGTCCAACGGCAGGTACGCGCCGCCGGCCTTGAGCACGCCGAGCAGGCCGGCGACCAGTTCGAGGGAGCGTTCCGCGCAGACCCCGACCAGGGTCTCCGGGCCGACGCCGGCGGCGCGCAGCCGGTGCGCGATCCGGTTGGCGGCGGCGTTCAGCTCGGCGTACGTCAGGCTGTTGCCGTCGATGGTGACCGCGACCGCGTCCGGGGTGGTGGCGGCCCGCTCCTCGATCGGACCGTGCAGCGTCTGCGTACGCGGGAAGTCGGCGGTGGTGTCGTTCCAGGCCGCCAGCAGCGCCCGTTCCGGCGCGGGCAGCAGCTCCAGCCGGGAGACCGGAGTGTCCGGTGCGGCGACGACCGACGTCAGCAGGGTGGTCCACCGGTGGGCGATCCGCTCGACGGTGTCCCGGGTGAACAGGTCGGTGTTGAAGACCAGCTTGCCCCAGAGCCCCTCGACGGTCTCCACCGCGTGCAGCTCGAAGTCGAACCGGGTGGCCTGCAGCTCCATCGGCGTCCACGCGAAGCGCACGTCGTCGGCGCCGGAGACCTCTCGGAAGCGGCCCATCTCGTAGTTCTGCAGCACGAACATGGCCTGGAACACCGGCGACCGGCTGACGTCGCGAGGCAGTCCCAGCTCGTGGACCACCTTGGCGAACGGCACCTCGGCGTGCTCGAAGCCGTCCAGCACACCGCGCCGGGTGCGCTCCAGCAGCTCGGTGAAGGTCGGGTCGCCGGCCAGCTCGGCCCGCAGCGGCAGCATGTTGATGAACATGCCGACCACGTTCTCCAGCTCCGGCGCGGACCGGCCGGCCACCGACGCGCCCACGGCGAAGTCGTCCTGGCCGGCGTGCCGGGCCAGCAGCACCTGGTACGCGGCGAGCAGCGTCATGAACAGCGTGCCGCCGCTGGCCCGGGTGAGCGCGTTGAGCCGGTCGGTGGTGGCCAGGTCGAGCCGGAACTCGACGAAGTCGCCCCGGTAGGTCTGGGTGGCCGGACGGGGCCGGTCCAGCGGCAACTCCAGCGGGGTGATCCCGGCGAGCCGCTGCTTCCAGTAGTCGATGTGCGCCCGGGCCTGCGGACCGTCCAGCTCCTGCGCCTCCCAGACGGCGAAGTCGCCGTACTGGACGGGCAGGGTGGGCAGCTCGCCGTCCCGGTACAGGGTGATCAGGTCGCGCAGCAGCACGTCCACCGACCAGCCGTCGCCGACGATGTGGTGCTGACCGAGGAAGAGCACGTGGTCGTCGTCAGCCAGCCGGATCAGCAGGGCGCGCAGCAGCGGCCCGTGGGCCAGGTCGAACGGTTCGGCGGCGGCCGCCTCGACCAGGGCCTGCGCGGCCTCCTCGTCGGCGGCGTCCACCACGGTCAACGGCACCTCGACGAACTCCTCCACCACCACGGTGGGGCGCCCGTCCGAATCGGCCGGGAAGCGGGTACGCAGCGACTCGTGCCGGGCGCTGAGCGCGGCCAGCGCGGCGCGCAGCGCGTCGACGTCGAGCGGGCCGCGCACCCGCAGCGGCACCGGGATGTGGTACGCCGCCTCGCCCGGGGCGAGCTGGTCCATGAACCAGACCCGCTCCTGGGCGTACGACAGCGGCACCTCGGCGTCTGCGGGCCGGGGGCTGATCCGGGCCGCGGGGGCGGCCTGGCGGGCGCGCAGCCGCTTGGCGATCAGCGCCTGCCGGGCCGCTTCCCGGGTCGGATCCTTCAGGTCGGTCATCAGTTGCGTTCCTCTTCCGCCGCGAGCAGCGCGGCGACCTCGGTGTCGGAGAGCCCGTCGAGCTCGGCGGCGATCCGCTGCTCGATCTGGGCCGCCAGGTCCGCCACCACGGGGCTGCTGAACAGCGCCCGCATCGGCAGTTCGACGTCCACCTCGGCCCGGATCCGGGCCATCGCCCGCATGCCGCGCAGCGAGTTGCCGCCAAGGGCGAAGAAGTCGTCCAGGGCGCCGACCTTCTCCACCTGGAGGATCTCGGTGTACACCTCGGCGACCAGGGTCTCGGCCTCGGTGCGCGGGGCGAGGTAGGCGTCCTCGGCCGGCACGGTGGCGGCCGGGGCGGGCAGCGCCGCCCGGTCCAGCTTGCCGTTCGGCGTCAGCGGCAGCGCGTCGAGCCGCACCAGCGCCGCCGGGATCAGGTGCGTGGGCAGCTCCCGGGCCAGCGCGGCGCGGACCGACTCCTCGTCGGCCGGGCCGACCAGGTAGCCGACCAGGGTGGGCTCGCCGGAGTCGGTACGCACCGCCACGGCGGCCGCCCGGACGTCCGGGTGGGCCAGCAGGGCGGTCTCGATCTCGCCCAGCTCGATTCGCATGCCGCGCACCTTGACCTGGTCGTCGCGGCGGCCCAGATATTCCAGGCTGCCGTCGGGACGCCGGCGGGCCAGGTCGCCGGTGGCGTACATCCGCTCCCCGGGCGACCCGTACGGGCAGGGCAGGAAGCGCTCGGCGGTGAGGCCGGGGCGACGGTGGTAGCCGCGGGCGAGCTGCGGGCCGGCCACGTACAGCTCGCCGACCACGCCCGGCGGCACCGGCTGCCCGGCGGCGTCGAGCAGCAACGCCCGGGTGTGCCAGGTGGGCGTGCCGATCGGCACCGGGCCGGCCGGGACCGGCTCGCCGGGGGCGATCCGGGCGGCGACGCAGCCGACGGTGGCCTCGGTCGGGCCGTACTCGTTGATGACGGCGACGTCGGGGTGGGCGGCCCGCCAGGTGGCGAGCTGCTCGCCGGTCAGCGCCTCGCCGCCGATCACCAGGTCGACGGTGGGCGATAGCTCGCCGTCCAGCAGCGGCAGGTGGCTCGGGGTGACCTTGAGGAAGGTCGGCCGGCCACCGACCCGGGCGGCCGGGGCGTCGATCGCGGCGAGCCGGACGGTGCCGCCGGCGGTGAGGGTGCCGAGCAGGCCGGTGACGGTGAGGTCGAAGGAGACCGGCGAGTGCAGCAGCGCCGTGCCGGACAGTCCCGGGTAGGTGTGCCGGGCCCAGGCCAGGTAGGCGGTCACCGCCCGGTGCTCCACCACCACGCCCTTGGGACGCCCGGTCGAGCCGGAGGTGTAGAGCACGTACGCGGGGTGGTGGGGGCGCAGCGGGGCGACCCGGTCGGCGTCGGTGAGGTCGGCGTCGGGCTGGTCCGAGCCCGCGGTCGCGTCCAGTACCAGCGCCCCGGACGGCACCAGCGCGGCGGTGTCCGGGGTGGCCACCACCAGGGCCGGCTCGGCGTCCTCCACCAGGTAGGCGATCCGCCCGGCCGGGTACGCGGTGTCGATCGGAACGTACGCCGCGCCGGTCTTGAGCACCGCGAGGATCGCCACCAGCAGCTCGTGGGAGCGGGGCAGGGCGAGCGCCACCCGGGCCTCCGGGCCGGCGCCGCGGGTCACCAGCAGCCGGGCGAGCCGGTTGGCGGCGGCGTTCAGCTCGGCGTACGTCAGCGACACCCCGTCGCAGAGCAGCGCGACGGCGTCCGGGGTGGCCGCGGCCTGCCGCTGCACCT
Organism: Micromonospora sp. NPDC048999; assembly: GCF_040649295.1. Taxonomy (NCBI): domain Bacteria; kingdom Bacillati; phylum Actinomycetota; class Actinomycetes; order Micromonosporales; family Micromonosporaceae; genus Micromonospora; species Micromonospora sp. NPDC048999. The sequence continues at coordinate 54,065 of NZ_JBEZFI010000013.1, read as the reverse complement.
CGTCGACCACGGTCGCCGGCGGCACCTCGGGCGCGGCGTCCGGCCCGAGGCCGAGCACCAGGTCGCGTTCGGCGTCGGCGAGCAGCGGTAACGCGGCGACGGCCCGGTCCGGGGCGGCGACGGCGGCGGTGAGCAGCCGGACGTACCGGTCGACGACCGCCTCGGCGCTGGCCCGGTCGAACAGCTCGCTCCGGTAGACCAGGCGACCCTCGTCGGTGGCGATGTCGAACGCCAGGTCATCCTTGGTGGTGCCCAGTTCCACCGGGTCCAGGCCCGAGTCGGGAATGAAGTTCAGCGCGGTCTGGAAGATCGGTTGCACCGACGGGTCGCGCTGCGGGGCGATCGCCTCGACGATCTTCTGGAACGGCGTCTGTCCGTGCTCCATCGCGTCGACCAGGCCGTCGCGGACCCGGCCGAGCAGTTCGGCAAAGGTCGGGTCGCCGGAGACGTCGCAGCGCAGCGCCACCGGGTTGACGAACATGCCGATCAGCGGGCCCACCTCGGCGCTGTCCCGGCCCGCGGTGGAGACCCCGACCACGAGGTCGGTGTCGCCGGAGATCCGGGACAGCAGCGCCGCGAAACCGGCCAGCAGCACCATGTACGGCGTGGCCGACGCGCCGGCCGCGACGGTCCTGACCCGGTCGAACAGCCCGGCGGGCAGGTCGAAGCGCACCTCGTCGCCGGCGAAGCCGAGCTGTGCCGGGCGGGGCCGGTCCAGCGGCAGGCCGGTGACCGCCGGCGCGCCGGCCAGGTGGCCGGTCCAGAAGGCGAGCTGGCGATCCAGTTCCGCGCCGGTGAGCTGGTCGCGCTGCCAGACCGCGAAGTCGGCGTACTGGATGGGCAGGTCGGGCACGGCGGGCTCGCCGCCGGTCAGCGCGGCCTCGGTGAACGCCTGCTGCTCCTGCTGGAGCAGCACCGCCGAGTGGCTGTCGAAGACCGCGTGGTGCACCACGCACACCACCGTCCAGGTGTCGCCGAGGCAGACCAGCCGGGCCCGCCACAGCGGCGGCGCGTCCAGCGGGATCGGCGTGCGGGCCAGTTCCGTGCGGAGCCCGTCGAGCGCCGCGAGCCGCTCCGCCTCCGGCAGGTGACTCAGGTCCACGGTGGGCAGCGTGACGGGCTCGTGGGCCCGCACCACCTGCACCAGGGCGCCGTCGTCGACCCGCAGGTGGGTCCGGAGCGACTCGTGCCGGGCCAGGATCTTGTTCACGATGCCGGTGGCGCTCTCCGCGTCGACGCCGACCGGGAAGCGCATCGGGACAGCGATGTTGAAGACCGGCGAGTCGGCGTCGAGCTGGTTGGCCAGCCACACCCGCTCCTGGGCGAAGGAGGCCGGGAAGGTCCACTCCTCGGTCATGCCGCCACCTCGCTCCGCTCGGCGTCGGCATGAGGCACCACGACGCTGTACCGATGATTCGCTCGCTGGCGCTCGCTCATGACTGTGCCTCGCGTACGGAGCGGGGACGCATGTCGGTCCAGACGGTGTCGACGTGGGCCAGGCACTCCTCACGGGTGCCGGCGAAACCGGCGTCGTGCCAGCCCGCGGGGAGCTCCCGGTCGGCCGACCAGATCGAGTACTGCTCCTCGTCGTTGCGCACGACCAGGAATCGGGTTTCGGCCATCTCAGTTCGCTCCAGGGGTGTCGGGGGTGTGCGGCTCAGCCATCGCGACGGCGATCTTGCGGGGGCCGGTGAACGGCTCCCGGCCGTGTGCGGCGGTCATGTTGTCCACCACCAGCACGTCGTCGCGCTGGTAGTCGAAGCGGACGGTGGCGGCCCGGTAGGCGGCCCGCAGGTGGTCCATGACGTCGGCGGGGATCTCGCCGCCGTCGCCGTAGTAGGTGTTCGACGGCAGCCCGTCGGGGCCGAACATGGCCAGCAGGCCCTCCTGGTAGTCCTTCGGGAGGGTGGACAGGTGGAAGAAGGTGGCGTGGTTGAACCAGCGCGGGGCGTCCGAGCCGGGCCGGTGGTGCACCACGTGCCGGACCGCCCGGGTCCGCAGGCCGTCCTTGCCGACCCACTCCACGGTGATCCCGTTCGCGGCCGCGTACGCCTCGACCTCGGCCCGGCTCTCGGTGTTGAACACCTCCTGCCAGCGGGTGCCGAAGTCGCCGTGGAAGTTGCGCACCAGCATCCAGCGCCGCCGGATGAACTCCTCGCGCACCACCGGGTCGATCTCGGCGTACACCCGGCGCACGTCGGCGAGCGGGGTGGCGCCCAGGGTCTCCGGCGGGGTGATGCAGTAGAAGAACAGCGTCAGCGGCCAACGCGCCTGGTACGAGTTCTCGTTGTGCAGGAAGATCTCCTCGTCCGGCGGGTAGTCGGTCGAGGTGTAGACCCGGCCCTTGATGGAGTGCCGGGGCGAGGAGCGCTCCGTGTAGGTCAGCGGTTCGCCGGACAGGGCACGGACCACCCGGTCGAAGCCGTCCACCCCGCCGACGTCGAAGCCGCGGAAGAGCAGCCCGCCGTGCTCGGCGAGGCTGGCGCGCAGTTCGGCGCGGCGGGCATCGATCAGGTCGGTCAGGCCCCGACCGTCGTTCTCGATGACCACCGGAAGGGTGGTCGCCGTATCGCTCATGGTGCGGTCTCTCCTGTTCGTCGTGGTCAGGCGCGGGGCAGGCGCGGGATGGCCGGGATGGTCGCCGGCGCGGCCGGCTCGTCGGCGGGTTGGGCGGCGCGCAGCTCCTCGATCCGGGCGGCCAGCCCGGCGACCGTGGGGGTCTCGAAGAGGCTGCGCATCGGCAGCCGCACCCCGGTGGCCTTCCGCATCGCGGCGATGAGCTGGACCGCGACCAGCGAGTTGCCGCCGAGGGCGAAGAAGTCGTCGTCCACGCCGACCTCGGTCACGCCGAGCCCGTCCCGCCAGACCTGGGCGATGGTCTTCTCCAGCTCCGTCGAGGGCGCGGCCGAGCCGCCGCCGGCGGCGGTCGGCGCGGAGAGCGTCGGCTCGGCCTCCGTCTCCAGGCTCTCCGTGGTCACCCGGCTGGCCCGGCGGCGGATGTCGGCGACGGTACGGGTGGCGATGACCACCTGCGCGCCGAGCCCGGCCGCGAGGCTGCGGCGGAACGCCTCCGCCCCGTCCACCGGCCGGATGTCCTCGGTCGCCGGGGTCGGGCCCGCCTCGGCCGGGGCGGCCGGGGTGTCGGTGAGGCCCCCGGTGACCGCGCTCTGGTCGACCCGGCGCAGCACGAAGTCGCTGATCGCGACGAGTTCCCGGCCCTCGGCGTCCACCAGGGACAGGTCGGCCGCCACCACCTCGTCGGTGGCGCTGGCCCGGTGCCGCAGGTGGCTGTGGAAGCTCGCCGGCAGCGCGCCGCGCACCACCATCCGGCCGTAGGACAGCGGCAGGTAGGTGCCGGAGCCCTGGCCCCGGCCGAAGGCCGTGGCCACGTCCAGCAGCGCCGGGTGCATCCCCCAGTCGGGCAGGTCGCCCAGGGCGGCGGCCGGCGCCTCGATCCGGGCCAGCTCCTCCCCCGCGCCAAGGTGGTGTTCGGCCAGCCCGGCCCAGCGCGGCCCGAAGGTGAGCATGCTGGTGCGGCCCCGGCCGAACGACGCGTCGTCGTCGACCCGGCTACCGGCTACGGTGGGCACGCCCGCCGGCGGGGCCGGCTCCTCGGTCCAGCCGGCGGTGCCCCGGACGTGGGTCCGAAGCTGGCCGGCGGCCAGGCTGGCGACGGTGAAGTCCACCCCGTCCTCGGTGGGCGTCAGCTCCACCCGGTACTGGGCGACCGTGCCATCGGGCACGGAGAACGGCTCCAGGAAGACCACGTCCCGCAGCTCCACCGCCGCCTGAGGGCCGGGAGCGGGCAGCGCGGCGGTCACCGCCGCGCGCGCCGACTCCAGGTGGGCCGTGCCGGGCACCACCGGCACGCCGCCGATCCGGTGCTCGTCGAGCAGCCAGTGGGTGCCGGCGGAGACCAGGCCGTGCAGCACCGTGCCGTCCGGGCCGACCACCTTGGTGGTGAGCACCGGGTGGTTCACCGGGCTGGTGACGACGTCCCGGCCGGCGGCCCGGAACCCGGCCGGGGAGTCGGTCTCCACGGCCATGCCGACCTCGGCCCAACCGCCCCAGTTCTGCGCGACCACAGGCGCCCGGAAGCCGGTGCCGGCGCGGGCGAACGCGTCCAGGAAGTTGTTCGCCGCGCAGTAGTCGACCTGGCCGAAGCCGCCGATCACCGCGGTGATCGAGGAGCACAGCGCCACGAAGTCCAGCGGCAGGTCACCGAAGACCTGGGCGAGGGCGAGCGTGCCGGCCAGCTTCGGGGCGAGCACCCGCTCCGCCTCGGCCCGCTCCTTGATCTCGGCCATGCCGCCACCGGGCAGGCCGGCGGCGTGCACGATGCCGTCCAGCCCGCCGAACCGGGCCTCGGCGGCCTCGCGGACCCGGCGCAGGTCGGCAGGGTCGGTGACGTCGGCGGCGAGCACCAGCACCTCGGCCCCGGCCGCCTCCATCCGGCGGATCGCGGCGATGGCCCGGCCGGCCCGGTCGGCGCCGCCGTGCACCGCCAGGTGCTCGTCCCACCGGTCCCGCTCCGGCAGGCCGGACCGGGCCAGCAGCACCAGCTTGGCGCGTACCCGCCGGGCGAAGTCCTCGGCCAGGGTGACGCCGATGCCGCCGAGACCGCCGGTGATCAGGTAGCGGCCCTCCTCGATCAGCGCGCCCGGCTCGCCCTCGGCGTCCACGGTGACCTGCTCGTACCCGCCCACCCAGCGCCGGTCGCGGCGCAGCGCCACCTCCGGGTGCTCCGGGTCGACCGGGCTGCGCAGTTCGCCGACCAGGGCGGTGACCCCGCGGGCACTGAAGTCGGCGTCGACCAGCCGGACAGTGAGGCCGGGCAGCTCCACCGGCAGCACCCGGGCCAGGCCGGCGAGGGTGGCGTGTTCCGGGCGGACCAGCTCGTCGCCGCGTACGTCGCCGATGCCGGCGGTGACCAGGTCGAGGGTGACGCCGTGCTCGTCGGCGGTCAGGCCGGCACCGGCGAGCGCCTGCACCAGGTGCAGCGCGCTGAAGAAGCCCCGGTCCTGGGCGGCCCAGGCGGCGACGAGGTCCGTCCCGACCGGCTCCCCGTCCAGCGCGTACGCGTGCACGATCCGGCGCGGCAGGTCGGCCCCGAGCGCGGCGACGAGGGCCTCGTGGTCCTCGCGCACGCCAGGACGCAGCCGGAAGCCGGTCGCCGTGGCGGCGAAGGCGTCGCCGGCGCGTACCTCGACCGGGTCGTCCCCGGCGGCCCGCAGCGCCGCGGCCAGCGCCTCGCCGCGTGGGCCGTCGGCCAGCACCAGACACCGGCCCAGCGGCGCGACGGCCCGGGCCGGGGCGGCCTGCCGCCACACCGGCACCGCGAACCACTCCGGCAGCGGCCGGGGGCCGCTCTCCGCCGGGGCCGCCGCGACCTGCTCGTGCGGGTCCGGGTCGACCCAGTAGCGGCGGCGCTCGAACGGGTACGCGGGCAGCGGCACCCGGCGGGCGTCCGGGTCGGCGGCCGGCCGCACCGGCACGCCCGCGCACCAGAGCGCGCCGGCGCTGCCCAGCAGGGTGGCCAGGTCGCCGGTGGACTCGCCCGCCCCGGGCAGGCTGCCCAGCGGGGTGAGCTTCCGCTGCGCCTCGGACGCCTTGGCCACCTGCATCCGGGCCAGGTTGGCCAGCTGCCGGCCCGGACCGCACTCGACCAGCGCCCAGGTGCCCTCGGCGAGCAGGGCGGCCACGCAGGCGCCGAAGCGGACCGGCCGGCGCAGGTGCGCCGCCCAGTACGCCGGGTCGGTGGCCTGCGCCTCGGTGATCCAGGTGCCGGTCACGTTGGACAGGAACGGCACGGCCGGCGGGCGCAGCGGCACAGCGGCCATCAGCGCGGTGAACTCGTCGAGGATCGGCTCCATCATCGGCGAGTGGAACGCGTGCGAGGTCCGCAGCATCTTGCTCTTGCCCTTGAGGGTGGCGGCGAACTCCTCGACCAGGGCGGTCTCACCGGCCACCACACAGGTGCCCGGGCCGTTGACGGTGGCGACGGAGAGCCCCTCGGGCAGCCGGTCGGCGACCGTCGACTCGTCCAGCGACACGGCCAGCATCGACCCGGCGGGCAGGGAGTGCATGAGCCGGCCCCGCGCGGCCACCACCTTCAGCGCGTCCGGCAGGGTGAGCACGCCGGCCACGGTGGCGGCGACGTACTCGCCGATGGAGTGGCCGATCATCGCGGCCGGGGTGACCCCGGACCGCTGCCAGAGCAGGGCGAGCGCGTACTCGACGGTGAACAGGGCGGGCTGGGTGTAGCGGGTCTCGGTGAGCTTCTCCCCCGCCTCCGGGTCGCGGCCGAGGATCAGGTCGCGGATGTCCAGGCCCAGCTCGGGACGGAGCAGCTCGGCGCACTCGTCCACGGTGGCCGCGAAGCCAGGGTCCTCGGCGTAGAGCTGGGCGCCCATGCCGGCGTACTGGGAGCCCTGGCCGGAAAAGAGGAGAGCCACCTTCGGGGCTGGACGGTCGGTCAGGCCTCGGTGTCCGCGCTTGGGATCACGAAGCAACGCGGCCGCCGTCGTGGGGTCGGCGGCGACCACGGCGGCGCGGTGCGCGTACTCCTTGCGCCCGACGCGCAGCGTGTGCGCGACGTCGGCGAGCATCCCGGCGCCGCCTTCGGCGGTGGTGAACGGCTCGGTGCCGCCTCCGCCCCCGTTTTCCAGGTGGTCGGCGAGCCGTCGCACCGCCGCGTCCAGCGCGGCGGGGGTCTTCGCCGACACCTGCAGCAGGTGCGCGGGGCGGGCCGGCCGCTCGGCCCGGTGCGCGGCCGGAGCCTCCTCCAGCACCACGTGCGCGTTGGTGCCGCCGATGCCGAAGGAGCTGACCCCGGCCCGGCGCGGCACCCCGTCGGTGTCCCACTTGGTCAGGGTGTTGGCCACGTAGAACGGGGTGTCGGCGAAGTCGATCGCCGGGTTCGGCGTCTCGTAGTTGATGGTCGGCGGGATCAGACCGTGCTCCATGGCGAGCACCGTCTTGATCACGCTGACGATGCCGGAGGGCTGGCTGAGGTGGCCGATGTTGGACTTCACCGAGCCGATGCCGCACCAGCCCCGGTCGTCGGTGTCCCGGGTGTAGACGGCGGAGAGGGCGGCGACCTCGATCGGGTCGCCCAGCGCGGTGCCGGTGCCGTGCGCCTCGACGTAGCTGATGGTGCGCGGGTCGATCGCGGCCAACCCGACCGCCTGCGCCACCGCCTCCATCTGGCCGTCGATGCTCGGCGCGGTGAAGCCGACCTTGCCGGCGCCGTCGTTGTTGATCGCGTTGCCGAGCACCACCGCACGGACGGTGTCGCCGTCGGCGATCGCGTCGGAGAGGCGCTTGAGCAGGGTCACCCCGGCGCCGCTGCCCCACACGGTGCCGTTGGCGTCGGCGTCGAACGGGCGGCACCGGCCGTCCGGGGAGGTGAAGCCCTCCATGCCGAGGTAGCCGACGTGCGGCAGTTCGATGTTGACGCCGCCGGCCAGGGCCATGTCGCACTCGCCGTTGCGCAGCGCCTCGCAGGCCAGGTGGAACGCGACCAGCGAGCTGGAGCAGGCGGTGTGCAGGGTCAGGCTCGGCCCGCGCAGGTCCAGCCGGTACGACACGTTGGTGGCGACGTAGTTCGGCGAGGTGGCGGTGGCGATGGAGACGGTGCCGTGCGGGCTGCCGCCGACCCGCTTGTTGCGCTTCACGAACTCGTGCAGGTAGGTGTTGTTGCCGGTGCCCGCGTAGACGCCGATCGCACCGTCGTAGCGGCCCGGGTCGTAGCCGCCGTCCTGCAGCGCGGTGTAGCAGACCTCCAGGAAGATCCGATGCTGCGGGTCGGTGATCTCGGCCTCGCGGGCGGTCATCCCGAACAGGCCCGCGTCGAACTCGTCGTAGCCGTCGATCAGCGGGGCCCGGTGCACCCAGCCCGGATCGTCCACCTCCTGGATCAGGGCGCCCCGGGCGAGCTGCTCCTCACGGGTCAGCTCGGTGACCGACTCCACGCCGTCGACCAGGTTGCGCCAGAACTCCGCCACGTCGGCGGCGCCGGGCAGGCGGGCGGCGAGTCCGACGACGGCGATCGGTTCGATGCCGTCGTCGGCGGGGTGTTCGGTGACCATGTCGTTGTTCATCGGGGTCGTCCTTCGTTGCACGGGTGCCGGACGGTGGCCGGCGGGAAGGGTTGCGGCGTCACGGTTGGTTCGGTCGTCGAGGTGGGGTTCGGCGGGCCCGGCCGCGGCGGGCGGCGGCGCGCAGCGCGGCGCGGGCCAGTTCCGGCCGGTCGGCGGCGCCGTCGAGGCTGGCGGCGAGGGCCCGCACGGTCGGGTGGCGGAACAGGTCGAGCATGGCGATCGAGCGGCCGGTGGCCTCGTTGAGCCGGGCGTGCACCGCGGCTAGGGCCATCGAGTGGCCGCCGATGTCGAAGAAGTTGTCGGCGACCCCCACCCGGTCCCGGCCGAGCACCTCCTGCCAGATGCCGGCGATCAGCTCCTCGGTGGCGGTGAGCGCGTCCGGCCCGGCGGGCAGGGAAACCCGGGCCGGCTCGGCGGCCGCGACGGTCATCGCGCCGAGGGCGGCCACCCGGACCGCCGGCCGGGGCAGCTCGGCGGCCACCTTGTCGGCCGGGGCGTCGGGGTCGGCGGCCAGGGCGCCGACCAGTCCGGCGAGGTCGGCCAGGAGCGCCTCGATCCGGTCGGCGTCGAACAGATCCGGATTGTGCACCACCTCGACGCCGGCCAGGCCGGCTCGTTCCACCACGTAGACGGTGATGTCGAAGGGCGAGCCGGGCTTCGGCACCGGTGCCGGCTCGACGGTCACGCCGGCCAGGTCGAGCCGGGGTGACACGAAGTTGAGCACGTTGAACAGCACCTGCACCAGCGGGGCCCGGGAGGTGTCCCGGCCGACGCCGAGCGCCTCGACGATCCGTTCCAGGGGTGCGCCGGGGTGCTCGGTCACCTCCTGCAGCTCGGTGGCGCAGCGGTCGACCAGCTCGGCGAAGCTGGCCCCGCCGCCCCGGACCCGGACCGGCACGGTGTCGATGAAGAAGCCGATGACGTCATCGAAGGCGGCCAGCCGTCGGTCGGCGACGATCGCGCCGAGCACGTGGTCGTCGACGCCGGTGATCCGGCGCAGCAGCTCGCCGAAGCCGGCAAGCAGCACGGCGGCGACGGTGGTGCCGCGCCGCGCGGCCAGCTCGCGTACCCCCCGGTCGGCGGCTTCGGACAGCATGACCGCGGCCTCGGCGCCGGCGTAGGTCTGCACCGTCGGGCGAGGACGGTCGCGGGGCAGGTCGAGCACGGTCGGCGCGCCGGCCAGGTGCTCGGTCCACCAGGCCAGGTCGGCCGCGCCCCGGCGGCGGTCCCGCTCGGCTCGCCACACCGCGTAGTCGGCGTACGTGGCGGGCAGCGCGGGCCGGGCTGGCGGCTCGCCGTTGACCGCGCGGGCGTACCCGGCGGCGAGGTCGTCGTAGAGCAGCGCCTCGGACCAGCCGTCGAAGACCGCGTGGTGCATGGTCATGGCGAGGACGTGCTCGTCGGAGCCGAGCCGGTAGACGGTGACCTGCCAGGGTGGCCCGGTGGCCAGGTCGAACGCGTGGCCAGCTCCGGCGGCCAGCATGGTGGCCAGCTCCGCCTCGGCGTCGGCGGCACCGGTCAGGTCCACCACCGGGACGGCCACGTCGGTCGGCTCCTCGCGGACCGCGTACGGCACACCGCCGGTCTGCGGGATCCGCCACCGCAGCACGTCGTGACGCTCGGCCACGGCGCGCAGCGCGGCGCCGAGCGCGGCAATGTCCAGCGGGCCGCGCAGTCGGTGCGCGACGGCGATGTTGTAGGGCGCGCTGGACGGGGCGATCTGGTCCATGAACCACAACCGCCGCTGGGGCGGGGAGAGGGTCGGCGGGTTGCCGGTGGTCAGCCCGTCGCCGTCGGCGGGGGCGGCGGCGCGGACCCGGTCGAGCAGGGCGGCGAAGGTACGGCCGGTGAACAGGTCCCGGGTGTCGACCTGCCGGCCCAGCTCCGCGCGGAGCGCGGCGACCAGCCGCATCGCGGCGATCGAGTTGCCGCCGGCGGTGAGGAAGTCGCTGTCCGGGTGCGGGATCGCGCCGAGCAGCCGGGTCCAGACCCGCCGGACGGCGCGCTCGACCGGGTCACCGTCGTCGCTCTCGTCCACCGGGGCGTCCGAAAGGGACACGGCCAGGGCGCGCAGCGACGGCCGGTCCAGCTTGCCCGTGGTCGAGCTGACCGGCAGCTCGGCCAGCCGCACCGTGCGGGCCGGCAGCATCGCGGTGGTCAGCCGGGGCCCGGCGTACGCCCGCAGCGCGTCGTCGTCGGGGGCGTCGGCGGGGGTGAGGAAGGCGACCAGCTCGGTGCCGGCCGGGCCGGGCACCGCCTCCACGGCGACCCGGTCGACGCCGGGGTGCCCGCCCAGCACCGCCTCCACCTCGCCCAGCTCGATCCGCTGGCCGCGGATCTTGACCTGCCGGTCGGCCCGGCCCAGGTAGACGATCCGGCCGTCGGGCGCCTGGTACACGAGGTCGCCGGTGCGGTAGAGCCGCTCGCCGGGCCGGTCGCCGGACGGGTCGGGCACGAACCGCTCGGCGGTGAGCCCCGGCCGGTTGAGGTATCCGTTGGCCAGCCCCGGACCGCCGATCAGCAGCTCGCCGGTCTCCCCCGGCGGTACCGGGCGCAGCTGCGCGTCCATCACGTACGCCCGGTGGTTCGGCTGCGGGCGGCCGATCGGCACCGGTTCGGCGGCGTCGGCGGCCGTGAGGTCGCCGACGACCACCAGCACGGTGCTCTCGGTGGGGCCGTAGCCGTTGAGGAACCGCCGGCCGGGGACCCAGCGGGCGGCCAGCTCGGCGGGGACCGCCTCGCCGCCGCAGAGCAGCACCCGCAAGGCCGGCACGTCCGCCGGGTCGAGCAGGGCGAGCACGGTCGGCGTGATGAAACCCCAGTTCACCTCGTGCGCGGCGATGAACCGGGCCAGCCGGACCGGGTCGGCCCGGTCGGCGGTGCCGATCAGCTGCACCGCGCCACCGAGCAGCAGCGGCACGAACAGGTCCATGGTGATCGCGTCGAAGCCGAGCGAGGCGATGCCGAGGCTGCGTACGTCGGCGTCGGCGCCGGTCATCGCAATCATCCCGATGGTGAACGCGACCATGTTGCGGTGGGTGGTGAGCACCCCCTTGGGGCGGCCCGTCGACCCGGAGGTGAAGAGCACGTGGGCGGTGTTGTCCGGTGTCGCCGGGCAGGACGGCGGTTCGAGCGGCGCCGCGCGGTGGAGCGCGGCGGTCGACGGGGAGAGGGTCCGCAGGCCCGGCGACGCCCCGAACTCCGCCTCGGCCAGGTCACCCACCACCAGACCGACGCCGGCGTCGGCGATGATGTCCCGCAGCCGTTGACGCGGGCCGCCGGCGTCCAGCGGCACGTAGCAGCCGCCCGCCATCAGCACACCGAGCACGGTTACCACCAGCTCGGGGCTGCGGGAGGCGCAGATGCCGACCCGGGTCTCCGGTCCCACGCCCTGCTCGCGCAGGACCAGCGCCAGGTGGGCGGCCCGCTCGACGAGCTGGCGGTAGCTGAGCACGTCGTCCCACTGCCGCACGGCGACCGCGTCCGGGGTACGGGCGGCCTGAGCCGTGACCAGCTCGACCAGCGTCGCCTCCGGGTACGGCAGCGGCACGCCGTGCAGGACGGAGATGGTCGGACTCGTGGTCACCGGTGCTCCTCATTCGTACGGAAGGCGGCAGGATCGGTCACCTGCAGCCGGATCTCGCTGACATAGCGCTCGCCGTGGGCATCGGTCACCCACGCCTGGTCCGGGCCCGGCAGCAGCTCGCTGACCATCAGAGCGACGTCCGGGCCGGTCCGGGCCGCGGCGTCGACCATGGCGCAGAGCGACTGCGCGTACAGCGGGCCGGTCAGGTCGACGTAGCAGGGCTTGACCTCGGTCCCGACCTTGACGAACACCCGATCGGGCAGGCCGAGCCGGGCTCGGAACCGGCGTGCGGCGAGGAACCGCTCGGTCTCGCCGGCGTGACCGGCCAGGCCGGACTCGCCGACCGTGGTCCGCCAGGTGCGGCGGGCGACGACGAGCCGGTCGATGGTGATGCGCGGGGTCAACGCCGCCGGCGCCACCAGCTTGAAGCTGTCCAGCAGCAGCGCGCCGAGGACACTGGCGAAGACCTCCACCAGCGGCCAGCGGGACCCGTCGGGAAGCACCGCGGTCAACTCGCCGCCGGTGAACTCGACCCGCACGCCGGTCGCCGGGACCAGCCGCTCCACGTCGGCCCCACGCGCGGTGTCGATCCCGAGCTGCCGGTCCGCCGGACCGGCGAAGTGCCAGGTGGTTCGGGTCGCCAGCCGGGGGTAGTCGGCCGGGTAGAGCGGCCGGATCCGGGCCGGACCGAGGTCGGCGTCGAGGCCGGCGCGCAGCACCGCCGGGTCGGGATGGAACGGGCTGAACACCGCGCTGTCGAACGGTGTGGTGGCCGGATGCAGCTCGCCGAGGACCGCCACGAACTCGCCCCGGTTGAGCGCCTCGACGCTGACCGCGCTGAGCTGCACGTCGGGGCTGTGGATCCGGGCGGAGGGCCAGCCGGGCGCGTCGGCGGGGAACAGCTGCCGGACCCGGTCGGCCAGGTCGGCGCTGTTCAACCGCACCTCGGGCTGCGCCGCCGGCACGTCGTGCAGGCCGAACAGCGCGGCCCACCGGGCGGTGAAGGCGACGCCGGCCGCGGCGACCGGGCCGTCGGGGGCGGTGAGGAGCCCCTGGGCCAGCGACCAGATGTCGGCCAGCCGCACCGGGCCGGCCGCGGCGAGTTCGGCGTACAGGTCGGCGAGGATCCGTTCGCAGCCGGCGCCGATCTCGGCGGTCAGCCAGCGGGCGGTCTGCAGCACCACCCCGAGGGGGGCGGCCAGCGCGTCGAGCACCGCCGACCCGAGGCGGAACTCCAGGTCGCGTCCGGCCTCCTCGTAGACGAGGGTCCGTCCGGTGTACATCTGCCCGCCGTGCCGGGTGGCCGGCCGGCCGGTGACCCCGGTGAACTCGGCGTTCAACGCGGCGAGGGCCGCACCGAGCCGGTCCGGGTCCCCGGCCGCCGCGGCCACCTCGTTCCGGGCCGCCCGGAGCCGCTCGAAGTCGGCGGCCACCCGGGCGCGCGCCGCCGGGTCGCCGATCGCGGCGATCCGCTGGTCGAGCACCTGCTCCGCGTGCGGGTTGTTGGGCAGGCCGGCGTCCCAGGTGAGCAGCTCCCGTTCGACCAGCCGGTCCAGCAGCAGGAAACCGTCGGTGGCGGTCCGCAGTCCACCGTCGGCGCGTACTCGCTCCACCAGCGCGACCGCCGGGGTCCGCCCGTCGCAGCCGGCGAGCAGCCGCGCCTCGACCGGGGACAGCTCGATCGGTGGATGCAACGGCCGGCGGAGCTGCCGTCCCTCGACGGTCAGGTGCGGCGGCAGCTCCGGGGCCCACCACCGGCGGACGGCCGGATCGTCGGCGAGCCGGTCGGCGTACGCCATCAGCGCCCACGCCTCGAAGTGGACCGTGCGGCGGGCGACCAGATCGGGCCCGGGGATCAGCCGGGTGTACGGGTCGGCGGGGTCGACAACCCCCCAGCAGACCGGGCCGAAGAAGCCGATGGTCTCCGACTTGCCGCAGTAGCGCTGCCAGTAGCGCAGCACGGCGATCTCCCGCTTACGGCGGGGCTTGTTGCGCACCGCCGGGTCGGTCCGCAACAGGCCGTCGAGCGCGCCGAGCATGTCCGGGTTCTGCCAGGTGACCGCCTCGCGCAGCAGCGGGTCTTCGGCGATCTTCCCGGCCGCCGCCGAGGACTCGGCGAACGCCGCGCGCAGCGCCTCGTCGAGCAGTTCGGGGCTGCCCGCGCCGGAGAGCCGGGCATCGGCGACGGCCGCCGCCCCCGGCGCGGCGAAGTGGTCGAGCCCGTCCGCCGGGAAGCCGGCGGTACGCAGCACCACGTCCCGCCACACCGACCAACCGGTGTCGCCGAGCGGCAGCAGGTGACTCCGGCTCATCGGCTGGGCTCCCGATGGTCATCCACGATCTGCAGGCGCAGTTCGCTGAAGTACCGGTGGCCGGCGGCGTCCGGCACCCAGGCCTGTTCCGGGGTGGGCAGCATCTCGCTGACCACCAGCGACACGTCGTCGCCGCCGTCGACCCCGGCGGCCCGGACCATTGCACAGAACATGTTCGTGAAACCGGGGCTGCCCAGGTCGACGAAGCAGGGCTTGGTCTCGGTGCCGAGCTTGACGTAGACCTGCTCCGGCAGCCCGAGCCGATGGCGCCAGGCCCGAACCGCGAGGAAGCGCTCCCGCTCGCGGGTGGCGGCAGCGAGGCCGCTCTCCCCCACCGTGGTCCGCCAGGTCTGCCGGGCCACCACCAGGTTGTCGAGGGTGATCCGGGGGGTGTACGGCGCGGCGGCGACCAGCTTGAAGCCGTCGACCGCGTGCGCGCTGAGCAGCTCGGCGAAGACCTCGGTGAGCGGCCAGCGCTGGCCGTCCGAGGCGGTGGCGACGAGCCGGCCGTCGGAGTCGGTGACGGTGAGGTCCACGGTGGGCAGGACCCGGGCCGGGTCGCCGCCCGAGGCCGGTTGGAAGGCCAGGTGCCGGTCGGTCGGGCCGGTCAGCGCCTCGGCGACGCGGCTGGTCCGGCGCGGCCAGTCGTCCGGGAACAGCAGCCGGATCCGCCGCTCGCCCAGGTCGGTGGCGAGCGCCGTGCGCAGCCGTTCGACGTCCGGGTGCGACGGGGTGAAGGCCGAGCAGTCGAACGACGACCAGGCCGCGTGCAGCTCACCCAGCACTGCGGTGTAGTCGCCGCGCTGCAACGCGTCCGCGTCGGTCGCGCAGATCTGCAGGTCGGGGCTGTGGATCACGCCGTTGGACCAGTCCGGCCGGGTGCCGGGGAACACCTCGTCGATCCGCCCGGCGAGGTCGGCGACCCGCAGCCGGATCTCGGTGGTGCCGGCGGGCAGCGCGTCCAGCCCGAACAGCCCGGCCCAGCGCGCCGCGAACTCGGCGGAGACCGCGTCGACCGGCCGGTCGCCGGTGCCCCAGAACAGGCCCTGCACGAGGAACCAGAGGTCGGACAGGAGGACCGGCCCGGCACCGGCCTCGGCGCGCAGTTCCTCGTAGAGCCCCCGGAACACCTCCCCGTACGCCTCGGCCAGCGCCTCGACCAGCCACCGGGCGGCACGCAGCAGCACATCGAGCGGTGCGGCCAGGTCGGCCAGCAGCGGCGCGCCGAAGACCACGTCGAGGTCGCGGCTGGTGTCCTCGTAGCAGATCGTCCGGCCGGCGTACATCTGGCCGTCCCGCCGTCGGGGCTCGGCCCCGGTCAGCTCAGTGAAGGTGGCGTTGAGCGCCCCGTTGGCGGCGCGCAGCCGCTCGGGGTCGCCGGCCGCGCCGGCGACCGCGTCCCGCGCGGCGCGCAGCCGGTCCCAGCCGGCCCGCGCCGCCGCCCTCAGCGGCTCGTCGCCGATGGCCTCGATCCGGTCGGTGAGCACCTGCTCGGCGTCGGGTCTGACCGGCAGCGCGGCGTCCCAGGTGATCAGCTCCCGGGCCACCAGCCGCTCCAGCAGCGCGTAGCCGTCCTCGGGGCGGCGCAGCCCGACGGCCGGGTCGGTCACCAGCACGTACGCGGACCGGCGGCCGTCCATGGCGGCGAGCAGCGCCGCCTCCACCGCGGACAGCGGCACCGGCGGCCGGCCGGGGCGCAGCACGGCGCGGTCGCGCAGGCTCAGGTGGGCGCAGAGCATCGGCGGCCACCAGCGACGCACGGCCAGGTCCGCGCCGAGCGTGTCGGCGTACGCGGCCAGCGCCCACGACTCGAACCAGACCCAGCGGCGGCGGGTCAGCTCCGGGCCGTGACTGATCCGGGCGGCCTCAGGCTGCTCCGGATCGATCGTGACCCAGCAGCTCGGACCGAAGAAACCGACCGTCTCGTTCTTGCCGCAGTAGCGCTGCCAGTATCTGAGCAGGGCGCGCTCCCGGTCCCGGCGGCGCACGTTGCGGGCCGCGTCGCCGCCGCCGCGGACCAGACCTTCCAGGGCGACGAGCGCGCCGGGGTTCTGCCAGGTCACGGCCTCGCGCAGGAGCGGATCGGCGGCCAGCTCGCTGATCCGGTGGGCGGACACCCGGACCGCCTCGTCGAACTCCTTGTCGAACCGGTCCGCGCCGGTGCCGGTGGCGATCAGCTCGTCGGCCGCGGCGGCGGCGTGCGGCGTGTGGAACCGGGTCAGCCCGTCGGCCGGGAAGCCGGTGCCGCGCAGGAGCGCGTCCCGCCACACCGACCAGCCGGTGTCGCCGAGCGGCACCCGGTGCGCGGCCTTCGCGCCGGCGCAGGGCGCGGCGACGGTGCTGGGCGGCGACGCGGGGCCGGCCCGGTCGGCGGCGACCGCGGCGGCCAGGTCGGTACGGAGTGGGGCCAGCAGCTCGGCGAGCTGGTCGAGCAGGAAGAAGTGCCCGCCGCCGATCTCGTGCAGGGTGAATCCGGCGGCGGTGTGCTCCGCCCAGGCGAGGCTGTGCTCGCGGGTCACCGCCCGATCGTGCACGCCGCTGAACGCGACGATCGGCACCGGCAGCGGCTCACCGGGGACGTAGCGGTAGCTGTCCACCCGGCCGAAGTCGGCCCGCAGCAGCGGCAGCAGCAGCTCCACCAGCTCGGGGTGATCCAGCAGCTCGGCGGGGAGGCCGCCCCCGTCGCCGAGACGGCGCAGCAGTTCCTCGTCGTCCACTCGGGACAGCCCGTCGAAGAGACTGGCCGCGGTGACGTGCGGGGCGCGGGCGCCACCGACGTAGAGCCGCAGGGGCAGCGGCGCCCCCGTCCGCAGTAGTTCCCGGACCACCTCGAAGCCGACCCGGCCGCCCATCGAGTGGCCGTAGATCGCGTACGGGCGGTCGGCGCGGGAGGCGATGGCGGCGGCCACGTCGGCAACGTCGAAGCGGGCATCCTCGCCGATCCGGTTCTCCCGGCCGGGCAGCTGCACCGGCAGCACCTCGACGTCCGGGCCGATCCCCTGCTGCCAGCGCCGGAACACGCTCGCGCCGCCACCGGCGTAGGGCAGGCAGAACAATCGCACCGGCGCCTGGGGTCGGCTTCCGGCGGAGACGAACCAGTTCACCGCTTACCTTTCTGCACGGGGTCGATCCAGTACCGCTGGCGCTGGAACGGATAGGTGGGCAGCCCGGTGCGTCGGACGGTGCCCTCGGGATGCAGGGCGTCCCAGTCGACGTTCCGCCCGGCCACCCAGTCGGCCGCCAGATCGCGGAGCGGGCCGCCCTCGCCGGCGATCTGGGCGTCGGTGTCGAGCAGCACGTCCAGCGCGGCGAGCGCGCCGGGCAGGTCCGCGGCGACCACGGCGGCCCGGTACGCGAAGGCCCGCCGGCCGAGCACCAGGGTGGCGGCCACCTCGGGCAGCGCCGCAGCGGCGCCGGCCAGGTGGCGGCGTAGCCGGGTGAGCGCCGCACGCAACGCGGCCGGGGTACGCGCGGACACCGGCAGCAGCCACGGCCCGGTGCCCGGGGCCTCGGCCGGGTCGTCGGGTGGCGGCTGCTCGACGATGACGTGCGCGTTGGTGCCACCGAGCCCGAACGCGCTGACCCCGGCGACCCGACGCGGCACCGATGGCCAGTCCCGCGCCTTGGTGGGCACGTAGAACGGGCCGGCGGTGAAGTCGATCTCCGGATGCGGACGGGTGAAGTGCAGGTTGGGCGGAATCACGCCGTGCCGGACGGCGAGCACCGTCTTGATCAGCCCGGCGATCCCGGCGGCGGCGTCAAGGTGGCCGATGTTGGTCTTCACCGTGCCGAGCGCGCAGGAGTTGGCGGGGGCGGTCCCGGCGTACACCTCGTGCAGCGCGGCCACCTCGATGGCGTCGCCGAACGGCGTGCCACTGCCGTGGCCCTCGATGAACCGGACCTCATCGGGCGTGACCTCGGCGGTGGCGAGGGCGGACGCGACTGCGGCGGCCTGCCCGGCCTGGCCGGGTACGGCGAAGCCGGCCCGGTCCGGGCCGTCGTTGGTGACCGCCCAGCCGGGCAGGACGGCGTAGATCCGGTCCCCGTCGGCCTGCGCGTCGGCGAGCCGGCGCAGCGCGACCACGCCGACACCGGAGCCGAAGCCGGACCCGTTGGCGCTCTCGTCGAAGGCGCGGCAGCGGCCGTCCGGGGAGGCCATGCCGCCGGGGGTGTGCCGGTGTCGGGGCCAGGTGACGGTGACCCCGCCGGCCAGGGCGATGTCGCACTGGTAGTCGGCGAGGCTCTGCGCGGCGAGGCAGACCGCAACCAACGAGCTGGAGCAGGCGCTCTGCACGGCGAGGGCCGGCCCGGTCAGCCCCAGCCGGTAGGCGACCTGCCCGGGCAGGTGGTCGGTGAACTGCCGGCCGACCAGCCGGGCCTCCCAGTCGTCCGGGTCCACGTCGCCGACCACGGCCGGGTTGTCGAGCAGGTGGAAGAGGAAGTACCGGTTGGCGGAGGTGGCCGAGTAGACGCCGATCAGGCCGGGGAACCGCTGCGGGTCGCGCCCGGCGTCCTCGAGGGCCTCCCAGGCGGTCTCCAGGAACAGCCGGTGCTGCGGGTCGGTCCGGGCGGCCTCGTCGGCGCCGAAGGAGAAGAACTCGGCGTCGAAGTCGGTCACCCCGTCGAGCCAACCGGTCGCCCGCACGTGCCGCGGGTCGCCGCGCAGCCCCGGCCCGATGCCGAGGGCGGCCAGTTCCTCGTCCGTGTGGTCCCGGACGGAGTCGACGCCGGCGCACAGGTTCCACCAGAAGGTGGCCACGTCGGGGGCATCGGGGAAGCGGCCGGCGAGCCCGACCACGGCGATCTCGTCGCCGGTGTACTCCCGGGCCCCGGCCGCCGGGGCGACCGGGGCGGGCAGGACCGGCGCCCGGAGCGCCTCGGCCAGAGCGGCCGGGGCGGGCAGCGCCGGTGCCCGGACCGCCTCGGGCGGGGCGTCGAGCAACGCCGCCTGGCCGGCCACCGTCGGGTGGTCGAAGAGGCGCAGCATCGGCAGCCGCACGCCGAACCGCTCCGCCAACCGCTGCTGCACCTGGCCCAGCAGCAGGGACTGGCCGCCCACGTCGAAGAAGCTGTCGGTGCGGCCGACCGCGTCCCGGCCGAGCACCGTGCACCAGATGTCGTGCACGACGCGCTCGGTGTCGGTGGCCGGGGCCGCGCCGGCGGGCACGACACTGACCGGGTCGGGCAGGGCCCGCTCGTCCACCTTGCCGGTGACGGTGAGCGGGAACTCGTCGAGCACCACCACGGCGCGGGGAAGCGCGTACGCGGGCAGCGCCGCGGCGAGGGCGGCTCGCAGCGCCGTCGCGTCCGGCCGGGTCCCGTCGGCCGGGCGGGCGTACGCCAGCAGCTCGCCGTCGCGGGCGATGGCGCGTACGCCGGCCACCCCGGGGTGGGCGGCGAGGACGGCCTCGATCTCGGTCAGCTCCACCCGGTGGCCGCGCACCTTGATCTGCCGGTCGAGCCGGCCGAGGCAGACCAGCTCGCCCCCGGGCAGCCGCCGGCCCAGGTCGCCGGTGCGGTACGCGCGCACCCCGTCGGCGTCCATGGTGAACCGGTCGTTGTCCTGGTTGAGGTAACCGGGGGCGAGATGCGGGCTGTGGACCACGAGTTCGCCGGTGTCCGGCGCGAGACGCACCTCGTAGCCGGGGAACGGGGAGCCGATCGGCAGCGGGCCGAGGGCATCCGCGTCTACTTCGGACAGTAGCGTCGAGTACCGAGCGACGAAGGTCATCTCGGTCGCGCCGTAGCCGTTGACCAGCTCGCAGTCGGGGGCGAAGCGGCCCCGGCCGCGGATCGCGTCGGCCCAGGTGGCCTGCTCGCCGCCGAGCAGCACCACGCGGACCGCGTCCAGCCGCCGCTCGCCGAGGGTGTCGAGCAGGTGCCGGTAGACGGTTGGCGTGCAGTGCAGGACGGTCGCCCGGTGTCGGTCGAGCTGGTCGAGGGCGTACGCGAGCCCCTGCCGGCGCAGCTCGACCGGGACCACGGCGGCGCCGGTGAGCAGCGCCGGGTACAGGTCCGGGATGGCGGCGTCGAAGCTGAACGAGGCGAGCAGGCTGAGCCGGTCGGTCGGGGCGACGGCCAGCGCGGCGATCTGGTTGTCGACGACGTGCGCCAGGTTGCGGTGGGTCTGCCCGACCGCCTTGGGCACCCCGGTGGAGCCCGAGGTGAACAGCACGTACGCGAGCGCGTCCGGGTCTCCAGGTACCGGCCGCAGCGGGGCGGGCGGCACGTCGTCCAGCGGCACCACGGTCCGGCCGTCGGCAAGCTCGCCGGCAAGCTCGCCGGCCAGCTCCCGGTGCTCGGCGGCGCAGGCGAGCGCGCTGACCCCGGCGGCGGCGAGCATGTGGCGCAGCCGGTCGACCGGGAAGCCCGGGTCGAGCGGCACGTACGCGCAGCCGGCGGCCAGCGCGCCGAACAGCGCCGCGACGGTCGGCGCGCCGTGCGCGGTGAGCAGGGCGATCCGGTCGCCGGGTCGGGCGCCCGCGGCGGCGAACACGGCGGCGTGCCCGCCGGCTGCGGCGGCCAGTTCGGCGTAGCTGACCTCGTGGGTCTCGCCGAGCAGCGCCGGACGGTCAGGCTGACGTGCCGCGACGGCGGCGAAGCGATTGACAATCATCGGTAGTGCCATGTCAGCGGTCGGGAATTTCCTCACCGATGACAGGCGCGCAGGAGTCAACCAATGTGACCATGATCCCCCCCAGGACTACACATTGGAAGCAGAATATGACTCAATTTCCCGATGGGAAGGGCATCGATCAGGGTCGGGCCGAAGGGCCTACACCGGATGCCACCTCGGACGGAGGAAATCGTCCGATCATCCCTCTAGCGCGTAGATGATTTCCGGCGTAAGTGTCTACTGTCGAGTACGTTTTGCGGTAAAACTGCGGTAGAACCGTGGAATTTTCGCCGACGCGGCCTCCGTCGCCGCAGCTCAACCCGCTGTCGGGGAGCAGTCACCGGTCATCGTAACGCGGGATGGGATCGACCAACACGTCGAATCCCTTCGGCAGCTGCGCCACCAGATCGTGGAACTCGCCGACCGTCACCGCCTCGCGCAGCGTGGCGAGCACCGCGAGGGTGCCCACCTCGGCGACCGCCGGATCCACCCCGGTCAGCTCGGCCACCCGGCGCAGGAAGGCCACCATTCCCCCGGGCGCGCCGCCCTCGGCCGGGGCCAGGTAACCGCCCAGCTCGTCCGGCAACTGCGCGGCCAACTCGTCCGCCTCCCCCGCCGTCACCCGCTCGGCGAGGGTCTGCAGCACCGCGCGGGAGATCATCGCGGCCTGCCCGGTGGGCAGCTCGGCGCGGCGGGCCACCGTCTCGACGAATCGGGGAAACCGCACGCCGCCTCCTGTGTCGTCGCCGCCCGCCGCCGGGTCTCGGACGGCTCCAGGCACCGCAGGGTGCCTGGAGCCGTCGCGGCTTACCCGCGCTCGGCGGGGACAAACGGTGGTCACCGGCCGGCGGCCACCGCCGCGTGGGTCTCGGCCGGAGCCGGTGGCTGGTCCGGCGTCGGGATCTCCCGGGTACGCCACACCGGCGACCGCCGGGTCACCGCTGCCGCCGCGGCCATCCCCACCGAGGCCAGCGCGAGGTACGCCGGCGCCCCCAGCAATCCGGTCAGCACGCCGCCGAGGGCCGCGCCGAGCGGCATCGCACCCCAGATCACGAACCGGCTGGTGGCGGTCATCCGGGACAGCATCGCCGGCGGTGTGGCGGCCTGCCGGAGGCTGACCGCGTTCACGTTGTAGAGACCACTGGCGAAGGCGTTCACGGCCAGCCCGGCGCCGATGCCGAGCGGGTGCGGCACGAGCACCAGCACCGCGCCGGCCTGCAGCACGGCCGCCCCCGTGATCGCCCGGCCGACGCCCAGGCGGGTGCGGGCCCGGCCCGCGACCGCCGCGCCGAGCAGGTATCCGACATTGGCGCCGGCGACCAGCAGGCCGACCGTGACGGCGGGCAGGTGCAGCTCGCGGACCGCGTACACCAGCAGCATGGCCAGGAAGCCAGCGTGCCAGAGGTTGGTCAGCCCGGAGCAGAGGGTCAGCGCCCGCACGATCGGGTTGCGCAGCACGAAGCGGACGCCGCCGGCGGCGTCCCGCCACATGCCGCCGGAACCGGGGGCGGCCTGACGGGCCAGTCGGGGCGTACCGGCCAGGAACAGGGCCGAGACGACGAAGCTGGCCACGTCGACGAGCAGCGCGACGGGCGCGCCGAGCGCGCCGACCAGGATGCCGGCCACCCCCGGGCCGGCGGTCTGCCCGACCGCCCGGGTCGCCTCCAGGCGGGCGTTCGCGTCGGCCAGCCGCGCGGCCGGCACCACCGCCGGCACCGCGGCGAAGTAGGCGACGTCGAACAGCACCGTGGCGCAACCGGCGAGCAGCGCCACCGCCACGAGCTGGGCCAGGGTGAGCAGCCCGGCCGCCCAGGCGAGTGGCACGCTGGCCAGCAGCAGCGCCCGGGCCAGGTCGGTGGCGACCAGCACCGTGCGGCGGGGCAGCCGGTCCACGATCGCCCCGGCCGGAATGCCGAGCAGCAGGTACGGCAGGGTGGTCGCGGCGGTCAGCACGGCGACCCCGGTCGGCCCGGCGCCGAGCACGGTCAGCGCGGCGAGCGGCAGCGCCACCGTGGTGACGTGGGTGCCGAGGGTGCTGACCGCGTCGGAGAGCCAGAGCCGGCGGAAGGTGGCGTGCCGCCATAGGGCGGCGGAGGTGACGGTCATGCGGGCAGCCTGCCCGCGTACCCGGGAAGTCGGGCGGACCGGATTGTCACGGTGACAATCCGGCGGTGGCCGGCCGGACCCGGCGGCTAGATTGTCACGGTGACAATCTGGGAGCCGGCAGGGCCGTCCGGGGCCGGGCCCCGCTATCTGGCGCTGGCCGACGCGATCGGCGCGGACATCGCGGCGGGCCGGCTCGGCCCCGGCGACCGGCTGCCACCGCAGCGGGAACTGGCCCGGCGGCTCGGCGTCACCATCGCCACCGTCGGCCGGGCCTACCAGGTGGCCGCCCGCCGCGGCCTGCTCACCGGCGAGGTCGGCCGGGGCACCTTCGTCGCCCCCGCCCCCGCCCCCGCCCCGGCGGCCGCCGCCACGCCGGTGCTGGACGTGGCCGCGGTGCACCCGCCCGGGCACGGGCCGGTGCACCGGGCCGTCGCGCCGATCCTGCACCGGATCGCCGCCGACCCCCTGGCGGTCGGCGCCGAGGACGCCGATGCGGTCCGGCACCGGATAGCCGGTGCCCGCTGGATGGCCCACGCCGGCTGGCGACCCGAGCCCGGCAGCGTCGAGGTGACCGCCGGCGGGCAGCACGGCCTCGCCGCCGCCCTGGCCGCCCTCGCCCAACCCCGACAGGTGGTGATCACCACCGAGCTGACCAACCCCGGTCTGCTGGCCGCCGCCCGGCTGCTCCGCGTCGAACTGGCCACCGTGCCCAGCGACGCGGCCGGTGCGCGGCCGGACGCGGTCGACCGGCTCTGCGCCCGCCGCCGCGTCGCCGCGCTGCACCTGCACCCCACCCTGCACAACCCCACCGGGCTGACCATGCCGGCCGAGCGCCGCCGGGAACTCGCCGCCGTCGCCACCGCCCACGACCTCACCGTCATCGAGGAGGACCCGTTCGGCGCGCTGCTGCCCGACCGGCCGCCGCCGGTCGCCGCCTGGCACCGACGGACCGTGCACCTCACCGGCATCACCAAGACGCTCGCCCCCGGGCTGCGGATCGGCTACCGGTACGCCCCGCCGAGCCTCGCCGAGCCGCTCCACGCCGCCGCCCAGGCCCTCGCCTGGGCGGCCGCGCCGCTGGTCGCCGAGGTCGTCACCGAACTCGTGCTCAGCGGGGCCGCGCACCGGCTCGCCGCCGCCCGCGCCGCCGAGCTGGCCGGCCGCGCCGCGCTCGCCCGGGAACTGCTCGGCGAGCGGGTCAGCGCCCCCGGGCCGGCACCCTTCGCCTGGGTACGCCTCCCGCACGACGCCGAGGCGGTCACCGCGTCCGCCCGCCGCCGGGGCATCGCGGTCGCCGGCGCCGACGAGTTCGCCGCGCGGCGGGGCGCCCCGCCCGGCCTGCGGGTCAGCCTCAGCGCCGACGAGGACGCCGTACGCACCGCGCTGCGCGCCCTGGCCCGGCTGCTGCCCGGCTGAGCACCCCGGACACGCCAGACCTTGCCGCCGGATGCACCGCATTCAACGCCAAAGTGGGGCATACTGCGCACCGTGGTTGCAGCGATCAGGTGACCGAACGGGAAGACATGAAGGAGAGGGCCTGACGTGGTTGAGCGCGGCAGCGAGAGCGAGAACCCAGCAATCCCCTCCCCGACCGTGAAGCCGAGTCGGCCGAGAACGAACCAGGACTGGTGGCCGAATCAGCTGAACCTGCAGGTGCTCCATCAGCGCTCACCCCAGGCCAACCCGCTCGGCGCGACTTTCGACTACACGGAAGAGTTCAAGACCCTCGACGTCGACGCCCTGAAGCGGGACATCTTCGAGGTGCTGACGACGTCGCAGGACTGGTGGCCGGCCGACTTCGGCCACTACGGGCCGCTCTTCATCCGAATGAGCTGGCACGCCGCCGGCACATACCGCATCGAAGACGGCCGCGGCGGCGCCGGCGACGGCGGGCAGCGCTTCGCCCCGCTCAACAGTTGGCCCGACAACGCGAACCTCGACAAGGCGCGCCGGCTGCTCTGGCCGGTCAAGCAGAAGTACGGGCGGAAGATCTCCTGGGCCGACCTTCTGGTCTTCACCGGGAACTGCGCCCTGGAGTCGATGGGCTTCACGACGTTCGGCTTCGGCTTCGGCCGAGAGGACATCTGGGAGCCCGAGGAGATCTTCTGGGGGCCCGAGGACACCTGGCTCGGCGACGAGCGCTACAGCGGGGACAGGAAACTCGCGGCTCCGCTCGGCGCGGTGCAGATGGGCCTGATCTATGTGAACCCGGAGGGGCCCAACGGCACTCCGGATCCGCTGGCTTCCGCCCGGGACATCCGTGAGACGTTCCGCCGGATGGCGATGAACGACGAGGAGACCGTCGCGCTCATCGCCGGTGGCCACACGTTCGGCAAGACCCACGGGGCCGCCTCCGCCGAGTACGTCGGCCCCGAGCCCGAGGGGGCTCCCCTCGAGAGCCAGGGCCTCGGCTGGCGGAACACCTTCGGCAGCGGCATGGGCGGCGACACCATCACCAGCGGGATCGAGGTCACCTGGACCTACCATCCGACCCGGTGGGACAACGAGTTCTTCCAGATCCTCTTCGGCTACGAGTGGGAACTGATGCGGTCGCCGGCCGGCGCGCACCAGTGGCGGCCCAAGAACGGCGCGGGCGCTGACATGGTGCCCGAGGCGCACGATCCGTCGAAACGCCGCGAACCGCGGATGCTCACGTCCGACCTCGCGCTCCGGTTCGACCCGACCTACGAGCAGATCTCACGGCGGTTCCTGGAGAACCCGGACCAGCTCGCGGAGGCGTTCGCCAAGGCGTGGTCCAAGCTGTTGCACCGCGACATGGGACCCGTTTCGCGCTACCTCGGCCCGTGGATTCCCGAGCCGCAGCTGTGGCAGGACCCGGTCCCGGCGGTCGATCACGACCTGATCGGGGACGAGGACGTCGCGGCCCTCAAGGCCAGGCTCCTCGCGTCGGGGCTGTCCATCTCCCGGCTGGCCTTGACCGCCTGGGCGTCGGCGGCGAGCTTCCGCGGCACCGACATGCGTGGCGGGGCCAACGGGGCGCGGATCCGCCTGGAACCGCAGAAAGACTGGGAAGTCAACGAGCCGGCCGAGCTCGCCACGGCACTGCAGGCACTGGAGCAGATCCAACAGGACTTCAACAACTCACAGTCCGGTCGGCAGAAGGTCTCGCTCGCTGATGTGATCGTCCTCGGCGGGTGCGCGGCCGTCGAGCAGGCGGCCAAGAACGCCGGGCATGACGTCACGGTCCGCTTCGCGGCGGGGCGTACGGACGCCGCGCAGGAGCAGACCGACGTGGAGTCGTTCGCCGTGCTCGAGCCGAGGGCGGACGGATTCCGCAACTACCTGCGGGCCGGCCGGAAGTTGTCGCCGGAGACCCTGCTGCTGGACCGGGCCAGCCTGTTGACGCTGACCGCACCCGAGATGACGGTACTGCTGGGCGGCATGCGGGCCTTGACCGCCAACGCGGGCCGGACGCCACACGGTGTCCTGACCGACCGGCCCGAGACGCTGACGAACGACTTCTTCGTGAACCTGCTCGACATTGGCACCGAGTGGAAGTCATCCGCCTCGGCCGAGAACGTGTTCGAGGGGCGGGACCGCGCTACGGGTGAGGTCAAGTGGACCGCCACCGCGGTTGACCTCGTCTTCGGGGCGAACTCCCAGCTCCGCGCCATCGCCGAGGTCTACGCCGGCCGCGACGCGCAGGAGAAGTTCGTCCAGGACTTCGTCGCGGCGTGGGTCAAGGTCATGAACCTGGACCGATTCGACCTCGCCTGACGGGCCGTCACCCGACCACATTCGACCCTGGCCGACGGCTGTCCCTGCCGCCCTGCACCGGTAACGGTTGCATAACAGGCACCCCGCAGACGGGGCGCGCGCGACAGATTCTCAGCCCGGACACGCGAGGGCCACACCCACATCAGCCCCGGCCACGCAGCCGCGCCCGACGGAATGAGCGCGAGCCTCTCACCTCGCCATAGGCCATCCGGAAGAATCAGCGCCGCCACTTCCCGGAACACTGACTCACGCGTTCAAATTGATGGATATGAAGCCAGTAAAACTTACAACCATCGATGCCTCATCATAACAGCCACACGTGAACCCTTGACAACATACGTAACACGAAACACACTTCGCCCAGCCCGCGTGCGCCAAGGGATCCGCCCCGACACTGCGAATGCCGGGGCGGTATCAAGCACGCTCGATTGAAGGGAACTCCCATGAGGAGATTCGGGAAAAAGGTCGGGGTGGGTCGCCTCCTAGCGCTGGTAACCCTGCCCGCGGCCATCGCCTTCGGCGCGCTGCCGACACTGGCGAGCCCGTCTACCGACGGTGGCCGAGTTGTGCCGGACCGCAATTCTAGCACTGAACAGAACGGTGTCGCGCTTATGCGCATCGTTGCCGCCGATCGGGCGGAGGTGGACCGTCTTGTCGACCTGGGGGTCGACCTGGCGGAGTACAACAAGCAACTCGAAAACGGCATCGAGGTGCACGCCGTCCTCAGCCCGGCGGAGAGCGACGCGCTCCGCGCCATGGGCTTCAACGTCCAGGACAAGATCCTGGACCAGACGGACTACGCGGAGAACATCGCCGAGCGCAACGAGGCCATCGCGGTCGCCGAGGCCGCCGCGGCGGAGGCGGACAAGCTGACCGTGCTGCGGGCCGAGTGGTTCACCAGCCTGGACGGCAACCGCTTCCTGTCCTTCGAGGTCAAGTCGAGCGCCGTCGACGCCGCCACCGTGATCACCGCCAGCTGGGACACCGGGGTTAACACCCCGGCCGGCTCGGGCGGCACCGCGACTCTCTCCCGGTTCACCGACGCCGGCCAGTACATGTACCACCGCTTCACCAACCCGCTGCCGCTGACCACCGCAGTGCCGGACCGGGTGGTCTTCACCAGCAACAAGGGCGGCACCGTCAAGGCGTCGGTCACGAAGTGGCTGGGGAAGAAGACCCCGGAGGCGAACGAGAGCTACGTCTCGGACTTCGTCGACCACTACATGGACCCGACCGAGATCATGGCTCGGCTCACCTCGCTCCACCAGGAGTTCCCGAAGATCACCCAGCTGATCGACCTGCCGAACAAGACGAACGGCTACCGCCGCAAGGCGCAGGCCCAGTTCGGCTCGGCGTCGCAGAGCATGTTCTACGTGACGTCGAAGGCGTGGGGTCACCAGGGTGGCAACGACATCACCGCGTCGGTGGTCAACCCGGGCGGGGCCAACCAGCCCCTCGGCGTCTCGGTGACGGACAAGAACGTGGTGGTCTCGCTGGCCACCAACGGCTCCGGCGCCGCCACCAGCACCGCCGCCCAGGTCGTCGCGGCGATCAACGGCAACGCCGCCGCCTCCGCCCTGCTGACCGCTGACCTCTACCGGGGCAACGCCGGCACCGGCGTGGTCGCCACCGCCGGCCTGACCAAGCTGACCGACTACCTGAAGGCGCCGGCCAGCGTCTCGCGGGACCCGTTCCAGAACAAGGTGCTGCGGATCGGCCGCGCCAAGGACGGCTCGCGGACCGGCGTGTTCATCTACTGCCAGGAGCACGCGCGGGAGTGGGTCACCCCGATCACCTGTGTCGAGACCGCGGAGCGGCTGCTGCGCAACTACGCGCAGGACACCAAGACCCAGAACCTGGTCAACGGGCTGGACATCTTCATCATGCCGGTGGTCAACCCGGACGGCGCGCACTACAGCTTCTACGACTACAACTCGCAGCGTCGTAACATGACCAACCACTGCGCCGCCAGCGCGTCCGACCCGGGCAACCGGAACGCCTGGGGCGTCGACCTGAACCGCAACTTCACCGTCGGTACGATCTTCGACGGCTACAGCGGCGCCTCGTCGAGCTGCACCGGCGACACCTTCTCCGGCCCGACCACGCTCTCCGAGCCGGAGGCGAAGAACGAGGTCTGGCTGGTCAACGAGTTCCCGAACATCAAGTTCGCGATGAACACCCACTCCTACGGTGGGTACTTCATGTGGCCGCCGGGCGCCTACAAGACCGCCGGCCGTGAGGTTCTGCCCCGGGTCGACTACGGCACCGAGAACTACTTCTGGGACGCCTCTTCGAAGATCCTCTCCGCGGTGCAGTCCTGGCGGGGCACCGCGATCTGGCCGGGCCGCACCGGACCGGTGACCGACGTGCTCTACTCGGCGGCCGGTAACAGCGCCGACGAGCACTGGTACAAGCGGGGCATCATCGGCTGGGACTTCGAGGTCGGCGCCGACGTCTACAACAAGGCGACCAACCGGTACACGGCAGTCGGCTTCCAGCCGACGTTCGCCGAGGGCCACGAGGAAGCGATGGAGTTCTCCAGCGGCCAGATCGCGATCCTGGACGTGGCGAAGAAGTTCGGGGCGGACAAGACCGCGCCGACGTCGGAGCTGCTGGTCAAGGCCAAGGATGCCGGTCTCACCAAGTTCACCTTCAAGGTGAACGAGGCGGCCAACATCTACTACACGCTCGACGGCAGCACGCCGACCACTTCGTCGTTGAAGCTCGCTTCCTCCGGCGCGCGCGAGGGTGCGGAGCAGATCACCATCCACGCCAAGACCACCGTCAAGTGGTTCGCGGTTGACATCGCCGGCAACGCCGAGGCGGTGCAGGTTCGGGAGCTCAACGTACCCAAGAGCTGACCCTGGGGGGCCGTAACGCTACGGGCCAACCCTGGTGACAGTTCGGTGGCCGCCGACCGCTCGCGGTCGGCGGCCACGCCTGCCTCAACCCCACCGTGACCCCTCAAGGCCGGAGCCGTACATGCATTCCCACCACCACACCCACGGTCGGCCCGGGGACACGCCCGCTGCGGGCGTTACCTCGACCGACCCGGCGAGCCGCCGCCGCGCCCTCGTGCTCCTGACGCTGGTCCTGGTTCCCCTGGCGCTCGCGACCGCGCTGGGCATGGTTCTGCTCTGGCCCAAGGCCGGTGAGGTCTCCTCGTCCGGGGCCAGCACGGACACGCGGAATCTCACCTATCCGGAGGCGACCGTCGTGGCGATCGCTCCGTACGAGTGCCCCGCCGCCAACCGACGCCCGGACGAGAACGGAAACATTCCGGTGACCACCTGCGCCACGGTGCAGGCGCGACTGGAGACCGGACCGGAGCGGGACGGCATCGTCACCGTCGACGTGCCCGCCGAGTCGCTGCGCACCGGCCTGAAGATCGGGGATCGGATCAAGGTGGTCCGGATCTTCAACCACCAGAGCGGGCCCGCGGTGTACGGCTTCCACGACTACGCGCGGACGATGCCACTCGCGCTCCTCGCCGTCGCGTACGCCCTGGTGGTGGTCGGTGTGGCCCGGCTGCGCGGCCTACGGGCGCTGATCGGCCTGGGGATCGCCGGCCTGATCATCGTCAAGTTCATGCTGCCCGCGCTGCTGGTCGGCAACTCCGGGCTGCTCGTCGGGGTGGTTGGCGCCGCGGCCATCATGTTCGTCGTCCTCTATCTGGCCCACGGCTTCTCGGCCCGGACCACCACCGCCCTGGTCGGCACCCTCTTCGGGCTGCTGGCCACGGCCGGCCTCGGCGTCTGGGCCGCCGCGGCCGCGCACCTGACCGGTCTCGGCGACCGCGACGGGATCACCCTCGCGATGTTCAACCATCAGGTCAACATGACCGACATCGTGCTCTGCGGAATCATCGTGGCGGGGCTCGGCGTGCTCAACGACGTCACCATCACCCAGTCGTCGGCGGTGTGGGAACTGTACGAGCTGGCACCACAGACCTCGGCACGAAAACTGTTCGGCAGCGCGATGCGGATCGGTCGAGACCATATCGCCTCGACGGTCTACACCATCGCCTTCGCCTATGCCGGCGCCGCATTGCCGATCATGCTGCTGGTCAACGTCTACGACCGGCCGGTTCTCGCCGTGCTGAGCAGCGCGCAGATCGCCGAGGAGATCGTCCGTACCCTGGTCGCCTCCATCGGTCTGGTGCTCGCCATTCCGCTGACCACCCTGGTGGCGGTGGCGGTGGTGAAGGCGGTCGGTCGTCCCGCCCCGTCCCCGGAGGCACCCGGCGACCAGCAACCGACGCCGGAGACCGTCGGCGCCGATTCGGCCGAGGTCGTGCCCGCCCACTGAACGGAGCACCTCGTCACCGTTTCCTCCGCGCGCTGCGATGAGCAGAGGATCACAGCGGTACGCACCGGGCCGGGCCCGGTCCGGCTGTCAGGATGGCAGGGTGCAACGACGGCGATCGCAGCTGGTGGGTGCCGCGGCGCTGGCGGCCTGCGCGGGCGCGGTGGACCTGCTGGCGGTAACCATCCTCGGTGGCGCCTTCGCCAGCATCGTCACCGGCAACCTGGTGACCCTGGGCTACGGTCTGAGCGGCGCTGATCCCCACCGGGCGCTCGCAGCCGTGACCGCGACGGCCGGGTTCGGCGTCGGGGTGGGGGTGTGGACGTGGTTGGGCCGGGCCCGGCCGGCCGCGGTGCTGGGTCCGCTCGCCGCCGAGTTGGTCGCGCTGATCGTGTTGGCGGCCGGTCTGCTGGCGACCGGCTCACGGCCGGATCCGGTGGCGGCCGGTGCGCTCCTGGCGGTGGCGGCGCTGGCGATGGGCGGCCAGAGCGCGGTGGCCTTGCGGCTGAAGGTTCCCACGACGTACCTGACCGGCACCCTCACCACGGCGATCGGCGCGCTGGTGACCGGGCAACGGTCCGGTCAGGGCCAACGGTTCATCCAGCTGCTCGCGCTGGTCGCCGGAGCGGCGACAGCCGCCGTGCTGCGCGCTCACCTGCCGTCGGCCGCGCCCCTGCTACCGCCACTCCTACTGGCCGCCGCGATCGTGCTGCTGGCTCATGGCCGCCGGGTGGAGCGCACCGGGTCGGCGCCGAGCCACCCGGAGCAAGCTGAGCCGGCGCGCCCGCGTACGGAGCCCGCCAAGGTTTAGGCCGGGTTTCATAAGACCGTGCCTTGAGACATCCGACTACCGGTCCTCGTCGGGGGCGGTGGCAGCGTCACGGACGAGGTGGTTGGCCTCCTGCGGGGTGATGTCGGTGGCCCGGAGCAGGTCGCTGGCGGCGCTGCGGATCTGCAGGATGACGGTCCCGCCGAACGTACCGATCTGCTGTTTGCTGGCCTGTCCGGCCAGTCGTGCGGCGTGCAGAACGCTCTGGCGGGTCTGCCCGTCCGCCTGGGCGCCGCTGCAGTCACGATAGAGGTGGGTCAGGGCGTCGCCGAGGGCGTCGACGGCCTGATGCAGTGGCGGCGGGACGGGTTCGTGGTACTGGAGCAGGGTGGCGACCCGGCGGGTCATCACCCTGACGTCGGTGGTGAAGGCGGCGAGTCGGTCGAGGGCGGTCCGGTAGTGCCGGTAGCGGTCGCGCCGCCGGCGCCACCAGGGGGCGATGGTCACCGTTTCCTCGGCGGCCCGCAGGGCGTCGTTGAGACGGTTGGTGTCAGTGGTGACGGTGTTGTTGAGTCGCTCCAGCACCTGCACGGCCTTGTCCTGGTCGCCGGCGGCCAGGGCCTGGGCGGTGGCATGGATGGCGTCGGCGAGGTTGGTGAAGAACGGCTTGGCGGCCCGGTCGACGGCCCGCAACGGGTCGAGGGGCAGCAGCAGTGCCACGGTGAGGAAGCCGACCGACGCACCCACGGCGGCGTCGATGATGCGGCCCAGCTCGAGACTCTTCTGGTTGCCGGCGAGCGTGGCGAACAGAGTGGCCGTGGCGCCGGCCTGACTGACCAGGGCACCACTGCGGCCGGCCACCAGCAGGCCGAGCGCGATGGAAAAGAAGACGACCACGCCGATCTGCCACGCTCCGGTGCCGAACACGTAGAGCAGGGCGTCGGCCACGCTGATGCCCAGCCCCACGCCGATGAGCAGTTCCATCGTCTGTCTGGCGCGTTGCCCGGCGGCGGAGGCGATGGTGGCGAGCGCGGCGATCGGTGCGAAGACCGGCGCGTCCCGGCCGAGGTAGTCCTTGGCGATGATCCAGGCGGCCGTCGTGGCGAGCCCACCCTGGATGGAGATCACCAGGATGGCCACCAGTTGCCGGCTGGCAAGAAGACGCCGCGCGGCCGGCAGCAATCGTGCCGGACCGTAGCTTCCCGCCGAGTGGCTCGGTCCCCGGCCAGGGCTGTCCGGAGAGGCCATGCCCGAGCTTTCCCGCTGGTGCTGGAGATATTCCCGGCGTGAGCCGACAATTTAGGAGGTGGCCTGGTCGAGGGCTGACATATGCCCGACCGGACCTTGAAAACTGTGAGGATGCGCCGCCACCATGATCCAGCAAAGTCCGCGCAAAGGTGTAGGTGAATAGGGGCATCCGGTGAGTGATGTCAGTATCCCCGGCTACGACGACTTTCGGCTGCTCGGCCGGGGCGGCTTCTCCGCCGTCTACTCCGCCCGGCAGGTCGACTACGACCGCCGGGTCGCCGTCAAGGTGCTCGACATCGGCATCAACGACGACGGGCTGCGCCGGAGGCTGCAGCGCGAGCGGGCGGCCACCGGCCGGTTGACCGGCCATCCGAACATCGTGACGATCCTGGACTCGGGTTTCCTGACCGACGGGCGGCCGTTCCTGACGATGGCGCTGTGCCCCCAGGGGTCGCTGGCAGACCGCGTCGCCCGCGAGGGCCCGCTCCCGCTCGCCGACGTCCTGCACGCCGGGGTGACGATCGCCGGTGCGCTGGAGACCGCACACCGGGTGGACATCATCCATCGCGACATCAAGCCGGAGAACATCCTGATCACCGCGATCGGTGAACCGGCCCTCGCCGACTTCGGCATCGCGACCATCAGCGACCACCGGTCCATGACGCGCAACACGCAGGCGTACACGCCGAATCATGCTCCGCCGGAGGTCCTGCGGGGCGAGCCGGCGGGCGTCGCCGCCGATGTCTACAACCTCGGTTCCACCCTGTATCAGCTGCTGGCCGGGCATCCGCCGTTCGCCATGTCGGGCTCGGCGGGGCTGGCCGTCTTCGTGGACAAGGTGCTCAACTCCGAGGCCCCGCCGCCCCGCGACGACCTGCCGGAGTCGCTGCTGGGCGTGCTGCGCCGGGCCATGGCCAAAGCCGCCACCGACCGGTACGCCAGCGCCGCGGAATTCGGGGAGGCCCTGCGCGGCATACAACAGGAACTGGGTCTGCGGGTGGACAACCTGCCGGTGATGGTGGTGGCCACCCCGGACGCGCCGCCACCGCCACCTGCCCCGGGGGCACCACCACCTGCCCCCGGGGCCACGATCCTGCCGCCGGCCCCGACCATCCTGCCGCCGGCCGGTGGCGGGACGCAGCTTGCGGGCGCGGCACAGCACCCGGGCGTGTCGCAGAACCCCGGCGTGTCGCAGCAGCCGGCCGCTGCGGCGGGCTCGGCGAACCCCGCCGCGACGGTCCTTCCCCCGCCGCCGGGGATGACCTTCGCGGGCACCCCCGGGGCGGGGTCGGCGACCCGCCTCGGAAGCCCGCCCCCGGCGCCACCGGTGCCACCGCCCACGCCGGCTCCGGCGGCTCCCCCACCCAAGAAGCGCCGGGGCCTGCTGGTCGCGGCCCTCGTCGTCGTTCTCGTGGCGCTGCTCGGCACCGGCGGGTACGCCGCCATGACCCTTGCCAGCAGGCACGGCGACAGGGGCACACCGCAGGGCACACCGGAGGCCACGCCGAACGGCGGCACCGAGTCCGCGCCGCCCGACGACACACCCGGCGGCAGCGGCGAACCCACGCCCGACGGCTCGTCAGCGGCCCCGAGCTCCGCCGCGCCGCAGTCGCAGGCGCCGGCACCCAAGCCGACCGGCCCCGCGATGACGAGCATCGTCGTCAAGAACATCACGTGCATGACCAACCCTCAGATCGGATCCTGGGAGGGTCAGTTCGACGTCTCGTGGAAGGCCGTCCGCGCCGACAACGTGCAGCTGTCCGGCCCGACGGCGAGCGCATTCCTGGGGGGGTTCGACGGCGCCTCGGGCGAGGCGACCTTCTCCTTCCCCTGCACGCCGAACGGCACCTTCCTGTTCCGTGCCGTCCCGCAGTCGGGGCAGACCGCGGGGCCGTACAAGGACTACAAGGGCCGGTGGCCCGACGCGACGCGGGTCACGAACTTCACGGTGTCGAAGCTCAGGTGCGACGGCAGTGCGGCGAATCTTGAGCTGCGGTGGTCGAGCCGTGGCGCCGACGAGGTACGTGTCTTCTACAACGGTGACATGGCCAGCTCCCTCGTCGGCCTCTCCGGGGCGGCGAACGGCAGCGGCACCGCCTACTGGGACTGCGCGCCCGGGACCAGCTTCTTCCTACGCGCGGTGGCCTACAAGAACGGCGTACCCGGTGGTTCCCGCGACGTCACCGTGAAGTGGTGATCATGGATCTGCTGTTGACCGCCGTGGACACCACGGCCGCCGAACACGACATCCGCCTCGTCGCGGAGCCGAACGCCGACGCGCGTACCCTGCTCGACGCCGTGCACCGCGCGCTGCCCGGCCCAGCCGCCGGCCAGCGCATATTCCTCGAGCGCACCGGCGGCGAGGTCGAGGCCGGGCGTACGCTCGCGGAGCTGGGCGTGCGCCTGGGCGACCGGCTGCTGCTGACCGGGCCGGTCGCGCCGCCCTGGCTGATGCCGGCGGGGGTGAAGGCCGCCTTCGAGGTCCTCATCACCGGCGGCCCGCAGGCCGGGCGGCGTCTGCCGATGGCGGCCGGCGCGGCCATCTACCTCGGACGCGATCCCGCCTGCCAGATCGTCCTGGACGACGGCGAGGTCAGCCGCCGGCACCTGCACATCGGGGCGGGCTCGCGGCAGGTCGCCGTGACCGATCTGGGCTCCAGCAACGGGACGTTCGTCGACGGCGTGCGGGTCGAGGGCAGCGTCCCGGTCGAGCCGGGGCAGGTCATCACCGTCGGCACGACCACGCTGACCGTCGCGCGCCACGGCCCGGCGACGCCCGACGACGCGACCGTGCGAGACGGCCGGATCGCGTTCTCCCGGCCGCCACGGGTCCAACGACCCGTCGAGCCGCAGACGCTGACCGTCCCGATCGCCCCGGCGACCCCGCCGAAGCGGCGCGTGCCGCTCATGGCCGCGATCGTTCCCGTGCTTCTCGGGGCCGGGATGGCCTTCGTCATGGGTCCGATCATGCTGCTCATGGCGCTCTTCGGCCCGGTGATGCTCGGCGTCTCGGTATGGGAGGACAAGCGCAGCGGCCGCCGGGACTTCCAGGCGGCGAGCGAGCGGTACACCGCCGAGATGACGGCGGTCAGCGAGCAGGCCGCCGAGGCGTACGCGCTGCTGCACGAGGCGCGTCTGGCCGCCGCGCCCAACCCCGCCGACCTCACCGCGAGGGCGCTGCGGCACGCACCCGACCTGTGGGAACGCCGGGCCGCCGACAACGACTTCCTGACCGTACGCGTCGGGACGGCCGACCTGCCCAGCCACCTGACGCTGCGCCCGGAGTCCGGCCGGGAGCCGGACGAGCAGGCCGAGACGCTGATCCGGACGTACGCGCTCGATCAGGCCGCGCCGGTCGACGCGGATCTGCGTACCGTCGGGGTCCTGGGTGTCGCGGGGTCGGAGCGCGACGCGCTGCTGCGGTGGCTGGTCCTGCAGTACGCGATTCTGACCAGCCCGCGCGAGCTGGCGATCGTGGTGCTGGGGTCGTCGCAGGAGTGGGCGTGGACCCGCTGGCTGCCGCACACCGAGACGATGACGGCCGGGCTGCCGGGCGTACGGACGGTGGCCTTCGACCCGGAGGACGCGCGCGCGGTCCTGCAGATGGTCGACGACCTGGTGCAGCAGCGGCGCATCACGCTGGAGCGGCGGGGTGACCCGGGCACGTGGCTGCCGAACGTGTTGCTGGTCGTGGCGGACGATGCGGGCGTGCCCCGTTCGGCCCTGTCCCGCGTGTTGGCCGACGGGCCACAGCTCGGCGTGTACGCCGTGGCGACCGCGCCGACGGCGGAGACGCTGCCGGGCGAATGCCGGGCGATCGTGCGGACCGGGCCAGGCCACGAGACATCGGTGACCGTCACCCTGACCGGGCGTACGATCGGCGACATCGTGGTGGACGGCGTCGCCCCGCAACTCGCCGCCGACGTTGCCCGGCGGCTCGCACCCGTGCTGGACAGTTCCGCCGCGGCGATCACCGGCGACCTGCCGCGTCAGGTGCTCCTGCTGGACCTGCTCGGCCTGCCTGAGCCGGACGGGGCGGGCGTCGCTCGCCGCTGGAGCGCGCTGGGCGACGCCGGCCTGGGGGCGCCGATCGGCCACGGCCCGCGTGGGCAGTTCACGGTGGACCTGCGCCGGGACGGCCCGCACGGGCTCACCGCGGGCACCACCGGCGCGGGCAAGTCCGAGCTGTTGCAGAGCATGATCGGTTCGCTCGCGGCCACGTACCCGGCGAGCCGGCTGACCTTCGTCCTGGTGGACTACAAAGGCGGTGCCGCGTTCAAGGACTGCGTCGGGCTGCCGCACACCGTGGGCTTCTTCACGGATCTCGACGCCCATCTCGCCCGGCGCGCGCTGATCTCGCTCAACGCGGAGCTGCGCCGCCGGGAGGAGATGCTCCGCGAGCACGGGGCCAAGGACCTCATCGAGCTCGAACAGCGTCACCCCCGGCACGCGCCGGCCAACCTGCTCATCGTCATCGACGAATTCGCGTTCCTGAAGAAGGAGCTGCCCGAGTTCGTCGCCGGGGTGGTCGACATCGCCCAGCGCGGGCGGTCGCTGGGCGTGCACCTGATGCTCGCGACGCAGCGGCCGGCGGGCGTCATCGACGACAACATCCGCGCCAACACCAACCTGCGCATCGCGCTGCGCGTCGCCGACGAGGGCGACAGCAACGACGTCCTCGACCGGCCCGACGCCGCCCGCATCCCCAAGAGCCTGCCGGGCCGGGGCTACGTGCGGATCGGCCACAGCGACATCAGCCTCGTCCAGAGCGCCTACGCCAACGCGCGCACCTCGCCGGGCGGCCAGGCCGCACCCACCCTGGTCATGCTCGCGCCGCCCGGCTCCGGGCTGCGGGAGCAGCCGGCCGCGCGGGCGTCCGGCGACGCCGGCGACGACCGTCCGACCGACCTGCAGCGTCTCGTCTCAGCGATCCGCACTGCCCACCAGCTGGCCGGCGTGCCGGACCAGCCGCGGCCGTGGCTCGACACCCTGTCCGGGCACTACGACGTCGCGTCCCTTGCCGGCGACGGCTTCGCCGTCGCGCTCGGCGTCGTCGACCTGCCGCACCGGCAGGCGCAGCAGCCGTGGCTCGTCGACCTCACCGAGCTGGGTCACCTGCTCGTCTACGGCACGGCCGGTTCGGGTAAGACGCAGGCCCTGCGTACGCTGGCTGCCGGGCTGAACCGCCTCGACCCCGCCGACGTGCACATCTACGGGGTGGACTTCGCGAGCGGGGGTCTTCGGCCGCTGGCCGCGCTGCCCCAGTGCGGCGGCGTCGTCGGCGCCGACGAGCCCGAGCGGGTTGATCGACTCTTCGCGATGCTCGACGGGGTCATCGCCGAACGCAAGCGGCTGCTGGGTGCCACCGGCTCCTCTTCCGTCGCCGAGCACCGGCGCAAGACCGGCGAGCGGCTGCCGTTCCACGTCGTGCTGCTCGACGGATACGCGGCGTTCCACAACACGTACCTCAACGTGGACCGGGGCGAACTCGTCGACACGCTCGCCCGGCAGGTCGCCGACGGCAGATCGGCGGGCGTGGTCTTCGTGATCACCGCCGACCGGCGCAACGCGATCCCGTCCACGTTGTCCGGGGCCATCTCGGCCCGGCTGGTGCTGCGGATGGCCGACGCCGAGGAGTACGCCGCGCTCGGCCTGCCCATGTCGGTCGCCCAGACCGAGCTGCCGCCCGGGCGAGGCTTCTTTGACGGCGACGAGGTGCAGATCGCCGTGCTCGGGCCGGACGCGTCCGGCTCGGCCCAGGCGGCGGCGCTCGCCGCCCTCGACTCGACCACGTATCCGACCACGCCACCGGCCGTCACGGTCCTGTCCGACACCGTTCCCCTCACCGACGTGGAGCCGGGGCCGCTGCACGTACCGGTGGGGCTTTCCGGGGTGACGCACTCGATCGTCGACGTCGACCTCGACGACGTGCCCGTCTTCGCGGTCTTCGGACCCGACCGGTCCGGACGCTCCACGACACTGTCCACTGTTGTCCACGGGCTTCAGGGGCGGCTACCGGGGCTGGAGGCGTACCTGCTGGCCCCTCGGCGTACGCCCCTGTCGCGGTTGCCCGGGTGGACCGAGACGGCGGTCGGGCTGGACGCGTGTGATGCCCTCGCCGGGCAGTTGCAGGAGTTGGTACGCGAGCGCGCCACCGGCCCCGGCGCGCCGTGGCTCGTCGTGATCGACGACGGCGAGGAGATGGCCGACTCGCTGGGCGCGTCCGCGCTGTCCGCGCTGGTCCGCCGGGGCCGCGACGCGGGCCTGGTGCTGCTCGCGGCCGCCGGTGTCTACGCGGTGCACCGTTCGTTCGGCGGTTGGCTCACCGACCTGCGCAAGGCCAAGCACGGCCTGCTGCTTCGGCCGGAGGTCGACGTGGACGGCGAACTGTTCGGGCTGCGCCTGCCGCAGAAGGCGAGCCGGCGCTTCCCGCCCGGCCGCGCCTACCTGGTACGCCGGGGCGACGTGGACTACGTGCAGGTCAGCTCGGCGTCTTGAGGAAGGAGCAGGTGCGGCGACACCGGCGTGTCGCGAGCGCAAGCACACCTCACTTTGAAAGCGATATGCCTCTCAGTCATATTCATGCCTGGGAGGCATATCGCTTTCACCTCTTCCCAAAGGAGTAGGGCGTCAGCCTCAGTAACCGATTGATCGCTCTCCAGCGATTCAGGCCAGCCTGAGCGAGGCGAAGATGGCCCGGAAAGTGGTCGCGTAGTCGTCGGCGAAGGCAGCCGGACAGGTCGCGTAGCAGTGGATGAGATGTTTCGTGCCCTGTCCGGTCAGCAGCGCCGCCTGGGTCTGGAAGAGCGGGAACGCCAGCCGGTCGCTGCGGAACGTGACCGCCGACAGCACCGCGTCGTGCCCGTCGATGGTCTCGTGCCGCCGCCCGTGCACCTGCGGGTCGAGCATCTTCGTCCCGTGTGCCGCGGCGGCGGTTTCGACCAACTCGTCCAGCGTCGCCGCCACCAGAATCCGCGTAACCAACACCACGAGATTCACGGTGAAGTCGGCGGGCGAGCGCGCGTCGACGGCGAACGCCGACGCCGTCGCGTGGGGACGTTCCTCCCAACTGTCCGGCAGGGTCAGCCGGAAGGCCGGCGGGGCCGGCGAGAGGGCACTCGGGTAGGTCAGTTCCATGGCGGACCTCCGGCGGGCTGGACGAAGAAACGAGCGGCGGCGCTGATCGCGTTGCTCGCGGCATCATCGGGTGAGGTGGCGACGGCGTGCGCCCCGGACAGGTCCGGGGCGGCGGGGAAGGTACCGACGGCCCCGGTCGCCTGGCTGACCGCATCTCGTGCCGCATTCACGGCGGACTGCGCGGCGTCCTTGGCGGCCTCCACCGCCCCCTGGCCGAGTTCCTTGGCCGCCTGGCCCAGCTCCCCGGCCGCCTGCCCGGCCGCGCCGAGCGCCCCCTGCACGGCCTGGCCGGCGCTGTCCACGGCCCCCTGAGCCACGGCAGCCGCGCTGTCCACGGCGTCCTGAGCCGCACCGAGCGCGGCGTCGGCCGCCGTCCTGGCCTGGTCGACGGCCTGCTGGGCACCGTCGACCACGTCCTGCGCCGCGCCCGCCGCCTCTCCAAGGGCACCCGCCGCGTCCTGAACCGCACCCGCCGCGTCCCCAAGCGGACCCGCCGCGTCGCCAAGGGCACCGGCCGCATCGGCGAGACCGCCGGCGGCACCGGCCCCATCGCCGAGCGCCTCCGCGCCGTCGAGCAGCGAGTCCGCCAGCCCGGGGGGATCGAAGAAGTCCGCGACCGCGTCGGCGACGTCGACCGCCGCGTCCGCGATGGACGAGACCGCGTCGCCGACCATGTCGACCGCGCCTTCCAGCGTGCCGATGGGATCGGTGATGGCGTCGCCGATGGCGCCGAAGATCTCGGCGGGCGAGATCGACAGGTCGAGCGAGAAGCCGGCGCCGATGCCGAGCGCCGCGCCGACGTCCACCTGGAAGCCGACCTTGTCCCACGACACCGTGCCGCCGCCGCTGACCTGGATGCCGACGCCGACCTTGCCCTCGACGCCGACCTTCGCGCTCCCGGCGCTGCCCCCGATGGAGGCGCCCGCCCCCGCCGAGGCGCCGGCCTCCGCGCCGAGGCCGGCGCCCGCCGAGATCCCGTCCTTGCCGACGGAAGCCTCAGCGTGGCCGCTCGCGTGGGCACCGGCCTCGGCCTCGGCGTGCCCGCTGGCATCCCCGACGCCGTCGACGCCGATCGAGCCCTGCGCGCTGGCCTTCGCTTCCGCCGAAGCCTCGGCCCGGCCCGAGACGCTGACCCCGTCCGGCCCGACCGACGCGGATGCCTCGACCTCGGCCTGGGCGCGGACCGACGCGTCGGCCTGCCCCTCGGCGTGCACCGGACCGGCGTCGATCCGGCCCTCGGCGTGCGTCGAGGCCTCCACGCCTACGCCGGCCTTGGCGTGCGCGTGGGCGTTGCCCTTCTCGTCGACGCCCGCGTCCGCCTCCCCGTAGGCCCAGCCCCGGCCGGCGGCAGAGACGAAGCCGGAACCCGAGACGACACCGCCGTCGAACGAGCCGCGCGCCTGCCAGGAACCGCCGAACCCGGTACGCGCCTCGGCGCTCGCCTGTGGCGGGAGGCTGCCGTCGGCGTTGACCCACTGGGTGTCCCACGGCTGCGGCGCCGGCGACCGCTGGAGGACGCGCACAAGGATCGGGAACAAGATCAGGTCGAGATCCTGACCCGACGGCGCGGCAGGCGGCGGAGGCGGCGGGTCGGCGACCGGCGGAGTCCCCTCCTCCGCCTCGATGCCGAGCACATGCTCGGCGAGGTTGTCGTGGTCGTTGGTGATCGCACCACCGAGGCCGTCGAGGCCGCCGAGGATCTGCTGGTAGGCCGTGAAGAACGCCGGGTCCTCGCTCAGCTCGGCGCTCGCCCGCAGCAGATCCATCCGGACGTCGCCAAGCTGCTGCAGAGCGCCCTGCAGCGTCCGGGTCAGCTGCCGGAGATCATCGGTGTTGATGCGTACGCGCTCGGTCACGATCCGCCCGCCGCCTGCTGGCCGTGCTGGCGCAGCAGGCGGCCGAGGTCGCGTAGCTGCGTGGCGACCCGCACCGCCTCGCCTCGCCGCCCACGCATCGCCTCGCGGAACCGGTCGGCCTTCGCGCACCGCCAGTCTGCGCTGTCGCCCTTGCCGACCAGCTGCTGGCCGACGTAGTACACGTCGTCGGCGCGGTTGAGCAGCAGCCGCGCCAGCTCCTCGAGCCGCGCCGCATCCATGGCCACGGGTTAGGAGCCGGCCTTCATGAGGGCGTCGCGACGGCGGGCGATCTCCGCGCCCGCCTCCCCCATCTGCTGCTGAAGGCGCTGCAACATCGGCTCGAAGTCGCTCTGCCACGACTCGCGGAAACGCGACGCGGCCGGCCCCTCCCAGTAGGTGTTGCCGAGCTGGCTGCGGATCGTGCTGAGCACGTCCGCGACCATGCCGGACTGCCGGTCGAACGTGGCCTTCAGCGCGGCGAGCTGGTCGAGCTCTCCACCGATCATGGGCATGGCGACTCCTAACTGTCGAAGGTGAACGAGCGGTACAGGGCATTGATCAGCTCGGCGCCATCCAGCGGCGCGAGCTGCACGGTGGCATCGTCGTCGGGTTCCGCGCCCCGGTCGTCCGCGAGCGGCGTCAACAGCGCGGGCACGAGCCAG
This sequence comes from Micromonospora sp. NPDC048999, assembly GCF_040649295.1. Classification (NCBI taxonomy): domain Bacteria; kingdom Bacillati; phylum Actinomycetota; class Actinomycetes; order Micromonosporales; family Micromonosporaceae; genus Micromonospora; species Micromonospora sp. NPDC048999. The sequence continues at coordinate 11,628 of NZ_JBEZFI010000013.1, read as the reverse complement.
TAGCCGCGGCTCGCGGCCCACGCGAGCTCCGCGCCGGTGCGGCCGTGCCCGGTCCGCGCCACGACGCTCACCGCGGTCAGGTCACCGCTCGCGAGAGCGGCAGTGGCATCCTCCGGTACGCCCGCGGCGGCCGACGCCTCCCGCACGTTGTCCGTCGAGCGCAGCACGCTCAGTTGAACGTTCACCGGCCCGCCGGCCGGCTTCGGTAACTTCTCGACCCCGGCCCGCCACACCAACCGGGGCAGCAGGCCATCGCTGTGGAACGGGGTCAGCCGCACGCCGTCGGGCTCGGGCAGCACCTCCACGGCCGCGTCGCCGGCGGCCGCGTACCGAATGGGCGGGGCCCACCGGCCACCGGTCGCCCGGTGCAGCTCAACCGTCAGCGCGGGGCGGCACACGACCTGCGTCAGGCGTACCACGGACAGGGGAACGCGCGGCGGATCGCCGGGCAGGACGACGGCCCGGTCCACGAGCGACTGTCGTGAGGCGGCGAGCGCCTCCTCCCGCCGCCGGCGCGGGTACACCGCCACCGACGCGCGCAGGTAACGCGGCACCGGCTCCCCCAGCAGCTCGGCGACCTGCACAAAGTCGACGTGGCTGAGCGCGAGCGACTGCTCGACGACCGGTTCGGTCGCCGACGCTCGCCCGCTCACCCCCTCACCCTCGCTCATGTCCCCAGCCGATCTACGGCGAGCTTGAGCAGGCCGGGCAGCGCCGCCTCGCGGCCCGCGGCGACCGGGAGCAGCGCCACCTGCACGGTGGTGTCGCCGACGCGGGCGAACGCCGCCTGGGCGCGCACGAACGCGGCGTCACCGATGCCGGGCAACGGTGTGCCCTGACGCGCCGCTCGCCACGCCATCGAGCCGAACAGGCCGTGCGCCGTGAGCAGCATGAGAATCGGGCCCTCCGGCGCGGAGAACTGCACGAGCCCGCCCGGTCCCGGCGTCCCCTGCACGGTGATCGGCGACGGCCAGTGCAGGGCGCCCGCGACCTCTTCCCCCTGCAACAGTGAGACGTTGCGGGTCAGGGCCGAGACTGGTGCCGCGCCGCCGCCCTCGTGCCGCCGGTTGATCGCGGCGAGGACCAGGTTGTCGGTCGGTAGGTCCGGCTCCGGCCCGTGTGCCATGCCCCGCTCGACGACGCTCACCGCCATCACGCGCCGCGACCAGGGCCGGACTGTCATCTGGATCGTGTCGCCGGTCGCGCAACTGCCCTCCAACGCCAACGGAAGGGCCCACGCCACCGTGTGGTCACTCGTGCCGTCGTCGACCGCGAGGTAGTACGTGATCGGTTGAGGAGGGCTGTTGTCCTCGCTGCTGGCAGTCTGCGTCCGCCATACGGCGATCCAAAGGACCTGACCGGTGATCGTCTTTGGTGCCGCAAGATCGGTGAACGCCCGCACCACGGTGTAGCCACCGCGGAGCAGCAGCACCACGCCAGCCACGGTGATCAAGATCGAGGTGAGGCCGGCGAACGGGGCGAATGCGCTCGCCGACACCGCGTCGATCTGCATCGCGATGTCCACGGCGACGTGGCCGTAGCGGGCGACGGCGTAGCCGATGACGGCCAGCAGGATGCCCCGGAACACCAACTTCGGTGCGGTCTCCCCGTACCGTCCGCTGCTCGGATACCGCACCCGCACCCGGTGCCACGCCCCGCCGAAGGTGGACCAGACCCGGGTCCGGTCGCCCATGCCCATGTCGATGACGGTGCTCGCCGTACGGGTCGCCCCGAGCGCGGCGCCGTAGGCCAGGTAGCGATCCCAGAGCCCGACGGCGGCCGGCGGCAGATCGGCGAACGCGTCGTGCCCGCGCAGCCAGTCGCGCACACCCAGCCACCGGCTCGCGGCCTGTCGCCCCGCGGCGGTGCCCCGCTCCCCGTTGTAACGGCCGGCGAACGTCGACAGGATCGCGAAGCTGACGAAGCACGCCCCGGCGATCCCCTGGAGGTCGTCGTCGTGCTTGCCCGGCGTACGGATGGCCCAGTGCCCGAAGCCGTAGGTGATCCCGGCGGCGGCGACAGCGGCCACGATCACCAGGAAGGTGACGATTGCCGGGCCGAAGCGACGACGCGACAGGCCCCGCGCCCGGCTGTCCGCGATGACCTCCCTGCGCAGCGCCTTCCACCAGGACTTCGCCGCCTTCTCGTCCCGGAAGGTCATCGCGGTCAGCGGCACCACGCCGTCCATGGTCAGTTCCTTGACCCGCTCGTAGACCCGAGTCTCGTACGCGTTCAGCCCGGTCGGCACGGTGCCCGTCAGATGGACCGTGGTGTGGTACGGGTCGTTGTCGGGCTGACGGAACTCCAGGTAGCCGCGCGCGCCCAGATCCAGCAGCGTCGCCTCGGCGGCGTCCTCGGTGACCTGCCAGCCGGTGCCGAGCAGGCTCGCCACAGCGGGCGGCTCCTCCGGCAGGTCCTGAGAGGCCGGCGCGGCGTGGATGTGGCGCGGCTTGGTGATGGACAGCATCATCGCGTACGCGCCGAAGAAGAGCGCGAGGGACGCGCCGATGGCGCCGATCTCGAGGACGGCGGGGCTCATGCCGAGGACGGCGGGGTTCATGTTTAGAACCGCACCTGCACCGGGCCGCGCTCGCCCTCGGCCGTCTCGAAGAACTGCCGCGTCTTGAACCCGACGAGACCGGCGATCAGCACCGTCGGGAAGGTCTGCCCGGCGGTGTTGTAGGTCTGCACGGCCGAGTTGTAGAACTGCCGCGCGTACGCGATCTTGTTCTCGGTGGTGGCGAGCTCGGCCTGCAGGGCCGCGAAGTTCTGGCTGGCCTTGAGGTCCGGGTACGCCTCGGCCACCGCGAAGAGCCGACCGAGGCTCTGGGTGAGCACGTTCTCCGCCTGGGCCCGGGCGGCGGGATCGGCGTTCGCCGCCGCGACCACCCCGGTACGCGCCGCGGTCACCGCACCGAGGGTGGCGCTCTCGTGCGCGGTGTAGCCCTTGACGGTCTCCACGAGATTCGGGATCAGATCCGAGCGTCGCTTGAGCTGCACGTCGATCTGAGCCCACGAGGCGTCGACCTGGTTACGCAGTCGTACGATGCGGTTGTAGGTCCCGATCGTCCACACGAGTACAACGACGATCAACAGGCATACCAGCCCGCCGATGACCGCTAAGATTCCGCCCGCCTTCGCCACGGGGCTCCCCTTCTATGAACGTCCACAGACCGTCGCCGGGGAGTGTGCCACCCCTGCGCAACGGCGGCATCGAACGTTCGGTGTGGTCGACCGCGGTCGTCCGGACACGATGCCCATGCCGCGCGGTCACCCGCGCGCTCACCGGGGTGAGCGTGCGCGACCACTGCCTCGTCAGTGCGGGCAGAGCCCCCACCGACGAGGCAGTGGTCACCAGATGGGCGGACGTACCACTGCTACTTGATGGTGATCGTCGCCTGGCGGTAGTTGTTGCTGGTGTCGTTTCTCGTCGGGTCGTAACCCTTCTCGACGTTGCCGGCGACGTCCACCGAGAACCAGCGGAACGTGGTGGTCTCGGTCACGTGGAACACCTGCCCGGGCTCGCGGAACTCGGTCGCCGCGTAACGCGGCGACTCCAGGGTCGGCCGGCTGCCGTCCGTCGTGTAGTAGATGGTGGCCGGCTCACTGGTCTCGAAGCGCACGTCGACGGAGCCGGTGTACGTTCCCGCACCGGGCACCAGCGATGACGTCGGCTTCTTGTTGTCCTGGCCCCACTCCGCCGCGATCCGGAACATTTCCACGATCCCGTTGGCGTACTCCATCGTCTCGGAGTGGCCGCTGACGAGCTCCGGGTTTCCCTCCCAGGCCGGCTGGAACGAGCCACCCTGCCAGTTGCCGGTGGCCGGGTTGTAGACCGAGCCGCCGACCTCCCAGCCGAAGGCGTAGATCCCGTAGGTGTGGTACAGGTCCTCGCGCACGTTGCCCGCGGAGGAGTAGAGGACGTCCGACGAGCCGCCGACGTTCTCCGGCGTGACGACGGTCTGCCGGTAGGCCTTGACCTGGGAAAGGATCCGGCCGGCCGACTGCCAGTAGAACGCCTCGTCACCCAGCGGCGGGCGCGGCGTGGTGATCCGCCCGTCCGCGATGTAGGCGCCCGGCTGCCAGAACAGCTGGCCGCCGTTGGAGTGCACCGACATCATGAACTTGATGTTCCGGTACTTCTCGACGAGCCAGATGATGTTCTTCGACTCCGGCTCGGACAGCTTCTCCGGCCCCTGGTACGTGTCGCTGATGCAGCTGGTCGAGCCGCCCGAGTAGCCGTCGTGTCCCGACCCGACCCGGTAGTTCCGGTTCAGGTCGACGCCCCAGGAGTTGCGCCGGGCCGGATCGGCGTCGGCGTCCGCGCAGTGGTTCGTCAGGTTCCGGCGCTGCGAGGCGTAGTTGTAGAAGCTGTAGTTCGCCCCGTCAGGGTTGTTCGACAGGATAAGGAAGACGTCGGTGTTGTCGACGATCTTCTTCGTCTCCTTGTCGGTGTCGTAGTTGCGTACCAGGCGCTCGGCCGCCTCCAGCGAGGTCGTCGCGGGCACCCACTCGCGGGCATGGTCCTGCGCCTGGATCAGGACGCCGGGCTTCTTGCCGTCGCGGTGCTTGCCGATGCGCAGGACGGGGATGGTGGCCGGGCCACGCGGCACCTCGCCCTCCGGGGCGCCGACGCGCTTCTCGTCGAGGAAGTCGGTCAGGGCCACCGGGACCGCGGTCGCCTGGACGACGCCGGTGCCCGCGTTGGTCCGGTACGGGTGGGCCCGGTCGATCAGGCCGCCAGACTGCGTCTGGAGTGCGTTCGCCACCTGCGCCGCGGTGCTCGCGAGCGCTCCGGATGCGTTCTTCGCGAGCAGAACGCGAACGGCCTTGCCGGTGACCTCAACCGTGAGCGGAAGGTTCGCCCCCGGCCGGTTCACGAACTCGACGGTGATGTCGTTGCCGCCCTCGTGGCCCCACGCCGCCGAGCTGACGACGACCGCGGACTGCCCGGTGCCGCCGATCGTCGCCTGCGCCTTGCGCTGGTAGCCGTTCGTCTTGTTCGGCAGGTAGACGATCTCGGCGATCTTCGGGTACTGCCGGGCGATCTCCTCGGCGCGGCGGTAGAGCTGCTGCGGGGTCTTGTAGCCGTCGATGAAGTCCCGCTTGTAGCTGGGGTTGTCCGTCAGCGGCGGCGCGCCGTCCTCAAGCCAGTTGGAGACGTAGCCGGTGGTGACGCCGCCGGTCGAGCTCGTGACCCGGATCTGGCTCGGGCGCGCGGCGAGCTTGAACAGGTTCCGGTGGAACATGTACTGCCCGGAGTCGACGAACCGGCTCATCGTCCGGGCGTTGCCGAACGAGGTGCCTGTGCCCGAGTCGCTCTCAAGCTGCATCGTGACGATCGGGCTCGCCTGCTGCCCCTGGGTGGTCCGTGCCTCGACGTAGAGGAAACCCTGGCCCTTCGTGGTGAACCAGTCGGCGCGGACGATCCGCACCGTGGCCTCCTGGCTGAGCGCCTGGACAGTCTGCAGGCTCTGCAGGCGAGAGGCCTGGAGGCCGCCGTCGGCCTCCTCGCTCCAGGCGAAGCCCTCGTCGTCGCCGAGGATCCTGACGCCCAGCGCCTCGAGTTCGGCGACCTGTTCGGCGGTCACCACCGCCTCGCCCTCGATGCCGTCCGGCACGCGCTTGAGGCCGTGCTCGAGGTCGAAGCCGGCGTCGACGACCTTGTCCAGCATGTCGCTGCCGGTCAGCTGGATGCGTACGAGGCTTGCCGAGTCCGGATCTTCGAGGCCGGATCGAGCCGAGCCCGCCGTGGCTGGTCCCGCGGGATCCGCGCCCGCGGGCGCGGTCGTCATGAGGACGCTCCCCACCAGTGCGGGCAGCGCGAGAAGCGCGATTCGCACTTGTCTGCGTCGCATTCTTCCCTCCTTCTGCTTGTGGCGTCTGTGGTGACCGACCCTGACGCGAGCCGGCCGAGTCCATTGAGGACAGTTGTGCCGAGCTCGCAAACGACCATCCCGGGTACGGCGATGGTCACCGTCGTGAGGCGAATCGGGAGGCCGTGGGCGAGCTGGGTGCGGTGAGCGTATGCGCATGCGTGACATCGATGGCTCGCGTTCACCGGATTTGAGCATTACTTGAGGCACCACGGTGAAGCCCCGGCCGATGTCAGCGCGAGGCGCACGTCGTTCCCGGCATCGCCACCCTAATCTGACTGCGTCGAAGTGCGACTTCAGTAAGAGGAGCGTCCATGCGTCGCGCATTTGCCCCGTTTGCGGGCCTGATCCTGTTCGCCGTGGCCGCCTGCGGAAGCACGGCACCCGAATCGAACAATTCGCCGTCGGACGGCTCGTTGACGGATGAGGCCGGCGGCAACGGTGTTGCCAACGAGACGGTGCCCGAATGTCCCTTCACCGCGGCGCAGGTCTCCGAACTGGTCGGGCAGGAGATGCACGACGACGGGCCCTGCCTGTGGCGTGACAGGGAAGGGATCGCCTTCGTGACGATCACCATGGCGACCTCGAGCAGCGGCGCCCTCACCTACGACTATCAGCGCAAGAATGCCGAGGACACCTTCAAGCGGGTGACCGACCTCCAGGACGTCGACAAGGGCTACCTCGCGGTGAAGGACATCGAAGCCGAGACCGTCGTCATCACCAAGGCCGGCAACTACAACATGAACCTGCACAACTTCGACTGGGACCCGGGCAAGTACGAGCAGACGTCCCGCGAGATGCTCGACAAGATCCTCCACTGACGCATCCCGTGATCATGTGACCCGGCCGCAGCGACCGGTCCCGGCGAGCGGCGGCCCCGGCGGTCGGGGCAGCCGGCGGCCGGGACCGGTGGCCGTTCAGCGGGCGACGGGCAGCGCCACCGACGCGGGCGGCGGTACGGGCGTCAGGTCCTGCGCGGGCGGCCGGTTGCGCTCCATCAGCCACTTGCCCCACCAGAACAGGCCGCGGGCGAGGCAGACGATGGTGACCGCGAAGAACATTGTGTACACCACGTTGAACACCATCAGCAGGCCGTAGACCATGCCGACGCTGGCGCCGAACATGAACTGCATCCGCGGCGCCGCCGGGGTGGTGCCCGGGTCCGTGATCATGTAGTTGGTGAACAGGACGAAGGCCACCCCGGTGATCGGCACCAACGCGGCCAGCAGCGCCACGTCCCAGACGAAGTGCCGGATCAGCGCCTGGATCACGAACGCGCCCACCCAACCGACGATCAGCGGCACCTTCTTGGTGAGCATGGCGTTGAGCACCGTACCCGCGGTCACGATGATCAGCGGGATGAGAATGCTGATCACCCCGGGGACGTTCTCGGTGAAGTGGTACGGCGGGGCGATGTTGACCCAGGAGAAGGCCAGCAGCGTGATCGTGATGCCAAAGTTGGACGGGTTCATGAAGTGCCGCATCCGGCCCTTGATAGGTGCCTGGAGCACGGCCTTCTGGCCGATCGCCACGACCACCGCGAACGCGATGGGCCAGAAGTTGTCGTTGGCGTAGAGCAACATGTTCGCCGCGAGGGCGGTGATGTGCGTGGGCAGCAGGAAGGTGTACATCCCCCAGAGGCCGTTGCCGCTGAAGGCCAGCGGTCGTTTCAGCGCCCGCGCGGAGACGATCTCGATGACGATCTCGGCGGTGTAACCGACCGCCAGGGCCAGGATCGGCCACAGCCAGGGCTGCTCGAAGCCGAGCACCGTGTAGCCCAGGATGTTGAAGATCGACATCGAGATGGCGAAGTTGCGCAGCGCGAGGTAGCGCGGGTCCTTGCGGTCCACCCGGGGTACGCCGAGCTGGACGGCTGCGGGCGCCGGCTGCGGCGCGGTCGCGGGCGGGGCGATCGTGGTGGTGCCGGGCAGATCTCTGGCCGCCTCCGGTCGCTTGACGTCCGTCATCGCTTCGTCAACTCCTCGGCTCGACTGGTCAGGTGAATGTCGTGCCACCCGGCGGTCAGGTCGAGCGTCTGCCGGTGGGTGGCGCCGGTCAGGTCGCGCCAGCTCAGCTCCGCCTTGACCGGCCGGTCCCCGGCGGAACCGAGGCCGAAGAAGACGTCGAAGCTGCGCTTGCCGGAGTGGCCCCCGCCCCCGTCGAGCTGGGCGAGCTGGGTACGGCCCTCGGCGGTGGTGATCCGCACCTGCGCCCCGTACGCCGGTGAGGTGCCGTCGCCGGACAGCGTGGGACGGGTCAGCCGCAACCCCAGGAAGTTCCCGTTGCCGGCCTTGTCGTTGCGGTAGAACGCCGGCGGTCCCCACTGGCGGGCCACCGCGAAGTCCTGAGCCCCGTCGCCGTTGGTGTCGGCGACCGCCACGCCCCGGGTGGGAGTGGGCACGGCCATGCCGAGTTCCTTGCTGATGTTGACGTACCGGCCGTTGTCCTCGCGGACCCAGAACGCGAGCGTGTTGCCGCCGGCGATGTCGTCACCCGGTTCGGCCTTGGGCCACATGTCCGGGTCGTCGAGCAGAAGATCGTTGCTGATCGCCAGCTCCTGCAACCAGTTGAACCGGTTGATGGTGCCCTTCACGAAGCCAGTGGCCTGGACGACCACGAGCTGGCCGCTGTTGTCGAAGTCGGCCATCTTGGCGTCCCAGCCCCAGCCGACCCAGGCCATGTTCTTGGCGGCCGCCCGGTTGCGGAACGGCGCCTCGCCCTTGAGCAGCTTCTCCCGGGCCTGCTCGGGCGTCGCGGCCGTGTTCTGCCAGAGGAAGTTGCTCTCTTCCAGGCCCCACGACTCGGTGATGTTGCTGACGAACGCGTCGAACCGGCCCCGGCTCTCCAGGTCGGCGAAGTCGATGGACATGCCCTTGAACGAGTCGTTCCCGAGCACCAGCGACTTCGGGGTGACCGCGTCGCGGCGCCCCTCCACCAGCTCGAACCGGATCTGGCCCGGCGTCGACCGGTTGTGGAAGAGCCGGTCCTTGCCGAAGTCGTTGGCCAGGTACAGCTCCGGCAGCAGATCGCCGTCGAGGTCCGCGGAGGCGGCACCGAGCGTCCAGCCGGTGAAGTACGCCGGGTCGCCGACCGTCTGTTCCTCGTAGCTCACTGAGGGCAACAGGCCGGTGGTCGCGCCGGTCCAGTGCAGGAAGTGCGCGCCGCCGGAGTTGCGCGCGTGCGACATCGAGTGGTTCATCTGCACGTGCGGCAGGCCCTGCGGGTCGAGGACCTGGCTGTCCGGGAAGTAGTTGAAGATCCCGATGTCGGGCCGGCCGTCCCCGTCGAAGTCGGCCACCGCGACGGCGTTGGTGTTCCACAGCGGACCGCGGTAGACCGAGCCGGTGGTCTGCTGGGGGATCAGCTCGACCGGGTGGTACGCCGCCGGGCTCAGCGAGGTGACCCCGGGCTTCTGCAGGAACAGCACCGGCGTGCGACCCCAGTAGTAGACCAGCAGGTCCATCCGCCCGTCGAGGTTGAAGTCGCCGGGAACGCAGCCCATCGGGGCGATCGCCGGACCCATCGGCAGCGGGGCCGGGTCCAGCACGAACGGCGCGTACCGGTCGCCGGTGCCCGGGACCGGGGTGACGATCACCGTGTCGCTGCGGGTGTCGACCAGGCACATGTCGTTGGCGACGCCCTGGCCGTCCAGGTCGTTGATCGCCACCCCGGCGCCGACCGACGAGACCCAGGACCGGATGTGCTCGTACCTGGGGTTGACCGGGCGCACCGTACGCTGCGGCAGGCCGGGCGGCAGCGCGACGGGCAGTTCGGTGAACGCGTAGCGGGACGCCAGCGCGCTCCGTTCCTCGGCCGACGCCGAGGGCAGTCGGGCCACCGAGAACAGGCCGGCGACCAGCACGAGGACGAACACGGGCGGGATGAGTCGGCGCAGGATGCCTACGGATTGCTGCGGTGGCAACGGTCCCCCTCGGGTAGACGGCGCCGGGACGTCCGGGTCGGCCCGGCAGTGGGCGATCGTGGCGGCTACGGGCGGGTCGGACGCGTCGCCACGGTCACCAGCCATCGCCATGCTTTCGTCCGACTGCGGGCGATGTCTTCTCAGGACGTGCTCAGCGGCAGGACCGAGCACGGATGAATAAACACCGACGCTCGAAGATCACCCGAACGGCTTACCGCCGCTTGCGTGGCAGGGCGCTGAGGAGAGGCGGGGATTCCCACGCGGGTTCTCCGCGGCCCTGCCAGCGTTCCAGGTCCGGCGCTTCCAGTCGCGGACGGCCCGACAGGTAGAGCGCGGTTGCGCCGGCGAGCCCGACGGCCGCGATGGCGAGACAGATCCAGAGCGCAGCACGGGTACCGGAGATCTGGTCACTGCCCAGGGTCGCGGCGAGGAATACCAGGATCGGGGCGGTCAGGAACGCGGTCACGGCCCGCAGCAGCTCGATCAGGGCGAACACCCGCTGCAGCATGTTCGCCCGCAGGGACAGGCCCGCCAGGAAGAGGGCTGGCGAGACCGCCGCTGCCACGCCCAGCCCGAGCAGGCCGGTGGCCGCCGCGAGGGCGGGACCGATCGCCGGGAGCGCGACCACCAGCAGCGCCGCGGATGCCACCACCATCAGCAGCCCGGCCGCGGTCAGCAGCGGGGTGAACCGGGTACGGAACAACGCCGCGAACAGTCCGGCGACGGCGATGGCGGCGACGAACTCGGGGAGGAAGATGAGGGCGGTGGTGACGGGTGTGCTGGCGGTACGCAGCACCGTCAGGAGCAGTTCCGTGGCGCCGATGGCGGCGGCACTGGCGGTGAGCGCGGCGAAGATCCCCGCCAGGGGGACCGAGGTGGCGAGCGCCTTGACCGGTACGAGCGGGTTGGCCAGCCGGTACTCGTAGACGACCAGGAACGTGATCAGGGCGACTCCGGCGATGAGGGGGACCAGCGACGCCACGTCGGCGCTCATGCCAGCCACCAGTCGGCCCGCGCCGTAGAAGGCCGCGCCGCAGCCGGTGACACCCAGCGCCAGCGCGACGATGTCCCACGGCGCGCTGGGGTCCTGAGGCGGGGTGTCGCGGAAGGTCAACACGGAGAACAGGAGCGCCAGGCCCGCCACCGCCGCGACACTCCAGAACAGCAACCGCCAGCTGCCGGCGGCAGCCTGTAGTGCGCCGATGGTCGGACCGACGGACACGGCGCCGAAGATGCACAGGTTCAGGATGCCGGCGCTGATCGGCATCCTGGCCGCCGGCCACGACGTGACCAGCGGGGGTACCGCGGCGATCAGCATCAGGCTAGTCAGCAGCCCCTGGGCGATGAAGGCCGCGATGAACACCGTCGCGTTCGTGGCCCCGGCGGCGACCACCGACGCGACGAAGAAACACACCTCGTACCCGACGAGCATTCGTCGCGGCGGGAAGTGCATGGCGAACTGTGCGGCCAGCAGTGTGCCGACCGCGTACGCACCGGCGGACAGGCTCACCGTCACCTGCAACGCGGCGCGGGAGATACCGAGGCTCGTCGAGATGGGCTCTCCGAGAGAGAGAACGGCCACCGTCAGGATCAGGTACGGGACCAGGGAACAGACGACGAGGGCCACGGCCCCCCGGTAGCTTCCTGCGAGCGGTCCCTGACGCACCCGCGCGCCATACCCACGGCGCACCTGGATAAACCGAGCGTGCTCCACCCGCCCGGCCCGGCGCCGCTTTCTGATACGAAAATCGGGCGGTCGTGGTGATCAGGTCAGGCTGCTTGTGCGGGTTGGACCGTGACTTGGTAGCCGAGTTGGTGGAGTTGGTCGAT
>NZ_JBEZFI010000012.1:0-158949 GCF_040649295.1 Micromonospora sp. NPDC048999 | reverse complement strand
CGATTCCAGCGACACCCGTACCCCCCACACCCGACAGACCCGACAATCATGTCAACGCACCGAAAGACGGCTAACGAGGATTTCCCAACGGAGTCCTAAAGGCGGGGGATTCCTGGCTCAGGTAGCACGGCATCAACTCCGAAGGAGTCAAGGACGCGTCTTACACCGTCGGCACCAGCTCGGTTCAAACCTGCCGAGGCAAGGATCACCCTTGCGGCGTTCCGGTCACGGTCCGCGACATGATCGCAGGACTCGCATCGGAAGATCCGTTCCGACAGCACCAGCCGCTGCTTGGCTCTCGCGTGGCAGTTGGCGCATGTCATCGTGGTATAGGCGGGCGGCACCGGCACCACCTTCCGGCCCGCCCGCTTGCCACGGTCGATCAGTTCACGTTTGGTCGCGCCGATAGCCCCATCGGCTGCTTTACGGGCCATGCTCGTCTTGGTCAGGAACTTCGGTTTGAAGTCCTCGACCGCGATGACGGCATGGTTTTCTACGACTCGTTTGGCCCACTTGCGGGCGGTGTCCTGCCGCTGCCGGGTGGTCTTCGCATACACCTTCGCGGCTTCGAGGCGGGCCCGGCGGTAGCCTCGGGACGCTTTCTGGCCGGGTTTCGGTGCCCGCCGTGCCATGCGTCGTTGCGCCGTGGCCAGGGCCCGCGCTGCTCGCCTGCCGTACTCGGGGTGCGGCAGGTCGAAACCCGGGTCGGTGGTGTTGGCGACCGTTTTGACGCCCCAGTCGATGCCGATTCCGCCGTCGGCGTCGGGCAGCCGGGCCGGTTCGCGGCGGGTCACGAACGACGCGTACCAGTGGCCGAGGGAGTCTTGGTAGACGCGGACGCTGGTCGGGTCGGCGGGCAGGTCACGGGACCACACCACCGGCACGACCACTTTGCCGGGCAGACACAACCGGCCGTTTCTGATCGAGAAGCCGCGCTGGGTGTAGTTCAACGACGGGCGGGTCTTCTTCCGCGCCTTCCGCACCGGCCTGCCCCGGCCTTTGACCTTGAAAGAGGCCGTCAACGCCTGCGCGTAGTCCCGCAGCACCTGCTGCTGGGCGACCACGGACCCTTCCCGCAGCCATGCGCTGCAAGCGCGGGCTTCGGTGAGCAGGGCGTGCAGTGTGGTGGCGGTCGGCCGGTTGCCTTGGGTCTGCTGGTGGACGGCTTCGTTCCACAGCCACCGGCAGCGATGCCATTCGGCGGTCAGCGCGGCTACAGCGGTCGCGCCGAGGCGCAGCCGGTAGGTGTAGCGCACTGCTTCCTCCACACCAGACAGTATACAGCGTCACCGTATATGCTGTCGGGAGTGGATGAGATCAGGTCGAACAACAACGTCGTCTACCGGTGCACCTACCACGTCGTGTGGTGCCCCAAATACCGACGGCCCGTCATCACCGACCCCGTCGACACCCGGCTGAAACAGATCATCACCGAGGTGTGCGCCGAACGGGACGCACCCATCGTCGAACTCGAAACCATGCCCGACCACGTGAAACTCCAGGTCACCGTCGATCCGCAGTTCGGCATCCACCGGCTCGTCAAAGCCATCAAAGGCCGTTCCTCACGGCTGCTACGCCAAGAGTTCCCCACGTTGAAGACCCGGCTGCCGACCTTGTGGACCAACAGTTACTTCGTGGCCACTGTCGGCGGCACGACCTTGGAGGCGGTCAAACGGTATGTCCAGAATCAGCGGAACGCCTGAACGCCCTTACCTCCCCACGGCTAAAGCCGGGGGCTTCACGGGCGCTTTTCGGTGAACGACCGGCCGGCCTGAGCCCGCGACCGGGCTCTAGCGGGAGCGGGCGCACGCAGCGCCCGTTCCCGCTCCGGTCGAAACGGGTCGTCTCCAGCTCTCCGGGGTCACCTCGACCGAGCGGCGCGGCGGGCAGCTAGGCCGTCGCCGGCGTCAGCAGCCGGCGGACGGCGGCGGTGATGATCGCGATCAACGCGGCGCTGACGACGTTCACCGCGACGGCGACGAGAACCTGACTCATCTTCTTCTCCTCGGGTTGCCTCTTCCGGCGGCGCGCACCGGGTGGCACGCCGTCGAGGAAGCGTAGGGATCCGAGATGACGAGCAGGTTTACTCAGAGTGATTTTCCCTGGTCAGGCCGGGTGTCCGGCGGTGGGTCAGCTCACGTTGGCCGGGCCGAGGACGCTCTTCAGGTCGCCCATCAGCGCAGTGGTGGGCGCCACCCGGAACAGCCCGAGCCGCCACGTCTCGACCTTGCCACCCCGGTGGAGCTTGACGTGCACCTCGGTGTCCCCGGGGTGCAGCACCAGGGTCTCCTTCAGTCGCTCGGCCAGCGGCGGAGTGAGCCGGTGCACCGGGATGGTCAGGGTGACCGGCTTGTTCGCCGGGTTGCTGCTGATGTCGGGCATCTGCATGTCCATCGCCATGATGCGGGGCGTGTCGTCGCGCCGGTCCACCCGCCCCTTGACCACGACGATCGCGTCCTCGGCGATGTACTGGCCGATCACCTCGTACGTGTTGGGGAAGAACAGCGTCTCGACGCCGCCGGCCAGGTCCTCCAGGGTGGCCGAGGCCCAGGCCCGGCCCTGCTTGGTGACCCGGCGCTGCACCCCGGAGAGGATGCCGGCCAGGGTGACCACCGCCCCGTCGGGCACGGTTCCTTCCTCGGAGAGGGCGGCGATGGTGCAGTCGGCCGCCGCGCCGAGCACGTGCTCCAGGCCGAACAGCGGGTGGTCGGAGACGTACAGGCCGAGCATCTCGCGTTCGAAGGCGAGCTTGTCGCGCTTGTCCCACTCTCCCTCACCGATGGCCGGCATCACCGTGGTGCTGGTGGCGGTCTCGGCATCACCGAAGCCGGCGCCGAAGAGGTCGTACTGGCCGACCGCCTCCTTGCGCTTGACGTCGGCGTACGCGTCGATGGCGTCGGCGTGCACGGCGAGCAGGCCCTTGCGGGGGTGACCGAGCGAGTCGAAGGCGCCCGCCTTGATCAGGGATTCGATGGTCTTCTTGTTGCAGACCACCGCGTCCACCTTGGACAGGAAGTCGTAGAAGTCGGCGTAGGCGTCCTTCTCGTCGCGGCACCGCATGATCGAGGTGACCACGTTCGCGCCGACGTTGCGGATGGCGGCGAGGCCGAAGCGGATGTCCTTGCCGACCGGGGTGAACGGCCCGGCCGAGGTGTTCACGTCGGGCGGCAGCACCTGGATGCCCATCCGCCGGCACTCCGACAGGTAGAGCGCCATCTTGTCCTTGTCGTCGCCGACGGAGGTGAGCAGCGCGGCCATGTACTCGGCCGGGTAGTGCGCCTTGAGGTACGCCGTCCAGTACGACACCAGCCCGTACGCGGCGGAGTGGGCCTTGTTGAACGCGTAGCCGGCGAACGGGACGAGCACGTCCCACACGGCCTGGATCGCCTCGTCGGGGTAGCCGCGCTCGCGGCAGCCGTCCCGGAATGGGACGAACTCCTTGTCGAGGATCTCCTTCTTCTTCTTGCCCATCGCCCGGCGCAGCAGGTCGGCCTGGCCGAGGCTGTAGCCTGCGAGGATCTGCGCGGCGCGCTGCACCTGCTCCTGGTAGACGATCAGGCCGTACGTCGGCGCCAGGATCTCCCGCAGCGGCTCCTCCAGCTTCGGATGGATCGGCGTGATCTCCTGGAGGCCGTTCTTGCGCAGCGCGTAGTTGGTGTGCGAGTCGACGCCCATCGGGCCGGGCCGGTAGAGCGCGAGGACGGCGGAGATGTCTTCGAAGTTGTCCGGCTTCATCAGCCGCAGCAGGGAGCGCATCGGGCCGCCGTCGAGCTGGAACACGCCGAGCGTGTCGCCTCGGGCCAGCAGCTCGTAGGCGGCCTTGTCGTCCAGCGGCAGGGCCAGCAGGTCCAGCTCCTTGCCGTGGTTGAGCTGGATGTTCTTGACCGCGTCGTCGATGATCGTCAGGTTGCGCAGGCCGAGGAAGTCCATCTTCAACAGCCCGAGCGACTCGCACGTCGGGTAGTCGAACTGGGTGATGATCACCCCATCGGAGTCCCGGCGCATCAGCGGGACGTGCTCGATGATCGGCTCGGCGGACATGATGACGCCGGCGGCGTGCACGCCGGTCTGCCGGATCAGCCCCTCGATGCCCTTCGCGGTCTCGATGACCTTCTTGACGTCCGGGTCGGACTCGTAGAGGCCACGGATCTCGCCCGCCTCGGCGTAACGCGGGTGCTTGGGGTCGAAGATGCCCGACAGCGGGATGTCCTTGCCCATCACCGCCGGGGGCATCGCCTTGGTGATCCGGTCACCGACCGCGTACGGGTAGCCGAGTACCCGCGCCGAGTCCTTGATCGCGGCCTTCGCCTTGATCGTGCCGAAGGTCGCGATCTGGGCGACCTTGTCCTCGCCCCACTTGTCGGTGACGTACTTGATCACCTCGCCGCGCCGGCGCTCGTCGAAGTCGATGTCGACATCGGGCATCGAGACGCGCTCGGGGTTGAGGAACCGCTCGAAGATCAGGCCGTGCGGCAGCGGGTCCAGGTCGGTGATGCCCAGGGCGTACGCGACCAGCGAGCCGGCCGCCGAGCCACGGCCCGGGCCGACCGCGATGCCCTGGTTCTTCGCCCACTGGATGAAGTCGGCGACCACGAGGAAGTACGACGGAAAGCCCATCTGGATGATGACGCCCAGCTCGTACTCCGCCTGCTTGACGTGGGTCTCCGGGATCCCGTTGGGGAAGCGGCGGGCCAGGCCGGCGAAGGTCTCCTTGCGGAACCAGGACTCCTCGGTCTCCCCCTCGGGGATCGGGAAGCGCGGCATCAGGTTGTGGAACTCGAACATCCCTGCCGGGTCAACCTTCTCGGCGACCAGCAGGGTGTTGCGGCAGCCCTCGAGCCAGGCCTCGGAGTTGTCGACCGCGCGCATCTCGTCGGCTGACTTGATGTAGTAGCCGCTGCCGTCGAAGCGGAACCGGTTCGGGTCGGCCACGTTCGCGGCGGTCTGCACGCAGAGCAGCACGTCGTGCGCCTCGGCCTGCGACTCGTGGGTGTAGTGCGAGTCGTTGGTGACCACCGGCGGGATGCCCAGCTTGTGGCCGATCTCCAGCAACTCCTTGCGGACCCGGTGCTCGATCGAGATGCCGTGGTCCATGATCTCCAGGAAGTAGTTCTCCTTGCCGAAGATGTCCTGGTATCTGGCGGCGGCCTTCAGCGCCTCGTCGTACTGGCCGAGCCGCAGCCGGGTCTGCACCTCACCGGAGGGGCAGCCGGTGGTGGCCATCAGACCGTCCGCGTGCTGGGCGAGGATGTCGGCGTCCATGCGGGGCCACTTGACGAAATAACCCTCGGTGTACGACCGGCTGGTGAGCGTGAACAGGTTGTGCAGGCCGATCTTGTTCGCCGCCCAGATCGTCATGTGGGTGTAGCCGCCGCTGCCGGAGACGTCGTCGCTCTTCTGCTCCGGCCGGCCCCAGCGCACCCGCTGCTTGTGGAACCGCGACTCCGGCGCGACGTACGCCTCGATGCCGAGGATGGGTTTGACCCCGGCAGCCATGGCCTGCTTGTAGAAGTCGTTCGCGCCGTGCATGTTGCCGTGGTCGGTCATCGCCACCGCCGGCATCTCCTGGCGGCTCACCTCGGCGAAGAGATCCTTCAGCCGGGCTGCCCCGTCGAGCATCGAGTACTCGGTGTGCACGTGCAGATGCGCGAACGAATCAGCCATGCGCGACGCCCCCCGGCGGTATGGATCTTGACGGTCGGACCAGACCGGGCCCTACCCTACCCAGGCCCTCCGGCCGACTCCACCGTCCGCGCCGGAGGTGGCCTCCGTCTCCTTGACCGGCCGCCGACCGGCGGCGTTCATGGGATCCCGGATCCGCCCGGAGCGGCGCGGGCAGCACCCGCGCCGCTCCCAACCGTCAGACCCGCTGGTTCGCGAAGACGGCCTGCACGTCGGCGGCGCTCAGCGCGCCCTGGTACGCGCCGAGGTCGTCGACCAGCCCGTACAGCCACTCGGCCGGGCCGGCGGCGAACGTCACCCGACCGACCAGCAGCGGGCCGTCCGCCTGCCGCGGCTGCCAGGCTGCGTTCAGGTCGGCCGCGCCGGCCGGTGCCCCGTCGACGTACAGCCGCGCCTGCCGGTGCGTCGCGTCGAGCACCGCCGCGAGCTGGTGCCACTGGTCCGCGCTCGGCGCCGGCGCGGTCACGTACGTGGTGCTGGCCTTGGCCGGGGCGGCCGGGTCGGCCGGCACCGCGAACACCCAGCGCCCGCCGTCGACCGGCTCCCAGGCCAGTCGGAAGGCGTTGCCGTCGGCGGAGTCCTGGGACAGCACCGTCTGGGCGCCCCGGGCCGGATCGAGCCGCACCCAGGTCGAGACGCTGAACGACTGGTCGGTACGGAGCACCGGGGCGTCCCGCCAGACCTGGTCCGGCCAGTCGCCGAGCTTCGCCTGGGTGCGCGCGTACTCCCGGGTGGACTCGCCGTAGTGCGGATCGTACGGGTCGTCGATCCAGTGCGTGTCGTCGAGGGCGAGCGCGCTCCCCCGGTGCCCGGCGACGACGTCGACGCCCTGGGTAAGGGTGAGCTGCCGATCGAACGGGGTGCCGTCCGGCGCGGAACAGAGGGTGGGGTCGTCGATCGTCACGTCGTAGCAGACGACGGCGGCCTCGAAGTCCCACCTCCCCACCTGGACCGGCTGGACCAGGCCCGGCTCGCTGAAGCCGCCGGAGGCCGGGTCGTCGGCCGACCAGCCGGTGAAGTCCTGGCTCACCAGCGTCCGGTCGTACACCCGCATCTCGGCCAGGTTCCCCTGCCACCAGGCGGTGTCACCGCGGCCGACGCGCATCACCCCGGTCGGGTCGTTCACCGCCTTGACCTTGGCGACGGTCGCCTCCGCCACCCCGTCGACCCAGAGGGTGAGGGTGTGCGCGGTGGCGTCGTGCACGACGGCGAGGTGGGTCCAGAGGCCCGTCTTCGGCACCGAGGTGGAGCGAGCGGTCGACACCTTGCCGCCTCTGCCGGTCTTCGAGGGCATTTGCGCCTGCCAGCGGCCGGTGGCCCGGTCGTAGCCGACCGAGAGGGTGGCCTGACCCGAGCCGGCCTTGCTGACGAAGACCCGGCTGGCCGAGGTGTCGGTGAGGCGGACCCAGGCCGCGAGCGAGAAGGTGCCGGCGGTGTTCAAGGTGGTCGGCGAGGCCGTCAGGTACGACGACGCCCCGTCGAAGGCGACGGTCTGACCGCCGAGCAGGCGAGCGTCGTCCTGCCAGGCGATGCCCGACCCGGTGAGCGGGGTGTCCCCGCCCACGGCCGGCTGCCAGTCGGCCAGAGCCTGGGCCTGGGTGATGCCGGGGTACGTCTGCAGATGCCACCCACCAGTGGGCGGGGACGGACGGGCCACGGTGACGGCGCGGGGCGCCGCGGCGGCCGTGCCAGCACCGGCCAGCGGGAGCAGCACGGCGGCGCAGGCGGCAGCGAGCCGCAGGGCGGCGGATCTGTTCGTGATCATCAATCATGCCCCCATGTTGACGGCGACTGTCGGAACGCGCGGCGATCGATGATCATCCGGCGCAGGCCGGGACTGTGCCACAGGGGACAGACGTCCCGCCACCCCTTTCCGTGCGAGCTACACAATAGTGTGTGACACACGGTATAGTGTGAGGCATGGCAAGCGAGGAGATCCTGCGAACCCATCTCCAGGAGTTGCGGCGCGGCACGGTCGTGGTGGCCAGCCTGCTGGCCCTGCGCCGGCCGGACTACGGCTACGCGCTGCTGCAACGGCTGACCGCGCACGGCTTCCCGGTCGACGCGAACACGCTCTATCCCCTGCTCCGCCGGCTGGAGGAGCAGGGCCTGCTGACCAGCGAGTGGAACACCGAGGAAAGCCGGCCGCGCAAGTTCTACCGCACCAGCGACGAGGGCGAGGGCGTGCTGAGCCGCCTCCTCGACGACCTCGCCGCCATCCAGACCTCCGTCACCGGGCTGATCCAAGGAGTGGACCGATGAGTACGCTGACCGACCGCTACGTCGCCGCCACGCTCCGGGCGGTCCCCACGCAGCGCCGCACCGAGATCGCGGACGAGCTGCGCGCCTCCATCGAGGACATGATCGACGGGCGCATCGACGGCGGCGAGGACCGCGGCGCCGCCGAGCGGGAGGTGCTCACCGAGCTGGGCAACCCCGAGCAGCTCGCCGCCCGCTACACCGACCGCCGGCTGCAGCTCATCGGCCCCCGCTACTACCTGGTCTGGTGGCGGCTGCTGCGGCTGCTGCTCAGCTTCATCCCGGCCATCGCGGGCGCCGCGGCCGGCGCGGTCAAGGCGACGGTCGACGGCGATCTCGGCGCGGGGATCGGCACCGGGATCACCACGGCGTTCGAGGTCGCGGTGCAGCTCGCGTTCTGGGTCACCGTCGTCTTCGCCGTGCTCGAGCGCACCAACACGCCGCTGAACCTGCCCGAGTGGAGCGTCGACCAACTGCCCGAGGCGCCGAAGGAGCGGCAGGTGACGCTCGTCGACACCTGCGCCTCGATCGCGTTCCTGGGGTGCGCCATCGCGTTCTTCGCCTGGCAGCACTTCCAGCCCTGGGTGTCGGGCGACGGCTCCCGGCTGCCGATGATCGACCCGGCGCTGTGGGGCTCCTGGCTGCCGGTGCTGCTGGCGGTGCTGGTCGCCAGCATCGGCCTGGAGATCGCGAAGTACCGAGCCCGCCGGTGGACCTGGCCGCTGGTCGCCGTCAAGACGGTGCTCGACCTCGCGTTCGCCGTGCCGCTGGCCTGGCTGCTGCTCACCGACCGGCTGCTCAACCCGGAGCTGGTCCAGCGGTTCGAGTGGCTGCGCGAGGGCGGCGCGCAGGACGTGGCGCGGGTGACCGTCGTGTGCACCGCCGTCATCGTCGTCTGGGGCTTCATCGACGGCGCCGTCAAGGTGCGACGGCACGCCGCCTGAAGCGGTCCCGGCCCGGCGCCCCACGGGGGCGCCGGGCCGGCGCGTCGCCGAGGTCAGGCGTTGGGCGCCCCGGCCCGCCACTCCCGGTGCAGCAGGGCGTACACCGCCTCGTCGGTCCACTCGCCCTTGACGAACTCGTTCTCCCGCAGGTGCGCCTCGCGGCGCATGCCGAGCCGCTCCAGCACGCGAGCCGAGGCGGTGTTGCGGGCGTCCAGGCGACCGACGATCCGGTGCAGGCCGAGGCCGTCGAAGCCGAGCCGCAGCAGCTCCCGGGCCGCCTCGGTGACGTACCCCCGGCCGGTGTGGTCGGGGTGCAGCACGTACCCGATCTCGCCCTGCCGGTGCTCGGCGCTGGTCCAGCTCAACAGCACGTCGCCAACCAGCTCATCGGTCTCCGGCAGCACGACGGCCAGGTTCAGCACGTCGCCCGGCTCGCGCAGGGCGGTACGCCCACGCGCGCGCTCCAGCGACACCCGGGCGGCAGCCTCGTCGTACGGGTCGTGATAGAGGAAGCGGGTGACCTCCGGCCGGGAACGGTACGCGTGCAGGGCGTCGAGGTCGTCGGCGGTGAACGGGCGCAGCAGCAGGCGGTCGGTGCGCAGCGGCAGGTCGGGTACGAGCATCTTGGCAGGGTACGGGCGGCCCGGCCGACCGGTCAGCCGAGTTCCCGGCGATGCCGTCGAGGACGATCTCCAGACCGGGCCGCCTTCGACGCGGTGGCCCGGTGCTTCGCCGCCGGCTGACGAATGGCATGGTCAGCGGGTGAGCACCGCCCTCGACGTCCCGTGGCGCCGCCCGGCGCCGACCGCCGGCCAGCGGCGCGCCGATGCCTGCGTCGCGCTCGCCGTCACCGTCCTGGCCCTGTTCGAACTCGCCCTCGCCCGCAGCACCGGAGCCTTCCCGTTCGGCCCGCCGCCGTCCCTGGCGGAACAGATCTGGTGGTCGCTCGCGGTCGCCGTGCCCCTGGTGTGGCGACGCCGGTGGCCGGTGGCCGTCACCGTGGTCATCTCGGTGGCGTTCATCGCCGGGCAGGTCCGCGCCATCCCGCTGACCAACCTGCCGTCCGGCGCGCTGTTCGCCGCGCTCTACACCCTCGGCGCCTGGGGGCCGGACCGCCGCACGGCCGGCCGGGTACGGATCGGGGTGATCGTAGCGATGTTCGCCTGGCTCGGCCTGTCCCTGGCGCTGCAGATCGACAAGTTGTCGCCGGCGCACTTCACCGGCGCGGCCGGGCCGGTGCCGCCGGTGCTGGCCGCGGTCATCAACGGCGTGCTGTTCAACCTGCTCTTCTTCGGCTTCGCCTACTACTTCGGCGAGCTCTCCTGGCTGGCCGCCCGCCGCGAGCACGAGCTACGTACGCAGGCCGAGGAGCTGCGCCTGTCCCGGGCCGAGGCAGCCGAGCGGGCGGTGATCGGCGAACGGGTCCGCATCGCCCGTGAGCTGCACGACGTCGTCGCCCACCACGTCTCGGTGATGGGTGTGCAGGCGGCGGCGTGCCGACGGGTGTTCGACCGGGACCCCGGGAAGGCCCGTACGGCGCTGGCCGCGATCGAGCAGACCGCGCGGACCGCCGTCGACGAGCTGCGCCGGATGCTCGGCGTGCTGCGCGACCCGGGCGGCGCCGAGGCCGTCCGGTCGACCGCCGCCGGCGTGGAGCAGGTCACGGAGCTGGTCGAGAACGCCCGCGAGGCCGGTCTGACAGCCACCGTCGGGGTGTACGGGGATGCCGCGCCGCTGCCCCGCTCGGTGTCCCAGGCGGCGTACCGGATCGTGCAGGAGGCGGTGACGAACACGGTGAAACACGCCGGCGCTACCGTGCTGGACGTGCGAATCCGTTACCTGGCCAGGGAAATCGAGGTCGACGTGAGTGACGACGGGCGATCCACCACGCCGCCGGGCGGCGGTGGGCTCGGCCTCATCGGCATGCGGGAGCGGGTGGCCGCCCACGAGGGCGTGCTGGAGGCCGGCCCCCGCCCCGAGGGCGGTTTCCGGGTCCGCGCCCGGATCCCACTCGCCGGGGAGCGGTCAGCATGAGCGAGCGAATCAGCGGCCCGGCGGACGGTCGCCGGCCCGTCCGGGTGCTGCTCGCCGACGACCAGCACCTGGTCCGCTCCGGGTTCCGCGTCATCCTCGAAGTGGAGGACGACATCGAGGTGGTGGGCGAGGCCGCCGACGGTGAGCGGGCGGTGGCCATGGCCCGGGCGACCCGGCCGGATGTCG
Source organism: Micromonospora sp. NPDC048999 (assembly GCF_040649295.1). Lineage (NCBI taxonomy): Bacteria > Bacillati > Actinomycetota > Actinomycetes > Micromonosporales > Micromonosporaceae > Micromonospora > Micromonospora sp. NPDC048999. Next base: position 147,844 of record NZ_JBEZFI010000012.1, on the reverse strand, counting down.
TGCTGATGGACGTCCAGATGCCCGTCCTCGACGGCCTGGCGGCCACCAGCCGGATCACCGCCGAGGGCGGGCCGGGCGGGCCGGCGGTGCTGGTCCTGACCACCTTCGACCGGGACGACTACCTGTTCGCCGCGCTGAGCGCCGGGGCGAGCGGGTTCCTGCTCAAGAACGGCACCCCGGAGGACCTCATCGAGGCGGTGCGGGTGGTGGCCCGGGGCGACGGGCTGATCGCGCCGGTGCTCACCCGGCGGGTCATCGCCGCCTTCGCCCGGCCCGGCGGACCGGCCGGCGGCCTCGCCCGGCGCCCCACGAGCCCGCCGCCCGCGGCGTTGACCCAGCGGGAACACGAGGTCCTGGAGCTGCTCGCCCGGGGTGCCAGCAACGCCGAGATCGCCGCCACGCTGCACCTCGGCGAGGCCACGGTGAAGACCCACGTCAGCAAGGTGCTGGCCAAACTCGACCTGCGGGACCGGGTCCAGGCGGTGATCTTCGCGTACGAGCACGGCATCGTCCATCCGGGCGGCTGACCGGGTCCGCCGCGCGGCGGACCGCCATGATCAGCCGCCGGACGGACGGCGTCCCGGCCCGGAGCAACTAACGTCCACTGCCATGACCAGCGCGCTCCGCCTGGACGGTGTCGATCGCAGCTTCGGCGACCGCCAGGTACTCAAGAACATCTCCTTCGAGGTGACGGCCGGACGGATGACCGGCTTCGTCGGCGGCAACGGCGCCGGCAAGACCACCACCATGCGGATCATCCTCGGCGTGCTCGCCCCGGACGCCGGCCAGGTCCTCTGGGGTGGCTCGCGGTTGACCCGGCAGGAGCGGCGACGGTTCGGCTACATGCCGGAGGAACGCGGGCTCTATCCGAAGATGACCGTCCGGGAACAGGTCGTCCACCTGGGCCGCCTGCACGGGCTCGACCTGGGCGCGGCACGACGCAACACCGACACCCTGCTGGAGCGGGTCGGGCTTGCCGAACGCGGCGACGACCTGCTGGAGACGCTGTCGCTCGGCAACCAGCAGCGGGCCCAGATCGCGGCGGCGCTGGTGCACGACCCGGAGGTCCTCGTGCTGGACGAGCCGTTCTCCGGGCTCGACCCGATGGCGGTGGACACCGTCGTCTCCGTGCTGCGGGAACGGGCCCGCGCCGGCGTACCGGTGCTCTTCTCCAGCCACCAGCTCGACGTCGTCGAACGGCTCTGCGACGACCTGGTGATCATCGCGGACGGCACCATCCGGGCGGCCGGCGGCCGGGAGGAGCTGCGGGCGGCGTACACCCTGCCCCGGTTCGAACTGGTCGTCGACGGCGACGCGGGCTGGCTGCGGGATCAGCCGGGGGTGACGCTGGTCGATCTCGACGGCCCCCGCGCGGTCTTCGACCTGGCCGGCCCCGACGACCAGCGGGTGTTGCGCGAGGCGTTGGCCCGCGGCCCGGTCCGTGCCTTCCGGCCGGTCACCCCGTCCCTCGCCGAGATCTTCCGAGAGGTCAACCAGTGAACACCTACCAGGCGGTACGACTGATCGCCGGCCGTGAGATCCGGGTCAAGCTGCGGGACCGGACGTTCCTGGTCAGCACCCTGTTCTTCCTGCTGATCGCCGTGGGCTCCACGGTCCTGCCGGCGCTGCTGGCCGGCGGACCCTCGACGGTCGCGGCGACCGCGTCCGTCGCCGCCCCGCTGCGCCAGGCCGGCCTCGACGTCCGGCCGGTCGACGACGACGCCGCCGCCGAACGGGCGGTGCGCGACGGTGACGTGGACGCCGCGGTGGTCGCCGGGCCGACCGTGCTGGCCATGGACGAGGCCCCGGACGACGTGCTGAAGGCGTTGAGCAACGGCCCCACGGTGCGGCTGTTGAATCCGGACGCGGTGAACCCGGCGGCCGCCTTCCTCGTACCGTTCGCCTTCGCGTTCGTCTTCTTCATCACGTCCCAGCTGTTCGGCGTGCAGATCGCACAGAGCGTGACCGAGGAGAAGCAGACCCGGATCGTGGAGATCCTGGTGGCCGCGGTGCCGGTGCGGGCGCTGCTGGCCGGCAAGATCGTGGCGGCGTGCGTGCTGGCGCTCGGGCAGATCGCGCTGATCGCCGTGGCCACGGTGGCCGGCATGCAGTTCAGCGACAACGGCGGCCTGCTCGCCCTGGTCGGCCCGGCGATCGGCTGGTTCGTACCGTTCTTCCTGCTCGGCTTCCTGCTGATCGCGGCGCTGTGGGCAGTGGCCGGGGCGCTGGTGACCCGCCAGGAAGACATCGGCGGGGTGTCGATGCCGGTGCAGCTCGCGGTCATGATGCCGTTCTTCGCGGTGGTCTTCCTGCACGACAACGCCGCCGCGATGCGGATCCTGTCGTACCTGCCGTTCTCGGCGCCGACGGCGATGCCGCTGCGGATGTTCACCGGCGACGCGGCCGGCTGGGAGCCACTGGTGTCGCTGGCCCTGCTGCTGGTCACGGCGGTCGCCTTCGTCGCCGCCGGCGCCCGGGTGTACGAGGGGTCGCTGCTACGCACCAACGGGCGGACGTCGGTGCGGGCGGCGTGGCGGGAGCGCGAGACCGTCGGCTGACCCTCCCGGCGAGAACGGCCGCCACCGCCCGCCCGGCCGGCCGCCCCGGCCGCCCGTCCCAGCGGCCCGTTCCCGAGGCCGCGCCGTTACCGGGCGAGCACGGCCCGGGGAGATTCCCCCGAAAGCCTGTGGAGCTGATGTCGCCAACGATTCACCGCCGGTAGGTGCCGGTTGAATCGCCTGCGACATCAGCTCCACAGCGAACGCGGGAACCGCCTCGGGCCGGCCCGACCGCCGAAAAGGACTGCCCGTTCCAGGTTCGATCTCGAGGCACCGGCCCCGGCTCGGGTGCGTCCGGAATCAGCAAGGGACGGTCTCCCACGAGGCGGGCAGACGCGGCACCGGCCAGGCCGGATCCGGCTCCCAGGACGCCCACGCCTCGTCCCACCAGCGCTCGCCCGCGTCCAGCCGGGCGGCGATCCGGTCACCCTCGGCGCGGATGGCCTCGGCCATTCCGGGGTAACGCCCCTCCTCGAGGCGCTGGGCGAACATTTCCACGTCCTTCCAGACGTAGCGCTCGGCGTCCGCGCCCCACCAGAGGTCCAACTCATGGTCGAGGGTGTCCACCCCGATCGCGGTACGCCGGAACGGTTCCTGAAGGTTGAAGTACCAGCCGGCGAAGGCGCGGTCCGGGCCGGTCCAGAACACGTCCACCGAGTGGGCCTCACCAGGGCGGTGCAGCATTACCTTGCCGTGCCCGCGCCAGGCCCGGTGCCCGGCGATCTCCCACGGGTGCCGGCCGGCCGGAAAGACGCCATGCCGGGGAAAGCCGAACTCGGCCCCAGGCGGCAGGTAGAGGGCGAGCAGGTCGGACGAGTCCTCGACGCAGATGGTCGGGCAGCCGAACCACACCTCGCCGAGCAGGATCTCGCGCCGGACGACGATGTCGCCCGGCGCGAACCGCCTACGGGTCACCGCCGCCTCAGCCGACCGCCGCCATGATCTCGTCGGAGATGTCGAAGTTGGCGTAGACGTTCTGCACGTCGTCGCAGTCCTCGAGCACGTCGATCAGCTTGAAAACCTTGCGCGCGCCCTCCTCGTCCAGCGGCACGCTGACGCTGGGGATGAGGGAGGACTCGGCCGACTCGTACTCGATGCCGGCGTCCTGCAGGGCGGTGCGCACCGCGAGCAGGTCGCCCGGCTCGGAGACCACCTCGTACGCCTCGCCGAGGTCGTTGACCTCCTCGGCGCCCGCGTCGAGGACGGCCATCATCACGTCGTCCTCGCTGGTGCCCGCCTTGGGGGCGATCACCACGCCCTTGCGGGAGAACATGTACGACACCGAGCCGGCGTCGGCGAACGAGCCGCCGTTGCGGGTCAGCGCGGTGCGCACCTCGGTGGCGGCGCGGTTACGGTTGTCGGTCAGGCACTCGATCAGCAGCGCGACGCCGTTCGGGCCGTAGCCCTCGTACATGATCGTCTGGTAGTCGGCGCCGCCGGCCTCCAGGCCGGAGCCGCGCTTGACCGCGCGATCGATGTTGTCGTTCGGTACGGAGTTCTTCTTCGCCTTCTGGATGGCGTCGTAGAGAGTCGGGTTGCCGGCCGGGTCGCCGCCGCCGGTCCGGGCCGCCACCTCGACGTTCTTGATCAGCTTGGCGAACATCTTGCCGCGCTTGGCGTCGATGACGGCCTTCTTGTGCTTGGTGGTCGCCCACTTTGAGTGGCCGGACATCTCATACCTCCGTAAGTGATCCACGCCTGCGTCGAGCGCCCGCGCCGAATCCACGGTCTCACCGGTACGGATGGAGCTGGCCGGTCGGCTCCGCGTGGACGGCTGCGGCGAGCGATGGCCCTGCCGAACCGCGGCAATCCTACCGAGAGCAGGTGTCTGCTTGTCACACCCGGCACCCGTGCCGGGGTGTGGCGACGGATCGGCAGGAGGCGCGTGGCGCTCAGGCGGCGGCCCGGACCAGCTCCACGAAGTAGCGGTGCAGCCGCAGGTCGCCGGTGAGTTCCGGGTGGAACGAGGTGGCCAGCAGGTTGCCCTGCCGGACCGCGACGACCCGATCGGCGGCCGGTCCGTCGGTGACCCGGCCGAGCACCTCGACGCCGGCGCCGACCCGTTCGACCCAGGGGGCCCGGATGAACACGGCGTGGAACGGCTCGCCCTCAACCCCGGCGATCTCGACCGGGGCCTCGAACGAGTCGACCTGCCGGCCGAAGGCGTTGCGCCGGACGGTCATCTCGATGCCCTGGAAGCCCCGCTGGTCGGGGCGGCCGTCGAGCACCTCGGCAGCCAGCATGATCATGCCGGCGCAGGAGCCGTAGACCGGCATGCCGGCGGCGATCCGCTTGTCGATCGGCTCGCGCATCTCGAAAATGTCGACGAGCTTGCTGATGGTGGTGGACTCCCCGCCGGGGATGACCAGCCCGTGGACCGCGTCCAGCTCGGCCGGACGGCGAACCGGACGGGCGTCCGCGCCCGCGCCGGCCAGGGCGGCGACGTGCTCGCGCACGTCCCCCTGAAGGGCGAGCACCCCGATGACCGGTGCGGTCACCTTGGCTCCTCTCGGTCGTCCGGGCGGGCCCCCGGTCCGGGGCCCGCCCGGTTCACGTCACCAGCCGCGCTCGGCCAGGCGGTGCGGCTGCGGGATCTCGTCGACGTTGATGCCGACCATGGCCTCGCCCAGGCCGCGGGAGACCTTGGCCAGCACGTCCGGGTCGTCGTGGAAGGTGGTGGCCTTCACGATCGCGGCGGCCCGCTGGGCCGGGTTGCCGGACTTGAAGATGCCCGAGCCGACGAAGACGCCCTCGGCGCCGAGCTGCATCATCATGGCGGCGTCGGCCGGGGTGGCGATGCCGCCCGCGGTGAACAGCACCACCGGCAGCTTGCCGGTCTCGGCGACCTCCTTGACCAGCTCGTACGGCGCCTGCAGCTCCTTGGCCGCGACAAACAGCTCGTCGGTCGGCAGCGACTGGAGCCGGCGGATCTCCTTGCGGATCTTGCGCATGTGGGTGGTGGCGTTCGAGACGTCACCGGTGCCGGCCTCGCCCTTCGAGCGAATCATGGCGGCGCCCTCGGTAATCCGACGCAGCGCCTCGCCCAGGTTGGTCGCGCCGCAGACGAAGGGGATGGTGAAGGCCCACTTGTCGATGTGGTTCTCGTAGTCGGCCGGGGTCAGCACCTCGGACTCGTCGATGTAGTCGACGCCGAGCGCCTGCAGGACCTGCGCCTCGACGAAGTGGCCGATCCGGGCCTTGGCCATCACCGGGATGGAGACGGCGTTGATGATGCCGTCGATCATGTCCGGGTCGCTCATCCGGGACACGCCGCCCTGCGCGCGGATGTCGGCGGGCACCCGCTCCAGCGCCATGACGGCGACCGCGCCGGCGTCCTCAGCGATCTTGGCCTGCTCCGGGGTGACCACGTCCATGATCACGCCGCCCTTGAGCATCTCGGCCATGCCCCGCTTGACGCGGGCGGTGCCGACGACGGGGGTGGCGTTGCTGTTCGGGAGGGTGGATTCGGACACGAGTCATCGCTCCTCTGGCGTGCTTCGGGGGTGGCTGCGAAAAATGCTACGGCCAGGTCAACGCCGGTCCGACAGCCAATCAGACCCACGGTGGCCTGCTCTGTGGCCGGCGTCACGACCGGTCCCGCCGGGTACGCCGGCCGGCCCCAGGTCAGCCGGTAGGCACGTCCGCCGGGATGGTCAGGGTGGGGTCGTCGATGTCGAAGTAGCGGGGCGACCGGTGCCCACGTCCCATCCGGAACACGCGTACCACGGGCCGGCGACGGACCGCCCGGGCGTCCCGGACCAGGTCGGTGTGCAGCTGCCGGGCCAGCGCCAGCCGCCGGCTGGCCGCGATCACCGCCTCGCAGGCCGGATCGTCCGGGGCCAGCTCGACGGTGCGCAGCTGGCGGGTGAGGTCGTTCTCGGCGGCCTCCCGCTCCTGCGGGACGGCGTCCAGGGCGATCCGCGCCGCCGCGTACAGCTCCACGCCGTACCGCTGTTCGGCCAGCACGGCGGCGGCCGCCGCGCGGCGCAGCAGGTGGGCGTCGAGCGCCCGGGACGCCGACTCCGCCCGGTTCTGTAGCCGTTCGACCCGGTTGGCCGTCCAGATCAGGTACGCCGTGACGAGCCCGACGACCACGACCGCGCCCACCACCCACCGCATGTCCGGCATCGTAGTGCTCAGCCCAGCTCAACCCATTCCTGGTCCATGACCCGACCGTCGGTGGCCTCGATCGCCGCCGCGTACACCTCCAGCACCCGGCGGGCCACCACCGGCCAGTCGAAACCGGCCACCACCTGGTCACCGCAGGCGGTCAGCGCCGCCCGCCGGTCCGCGTCGTCGAGCAGTTCGGCCAGGGCGGTACGCAGGGCCGCCGCGTCGCCGGTCGGGAACAGCTGGCCGGCCCGGCCGCCGTCCAGCACCCGGCGGAACGCGTCCAGGTCGCTGGCCACCACCGTGGTGCCGGCGGCGAGGGCCTCGGTGAGGATCATCCCGAAGGATTCCCCGCCGGTATTCGGCGCTACATATAGGTGCAAACTGCGCAACATGCGAGGTTTGTCCACCTCGGGGACCATGCCGAGAAAGGTGACCCGATCCCGCAGCCCGGCCGGAAACTGCCCGTACAGGTCGTCCCGGTCGCCCGGCCCGGCCACCAGCAGGCGCAGGCCCGGGCGGTGCGGGGCGAGCGCGACGAAGGCGTCCCGCAGGATCGCAAAGCCCTTGCGCGGCTCGGTGAACCGGCCCAGGAAGCCCACCGTCCCGCCGGTGCCCGGCCCGCACTCCCCCGGCCAGCCGGGCAGCGGCTCGACGCCGGCGAACTTCACCACCGCCACCCCGTTGGGGATCTCCACCGCGCCGCCGTCCAGGTGCTCGACCTGCACCTTGCGGGCCAGGGCGCTGACCGCGATCCGGGCGGTGATCCGCTCCAGCACGATCCGCAGCATCCCCTGCGCCGCCGAGAGCACCCGGGAGCGGGTCATCGCGGTGTGGAAGGTGGCCACCACCGGCCCGCGGGCGCAGAGCACGGCCAGCATCGACAGGCTCGGCGTGAGCGGCTCGTGCACGTGCAGCACGTCGAAGTCACCCCGGGTGATCCAGCGCCGCACCCGGGCGGTGGAGACCGGGCCGAAGGCGATCCGGGCCACCGAACCGTTGTACGGGAACGGCACCGCCCGCCCGGCGGCCACCACGTACGGCGGCAGCGGCGAGTCCTCGTCGGCCGGGGCGAGCACGCTCACCTGGTGACCCAACCCGATCAATGCCTCGGCCAGGTCGACGATGTGGTTCTGCACCCCGCCCGGGACGTCGAAGGAGTACGGGCACACGATGCCGATCCGCACGCTATTGCCCTTCGTTCGCGACTGCGGGGCTCCGCTGCGCTGCGCTCCTCGCGCTCACCGCGCCCCTTCCTCAGATCGTTCCGGTGGTGGCTGGGGGCTGCACCGGGGCGCCCGAACCGTCGGCCCGCTGGTCCAGCCACATCCGCTGCAACATGTGCCAGTCTTCCGGGTGCCGGGCGATGCCCGCGGCCAGGCCGTCGGCGATCCGCTGGGTGAGCACGCGGACCCGGGCGTCCAGCGGGCCGCTGTCCGGGTCGGGCAGCTCCAGCGGGCCGGCCAGGGCACCGCGGGGAATGTCCGACTCGTACCACATCGAGGTGACGTAGAGGGGCGCGCCGGTCCGGATCGCCAGCAGCGCCGGGCCGGCCGGCATCCGGGTCCGTCCGCCGAAGAAGTCCACCTCCACGCCGCGCGCGGACAGGTCCCGGTCGGCGAGCAGCGGCACCACCGCGCCGGCCCGGATCCGGTCGACCAGCACGTCGAAGGCCGGCCGCTCGCCACCGTGGGTGGGCAGGATCTCCATGCCCAGGCCCTGCCGGAAAGCGAGGAAACGCTCGTAGACGCCCTCCGGCTTGAGCCGCTCGGCGACGGTGGTGATCGGCCAGCCGTTGGCGGCCACCCAGGCACCGGCGGCGTCCCAGTTGCCGGCGTGCGGCAGCGCGACCACCGCGCCCCGGCCGGACGCGACGTCGGCGGCGAGCATCTCCGCGCCATCGAGGCGGAACCCGGCGAGGATCTCCCGGCGGCTCAGCGACGGCAGCCGGAACGCCTCCAGCCAGTACCGGGCGTACGAGCGCAGGCCGGCCCGGACCAGTTCGTCCAACTCCGCCTCGGGCAACGCCGGGCCGACCACCCGGCGCAGGTTGGCGCGGAGTCGGGTCGTACCCGGGCCGCCCTTGCGGTGGGCGCGGTCGGCGCCCGCCCGGAAGGCGGCCGCGACCACCGGCCGGGGCAGCGCGCGGGCCAGCCGCCAGCCGGCCACGTAGCCCAGCTCGGTGAGGTTCACTCGTGGCCGACCGACTGCGCCTGCCGGTACACGTGCGCCATGCGCTGCCCGACCGTGAAGATCGAGACGGCGGCGAGCAGCCAGAGCGCGATCTGCAGTGCCGGCGTGACGCCGAGGCCGGTGAGCAGGCCGCCCACCCCGACGATCAGCAGCCGCTCGGTGCGCTCGGCGACGCCCACGTTGGCGGTCATCCCGAGCCCCTCGGCGCGGGCCTTGACGTAGGAGACCAGCCCCCCGGCGGCCAGGCAGAGCAGCGCGGCGGCCACCCCCGCGTACTGGTGCTCGGTGGCCAGCCAGTAGGCGACCGCGCCGAAGACCGCGCTGTCGGCGACCCGGTCCATGCTCGAATCGAGGAAGGCCCCGAATTTGGTGGAACCGCCGCTCATCCGGGCCATCGTGCCGTCGAGCAGGTCGGTGAGCGCGAAGACCGTGACGATCAGCGCGCCGGCGACCAGATGGCCGCGCGCGCCGAAGCCGAGCGCGCCGACAAGTACGCCGACGGTGCCGGTCACGGTGACCGCGTTTGGGGACACGCCGGCGCGGAGCAGACCGCGCGCGACCGGCTCCACGACGCGGGTCATGCCCGCTCGGGCCGTCACTTGGAAGATCTTCGCCATGGCGGGTCCCACGATAACGGCCGGAAGCTGCCGACGACACGACCGGTCGGCGCGAACCGCCAGGCGGGCTTGTGCGGGGTCGGCAACGGGTGTGAGATCGGGTGTGGGAAGTGAGCCAGCTCACCGAATCACCCGTCCGAGAACCCGTCGTCCACGAGACCACCGGAGGATATCGCCGCGGCACCCGCCCTGGGCCCGCTTCCCGTCGCGCGCGGCGGTCACCACCACCACCGGCTGAGGGAGGTGCGCCGCGATGGCGCAGAAAAATCAGGAGAAGGGTGTCACCGGCGGCGCGCCGGTGGTGACCGAGCCCGGCAGGGTTCGCAACGTGGTGCTGGTCGGGCACTCTGGCGCGGGCAAGACCACGCTGGTCGAGGCGTTGCTCACGGCCAGCGGCACGATCGGCCGCGCGGGCACCGTCACCGAGGGCACCACCGTCTGCGACCACGACCCCGCCGCCGTACGCCAGCAGCGTTCGGTGAGCCTGTGCTGTGCCCCACTGCTGCACCGGGACGTCAAGGTCAACCTCCTGGACACCCCCGGCTACGGCGACTTCGTCGGCGAACTGCGGGCCGGCCTGCGGGCCGCCGACGCGGCGCTCTTCGTGGTCTCCGCCGTCGACGGGATGGACGCGGCCACCGCCGCGCTCTGGGAGGAGTGCGCCGCGGTCGACATGCCACGCGCGGTCGCGGTGGCCCGGCTGGATCACCCGCGCGCCGACTTCGACGAGGCGGTGGCGCTCTGCCAGCGCGTCTTCGGCGACAACGTGCTCCCGCTTCACCTGCCGATGCTCGGCGACGACGGCGTGTCGATCGTCGGCCTGATGGGGCTGATCGCCCGGCGGGTCTTCGACTACTCCAACGGGCTGCCGGCCGCCGTGCGCGAGCCGGACCCCGAGCACCTGCCCGCCATCGTCGAGGCACGCAACGAGCTGATCGAGGGGATCATCGCGGAGAGCGAGGACGAGACCCTGATGGACCGCTACCTCGGTGGCGAGGAGATCGACCCGGAGGTGCTCGTCACCGACCTGGAGAAGGCGGTGGCGCGGGGGCACTTCTACCCGGTGGTGCCGGTCTGTGCCGAGACCGGTGTCGGTCTGGACGTGCTGCTCGACGGCCTGGTGTCGGCGTTCCCGTCGCCGCTGGAGCACGAGCTCCCGGCGGTCGTCGGGGTGGACGGCTCGCCCCGGCCGCCGCTGCTCTGCGACCCGGACGGCCCGCTGGTCGCCGAGGTGGTCAAGACGACCGTCGACCGGCACGTCGGGCGGGTGTCCCTGGTCCGGGTCTTCTCCGGCACGCTCCGCCCCGACCAGGTGATCCACGTGTCCGGGCACGGCATGGCCGAGCGCGGCCACCCCGACCACGACGCCGACGAGCGGGCCGGCCACCTCTACAGCCCGCTCGGCGCGACGCTGCGCGAGGTGCCCGCCGTCGTCGCCGGAGACATCTGCGCGATCACCAAGTCGGGCAGCGCGGAGACCGGCGACACCATCTCCGCCAAGGAGGAGCCACTGCTCATCGCCCCGTGGGAGATGCCGGAGCCGCTGCTGCCGGTGGCGATCGTGGCCAAGAGCCGGGCCGACGAGGACGCCCTCGCGCGCAACCTCGCCCGGCTGGTGGCCGGCGATCCGACACTGCGGCTGGAGCGCAACGCCGAGACCCACCAGTTGGTGCTCTGGTGCATGGGCGAGGCGCACGCCGACGTGGTGCTCGAGCGCCTGCGCTCGGGCGGGGTGGAGCTGGAGACCGAGCCGGTCCGGGTGGCGCTGCGCGAGACGTTCAACGTCGGCGCCAAGGGCCACGGCCGGCACGTCAAGCAGTCCGGCGGCCACGGCCAGTACGCGGTCTGCGACATCAAGGTCGAACCGCTGCCGCGCGGCGCGGGCTTCGAGTTCGTGGACAAGGTGGTCGGCGGCGCGGTGCCGCACAACTACATCCCGTCGGTGGAGAAGGGCGTCCGGGCGCAGATGGAACGCGGTCTGGTCGCCGGCTGCCCGGTGACGGACCTGCGGGTGACCCTCTTCGACGGCAAGGCGCACAGCGTCGACTCCTCCGACGCGGCGTTCCAGACCGCGGGTGCGCTCGCGCTGCGCGACGCCGCCGAGAAGGGCCAGCCGACGCTGCTGGAGCCGGTCGACGAGGTGACCATCCGGGTGCCCGACCCGTCGGTGGGCGCGGTGATGGGCGATCTCTCCGGCCGGCGCGGGCGGGTGCTCGGCACCGAACCCGATCCGGAGGCCGAGGGGCGCACACTGGTCCGCGCCGAGGTGCCCGCCACCGAACTGCTCCGGTACGCAGTCGAACTGCGCTCGATGACCGCCGGCACCGGCACCTTCCGCCGCGAGCTCGCCCGGTACGAACCGATGCCCGCCCACCTGGCCGAGCAGGTCCGCAAGGAACACGCGGCCCGGAGCTGACCCCAGCCACCTGCCGCGATTCAGGTCAGCGGGCGTACGCCAGGACGAGAGGGGTCGGCTGGCCGGGCCAGGCACCGGTCAGGGCGGCCTCGGAGGGGGCCGCGCCAGGGGCCGGGCGCCGGACGACGGCCAGCTCGACGTGGTCGGCCCGGATCAGCGTGGGCTCGCCGTCGACCACCTCCCGCGGCGCGCCGACGGCCGGCGGCTCGACCCCATGGGCGCGGCCGCCGGTCACGGTCATGCTCGGCGGGCGGACGTCCCGCACCCCGTCCACCTCGAAGTACTCCTCCGCCTGGCCGGCTCCGGCGAGGACGGCGGCGGCCAGAGCGGGCGGGTAGATCGGGTCGGCGCAGGCGTCGTACACCCAACGGGAGCCCAACGCCGAGTGCTCCATGGTGCCGACCAGCCACTCGTCGGCGCCGTCCAACGGCGCACCCCGATAGGTGAGCGGCACCTGCAGGACCGGGCCGTCGCCGGCCCGGACGAGCAGGGTCTCGATCCCCACCTCCCCGGCCGGGTCGTCGAAGCGGTAGGACGCCACCCGGGTGACGTCGGCGCCGGCGGCCCCGGCGAACCAGGGGCGGCCGGGCAGCCAGGTGGCGAGCAGATCGAGCTTGGACGGGCGTAGTTCCGCGCGATGCAGCAGGGCCATGCGGAAGATCGTACTGTCGAGGGAGACGCTCCGGGGGGTTCGCCGATCTTGGCGGCGAGGCACTACCGCGGCCAGGAGAAACGATGGGCACGGCGGCGAGACAGGATGCGCGGGCGACGACGGTACGACCGCTGCCCCGCTGGGTGGCACCCACCTTCGCGGTGCTGGCGCTGCTCACTCTGCCCTGGATCGGCTACCTGGGACTGACCCTGCCCCGGCACCCGATGACCGTGCACTACCGGGTCGCCTGGGTGGGCTTCGACCTGGGGTTGGTGGCGCTGCTGGCGTTGACCGCGGTGCACGCGTACCGGGGGCACCGGCAGTTGGGGCTGGCGGCCAGCGCCACCGCGACCATGCTGGTGGTGGACGCCTGGTTCGACGTCGTCACCACCCCCGCCGGGCCGGACCTGGTGCTGTCCGTGCTGCTGGCCGCGCTGGTCGAACTGCCGCTGGCTGCCCTCTGCGTGTGGATTGCCCGACACGGCGACCGAATGGTCGAGGGACGGCTGCGCCACCTCGCCGCCCGGGCCGAACTCGCCACCGCCCGGGCCGAGACGGCCCGGCGGACCGCCACCGGCGCGCGCCGCCGGCCGACCCGGGCCCGCAACCGGTGGCGCTGAACGATCGCGGGTCGGACTGCTTCGCGCCCGGTCAGGCCGGCCAGGCCTTGGCGAGCAGATCCCGGGTGTCGGCGAGCAACTGCGGCAGCACCTTCGTCCGGCCGATGACCGGCATGAAGTTGGCGTCCCCGCCCCAGCGCGGCACCACGTGCTGGTGCAGGTGGGCGGCGATGCCGGCGCCGGCCACACCGCCCTGGTTCATGCCCAGGTTGAAGCCGTGCGCGTTGGAGACCCGGCGGACCACCCGCATGGCGTCCTTGGTGAACGCCGCCAGCTCGGCGGTCTCCGGCGCGTCCAACTCGGTGTAGTCGGCGACGTGCCGGTACGGGCAGACCAGCAGGTGCCCCGGGTTGTACGGGTAGAGATTGAGCACCGCGAAGACGTGCTCGCCCCGGGCGACGACCAGGCTCTCGTCCGGGGGCAGGCCGGGGGCCAGGCAGAACGGGCAGCCCGCGGGCTTGTCGTAACCGCCCGCGGGCCGGTCCTCGCCGGAGATGTAGGTCATCCGGTGTGGCGTCCAGAGCCGTTCCAGGCCGTCCGCCAGACCGTTGCCAGTGCCGCTGTCGGTGCCGCTGTCGAAGTGCCGATCCGCCCCAGTCACAGGCCGATCCTACGATCACCGCCACCGGACGCCAGCCGCCGGCGGGGCCGGCCCGGTGCCCGGGCTCGCCCCGCCGGACGGTCAGCTCTGCGCCGCGGGCCCCGAGTTGGTCCGGGACCCGACCACGTCGAGCACGTGGGCGACCGCCTCGGCCACCGGCACGCCGTTGCGCTGCGACCCGTCCCGGTAACGGAAGGACACCGTGCCGGCGGCCACGTCGTCATCGCCGGCGATCACCATGAACGGGATCTTCTGCTGCTGGGCGTTGCGGATCTTCTTCTGCATCCGGTCGTCGCCGAAGTCGACATCGGCCCGGATCCCCTCGGCCCGCAGCGTCGTGACGAAGTCCTGAAGGTAGTCGGCGTGCTCGTCGCGAATCGGGATGCCCACCACCTGCACCGGGGCCAGCCAGGCCGGGAACGCCCCGGCGTAGTGCTCGGTGAGCACGCCGATGAAACGCTCGATCGACCCGAACTTGGCGCAGTGGATCATCACCGGCTGCTGCCGGCTGCCGTCGGTCGCCTGGTACTCCAGCCCGAAGCCCTTCGGCTGGTTGAAGTCGTACTGGATCGTCGACATCTGCCAGGTGCGGCCGATCGCGTCCTTGGCCTGCACCGAGATCTTCGGGCCGTAGAACGCCGCGCCGCCCGGGTCGGGCACCAGGTCCAGCCCGGTCTCCCGCGCGCACTGCTCCAGCACCGCGGTCGCGGTCGCCCAGTCCTCGTCCGAGCCGACGAACTTGTCGGGCCGGGATTCGTCGCGGGTCGACAGCTCCAGGTAGAAGTCGTCGATGCCGAAGTCCCGCAGCAGGCTGAGCACGAAGCCCAGCAGGTGCTTGACCTCGCCCGGCGCCTGCTCCTTAGTGCAGTAGGAGTGCGAGTCGTCCTGGGTGAAGCCGCGTACCCGGGTGAGGCCGTGGATCACGCCGGACTTCTCGTACCGGTAGACCGACCCGAACTCGAACAGCCGGATCGGCAGCTCGCGGTAGGACCGCCCGCGCGACCTGTAGATCAGGTTGTGCATCGGGCAGTTCATCGCCTTGAGGTAGTAGTCGCTGCCCTCCATCTCCATCGGAGGGAACATCGTGTCCTTGTAGTAGGGCAGGTGGCCCGAGGTGTGGAAGAGGCCTTCCTTCGAGATGTGCGGCGTCCCGACGTACTGGAAGCCCTCCTCGATGTGCCGGGTGCGGACGTAGTCCTCCATCACCCGCTTGAGCACGCCGCCCTTGGGGTGGAAGACGGCCAGGCCCGAGCCGATCTCGTCGGGGAAGCTGAACAGGTCCAGGTCCGCGCCGAGCTTGCGGTGGTCGCGCCGGGCGGCCTCCTCCAACAGCTTCAGGTATGCCTTCAGCTCGTCCCGGGTCGGCCACGCGGTGCCGTACACCCGCTGGAGCTGCGGGTTCTTCTCCGACCCTCGCCAGTACGCGGCGGCCGAGCGCATCAGCTTGAACGCGCCGATCAGCCGGGTGTTCGGCAGGTGCGGCCCGCGGCACAGGTCGGACCAGCAGACCTTGTCCTCGTTCGCGGCGAGGTTGTCGTAGATGGTCAGCTCGCCGCCGCCCACCTCCATCACCTCGGAGGAGTCCAGCCCCTCCCCCTTGACCTCGATCAGCTCCAGCTTGAACGGCTCGGCGGCCAGCTCGCCCCGCGCCTCGTCCAGGCTGCTGAACCGGCGCCGGCGGAACCGCTGGCCGGACTTGACGATCTCCTGCATCCGCTTCTCGAGCTTCGCCAGGTCGTCCGGCTGGAACGGCTTGTCGACGCCGAAGTCGTAGTAGAAGCCGTTCTCGATCGGCGGGCCGATGCCGAGCTTCGCCTCGGGGAAGACGTCCTGCACGGCCTGGGCCAGCACGTGCGCGGTGGAGTGGCGCAGCACGTTCAGCCCGTCCGGCGAGTCGATGGCGACCGGCTCGACCGTGGTCTCCTCGGCCGGCTTCCAGTCCAAGTCGCGCAGCTGGCCCTGCGGGTCGCGAACCACCACGATCGCCTTCGGGCCGCTGGTGGGCAGCCCGGCCGCGGCCACCGCGTCGGCCGCCGTCGTCCCGGCGGCGACGACGACGGGGTCGGCCACGACGGGGGTACGGGGTGCGGACACGGTGACTCCTGTCGTCGATGGGAAAATCTCTGCCGGTTACCGGCCCCTGCGATGCTATCGGTCCGGCTTTCCACACCGTCGGCGACGCCGCGCTGTCCCGAACGCGAGCATTCGGCCTGATCTCCCCCGCCGGGCTACCGGTCGGGGCGCGAGCCGGCAGCCCGGTGGACACTCTCGGGCGTGTCGTGCGGAAGGCCGACGTGCGCTCGAAAGCGACATGACTGTGAGAAATATTTATGACTCTGAGTCATGTCGCTCTCAGGATGATTCCCGCCCATCCGGCAGTTGCTCAGCGACGAACACGCCGACGCCGTGCACGCCCTCCACCCAGCCCTGCATCCGCAGGACGAGAATCGCCTGTCGCCCGAATCCGCTCACGGATCTGGTCCGCGATCTGCGCCCAATTGGCTTTGGCGGGCAGAAGGGGCACTTTCCGTACGTGGCGGAACGGGCTACGCCTGCTCGCCCGGCGGCTCCTTGACGAAGACGCCGAGACCGTGCACCCCTTCGACCAATCCCTCGGTCTTGAGCACGATCATGGCGTGATTGACCACTCCCGCCGACACACCATGCTGGCTACAGAGCTGTGCGGTGGATGGCAACTTGTCGCCTGGGGCGAGTTCTCCGGACGCGATCTGCTCGCGGATGAGGTCCGCGAGCTGCGCCCACTTGGGCTTGGCGGGCATCTGCTCTCCCTGGTCTGCCCCGCCATTTGATCACGCCCTGCTTCTACCGACAAGTAAGAGGTACTTGGTGGTTGACCCATGCACAGTACTAAGTATAAGTTCGTGCCGACCCGCTCACCTGGTCTGCAAACCGCGAGCTGGTCACCCCGTAGGACCACCCGCCCGGCCACTCCCCCGGTAGTCGGCCGGGTGCCACCCCATGCCCGCGACCTGATGTCGACGGGCCCGTGAGCAGGCCCGGGGCGGGAGCCGGGCTCCGGCCGATCATGCGCGCACGGCCGACCCCGCCCGTCTCGGTGCCGCACCCTGACGAGAGGTGGGACAGCGTGCGGTCAGTGGTCGATGAACCGATCGACGCGATGGAAAAGGTGATCGGCGAACTACCGATGCCATGGGTCGTCACGGTGGAAGACGTCAAGCTCGCCATCCGAGCGGTGCTGGTCCACGCACCCGAGGAGTGGCCCACCGGCCCGCTGTGCCGCAGCGACCGGACCCCGTACCCCTGCCTGCTGCACCGGTGGGGACGACGGGTGCTGCGCTCGCGCGGCCTGCCCGACGGCGTGATCGACCGGCTCGCGGAACGCGGTGAGGCGCTGGTCCGCGTACCGGATGGGGGGTGGTGAGGATGTGGTCGCGACGGAACGCGGGGCCGGTGCCGCTCGCGCCCCGGCACCGGCGGACCTGGCGGCGATGGCGGCGCTGGTGCTCGTGCGGCCTGCGCTGGAGCGCCTGCCCGGATCGGCACGCGCCGATCCCCACCGAGCCGCCCACACCGCCACCGAACAACCGATGGTGGAACGAGGTGACCATCGCGAACCCACAGGTCGGGCGGGCCGGCTGGCTCACCCCGGCACAGACCTGGCGAGCCAACGGCGGCCGCTGGTGACCAGACCACACACGCCGATCCGGCCGCTCTGGCTCTGCCGCGCCTGCACCGCCCCCTGGCCCTGCCCGACCGCCCGGCTCACCCTGCTGCGCGAGTACGCCAACGACCGGGTGGCGCTGCTGGTCTACCTGGGCGGGATGCTGCACGACGCAGCCGGCGAGCTGCGCATCCTGCACCCGGACCACGCGCCCGAGCCCGGGCAGCTCTTTGATCGCTTCCTCGGCTGGGCCCGCCGACCGACCACCACCTCGCCCGGCGTACCCGACGAGACTCCTCCTCCGCCACCGCTGCCCGGCGATTCACTCACGTCATCAAGTTCGTAGCGGCCGAGCAGGTCTGGCCACGCGGGCTGGCCAGAAGACCCAGCTCGCCGGCGACCCGCCGGGCGGATCTTGCGGAGGACGGGAGGGTCAGGCAGGGAGCCAGGCGGGCAACGGCTCGCGGGCGGCGAGCCAGTCGTCAGGCACCCCACGCGGCGTGCCGACACCGGTGTACGCGGCCACCACGCCGCCGACGATGGCCGCCGTGGTGTCCACGTCCCCACCCGCCTCGACGCAGACCCGGATCGCGGCCGGGTAGTCATGCAGGTGCGTGGCGGCGACCCAGAGGGTGAACGGGACGGTGTCCTGCGCGGTCACCCGGGAGCCGTTGCCGAGCATGTCGACGACCCTTGTCGCGGAGTGACCGAGCAGCGCGGCGGCCCGGCGTACGCCCCGGTGCAGTTCGCCGCCCGGGTCCAGGGCGGTGGCCACCGCGCCCAGCAGCCGGGCCGGTTCGGGCCGGTCCCCGTCCAGCCGGGCCCGGGCGGCGAGCGAGGCGGCCACCGCCACCGCGACCGCCCCGGCGATCCCCTCCGGGTGGGCGTGGGTCACCTCGGCGGAGGCGCGGGCCTGGTCGGCGGCGTGCCGGGTCGAGTCGGCGTGCCAGGCGCCGAGCGGGGCGACCCGCATGGCGGCGCCGTTGCCGCAGGAGCCCTGCCCGTCGAACGCGGACGCGGCGGCCACCGGCCACGGCGTACCGGTGCGGATCAACCGCAGAACGGTCACCGCGCCCGGGCCGTAGCCGCGGTACGGCTCGCAGCGCTCGGCGAAGGCGAGTGCCAGCGAATCCCGCTCGACCCGTCCCGCCTCGCCCAGCGCGGCCACCACGGAACAGGCCATCTCCGTGTCGTCGGTCCACGCCCACGGCGGGGGCGGCAGCCGGCCCGCGGCGAGGTCGCCCGGGTGCCGGCCAGGGACGAAGAACTGGCTGCCGAGGGCGTCACCGACCGACAGCCCGGCGAGGCTGTCGCGGGCGAGCGCCAGCCGGGTGTCGGGGAACAGGGTGAACGTCATCGTCGTCACAGCTTGCCCGCTTCCCGCACCTGCCGCAACGCGCCGACCTTGCCAGGCCGAGTACCGTTCTGACGTGGCCACCGTCCTCCTGGTCGAAGACGATCACGTCGTACGCGGCGCGATGCTGCGGTCCCTCACCGACCGGGGCCACGCCGTACACGCCGTCGGCACGGCGCTGGACGCGCTGCGTCGGGTCGCC
Source organism: Micromonospora sp. NPDC048999 (assembly GCF_040649295.1). Taxonomy (NCBI): domain Bacteria; kingdom Bacillati; phylum Actinomycetota; class Actinomycetes; order Micromonosporales; family Micromonosporaceae; genus Micromonospora; species Micromonospora sp. NPDC048999. The sequence goes on along the minus strand of NZ_JBEZFI010000012.1, from coordinate 128,878 downwards.
GCCGAGATTCCCGACCTGGTCGTGCTCGACCTCGGCCTGCCCGACCTGGACGGCTCGGACGCGCTGCGGATGCTGCGCGGGATCACCGACGTGCCGATCATCATCGCCACCGCCCGCGACGACGAGCAGTCGGTGGTACGGCTGCTCCGGGCGGGCGCCGACGACTACATGGTCAAGCCGTTCACCGGTGCCCACCTGGACGCCCGGATCACCACCGTGCTGCGCCGGGCGGGCCGGGCCAGCCGCACCGTCGCGCCCGCCGTGCACACCGTCGGCGGGCTGCGGGTTGACGTGGGCGAACGCAGCGCGGTGCTGGACGGGCAGCCCCTGGCGCTGACCCGCAAGGAATTCGATCTGCTGGCGTATCTCGCCGCGCGTCCCGGTCGAGTGGTGTCCCGGCGGGAACTCTTGGAGGAGGTATGGCGGCAGCCCTCGGTCGGCGAGGACCAGACCATCGACGTTCACCTCTATTGGCTGCGCCGCAAAATGGGCGAGTCCGCGGCGAAGCCGCGCTACCTGCGCACCGTGCGGGGGGTCGGCTTCCGGCTGGTGGCGCCGGACTGAGGACCGCGCTGGCCTGGCTCACGGCCGGCATGTGCAGCCTCGTCGCGCTCGCCTTCCTCGTACCCCTCGGGTTCAGCCTCGGCGACCAGTCGCGGCAGGAGAAGCTGGCGGACGCGGCCCGGCGCAGCGCCCTGGTCACCGGCGCGCTCGCCGCCAGCACCGACCCGGAGGTCGTCGGACGTGCGGTCGCGGCCAGCGCCGATGACCCGGCGCTACGGCCGGTCGTACACGGCATCGGCGGTGACGAGTCCGGTGGCCGCGCAGACGCGGCGGCGCTGGCCCGGACCCGCGCCGACCGGCGCTCGCTGGTCACCGACGTGCCCGGCGGGCTGCTCCGGCTGGACCCGGTGGTGCTCGGCGACCAGGTCGCCGTGGTGGAGGTCTTCGTCCCCGACCGGGTGCTGGACGAGGGTTCCGGCCGGCGCTGGCTGTTGCTGTTCGCGGTGGCGGCGGCGCTGGTGGGGGCCGCGGTGATCGTGGTCGACCGGATCGCCGCGCGGGCGGTGTCCGCCACCGGCGAACTGGTCAAGGCGGCCCTCGCCGTCGGCGACGGCGAACTCGGCGTACGGGTCGAGCCGGCCGGCCCGCGGGAGCTGGCCGAGGCCGGGTACGCGTTCAACCGGATGGCGGAGCGGCTGGTCGCGCTCCGCGCCGACGAGCGGGAACTCGTCGCGGACCTGTCGCACCGGCTGCGCACCCCGCTGACCGCGCTGCGGCTGGACGCGGAGGCGTTGGAGTCGGACGACACCAGCATCGGGACGTTCAGCGAGGCCGAACTGGACCGCCGGCGCGGCATCCGGCGGATCCGCCAGGCGATCGTCACCCTGGAGGGCGAGGTCGACCAGCTGATCAAGACCACCCGCAAGGCGGTCAGCCAGGAGACCGGACCGGCGACGTGCGACGTCAGCGAGGTGGTCCGGGAGCGGATGGTCTTCTGGTCGGCCCTCGCGGGCGACCAGCACCGGCCGCACCGGGTGGTCGGCGCCCAGCTGCGTATCCCGGCGCCGGTGGCCCGGGCCGAGCTGGCCGCCGCGCTCGACGCGGTGATCGGCAACGTCTTCCGCTACACCCCGCAGGGCACGGCGTTCGAGGTGGCCGTCAGCCGCCGGGACGGCTGGGTGGCGATCCGCATCGACGACGCCGGCCCCGGCATCGCCAACCCGGACCGGGCGCTGTGCCGGGGCGCCAGCGACCAGGGCTCCACCGGGCTCGGGCTGGACATCGCCCGGCGGGTCGCGTTGCAGGCCTCCGGGTCGGTCAGCATCGACCGGGCCCGGCTCGGCGGGGCCAGCGTGGTGATGCTGCTGGCCGACCCGGAGGCGACGCCCCGGCAGGTCAACCGGTTCGGGCTGGTCGGCCGGATGGCCCGGGACGTCCGGGAGCAGAAGAGCCGCCGCCTGCCCCGCCGGCGCTGACCGTCGCCGGGTCGTGGCTGTGGCCCGGCGCAAATCTTCCTTAGATCTGGGTTAACCACGGCCGTGCCGGCCCGGCCGGGTGCCAGGATCAGACCGAAACCAGCAGTTCCGTCGGCCGGACGCCCCCAGCACCACCCTTGGCCGGCGGGGCCGTGCGCGCGGCGGGAGTATCGGTCCCCCCACACCTCGCTCCCGTCGCGCGCCACTCCCTCCTCGACCGCACCTCGGGCCGCGTCCGGCGATGTGCGGTGGCGGCCCTCTCAGCGAGGCGCACTCGCCAGGTAGGCGTCGATCTCGCCGCTGATCCGGGCCTGCTCCGCCGGCTCCAGGAACGACGCGGTGACCGCGGCGCGGGCCAGCGCGGCCAGCCCGTCCGGGCCGAGCCCCAGCAGCCGGGCGGCGACGGCGTACTCGTCGTTCAGGGTGGTGCCGAACATCGGCGGGTCGTCCGAGTTGATGGTGACCAGCACCCCGGCCTCGACCAACTGTGGCAACGGGTGCTCGTCGAGGCTCGCCACCGCCCGGGTCCGGACGTTGGAGGTGGGGCAGACCTCCAACGCGATCTGCCGCTGGGCGAGGTGGGCGAGCAGCTCGGGGTCGAGCGCGGCAGAAATGCCATGGCCGATCCGCTCCGCGCCCAACTCGCGCAGCGCGTCCCAGATCGTCTCCGGGCCGGTGGTCTCGCCCGCGTGCGGCACCGAGCGCAGCCCGGCGGCCCGAGCCCGGTCGAAGTAGGGCTTGAACTGCGGCCGGGGCACCCCGATCTCGGGGCCGCCGAGGCCGAAACTGATCAGCCCGGCCGGTTGCTGCTCCAGCGCGACCCGCAGGGTCTCCTCGGCGGCCGGCAGCCCGGCCTCGCCGGGAATGTCGAAGCACCAGCGCAGCGCGATGCCGAAGTCCGCCTCGGCCCGTTTGCGGGCGTCCTCGATCGCTTCGCAGAACGCCGGCGCCGGGATTCCCCGGCTCACGTGCGAGTACGGCGTGACGGTCAGCTCGGCGTACCGGACCTGCTGGCGGGCCAGCTCCCGGGCCACCTCGTGGGTGAGGATCCAGACGTCCTCCGGGTCGCGGATCAGATCCACGACGCTGAGGTAGACCTCGACGAAGTGGGCGAAGTCGCGGAACGCGAAGTAGTCGGCAAGCCGCTCCGGGTCGGCCGGTACCGGACTGTTCCCCTCGTGCCGGGCGGCCAGCTCGGCGACGATCCGGGGCGAGGCGGAGCCGACGTGGTGCACGTGCAGCTCCACCTTGGGCAGTCCGGCGATGAACGCGGGCAGGTCGGTCACGAGGTCTCCTCTGCGCGGGCGCCGGTGCGGGCCACCGCGAAGATCCGGCGGAACGGGAAGTACACCTGACCCTGCCGCACCGGATAATCCTGCGCGAGCCGGATGCCCAACTCGGCGCGGAAATCGGCCCAGCCGGAGGGGTCCAGCGCGGCCCGGACCGGGCGCAGCGCGGTCCCCTCCATCCAGGACAGCACCGGATGGTCCGCGCCGACGGCGGCCGGGAGCAGGTGCACGTACGTAGTCTCCCAGGCGTCGACCGCGCAGCCGGCACCGACCAGCAGCGCGGCGTAGTCGGCCGGGTCGGCGACGGGTGCCTCGCGCAGCAGCGGAGCGAGTGTGTCCCGCCACCGGTCACTCCGGGCGACCTCGCGCAGCGCGCGGTGCGACGGGGCGGCGAAGTTGCCGGGCACCTGAAAGGCCAGCCATGCCCCGGCCGGCAGCGCGGCGGCCCAGCGGGTGAGCAGCTCCTGGTGGCCCGGCACCCACTGGAGCACCGCGTTGCAGACCACCACGTCCACGTCGGGCTCCGGCCGCCAGGAGCGTACGTCGCCGACGGCGAAGGCGGCCGGGGAGTCCAGCGCGCTCGCCTTCGCGATCATCTCCGGGGACGAGTCGATCCCGCTGAGCCGGGCCCCCGGCCACCGCCCGGCCAGGGTGACGGTGAGCGTGCCGGGGCCGCAGCCGAGGTCGACCACGGCCCGCGGACGCTCGGCCGGAACCCGGGCGATCAGGTCGTGGAAGGGCCGGGAGCGCTCGTCGCCGTAGCACAGGTAGGTAATCGGGTCCCACATGACATTTCTCCAAACCGTACGTACGTCTTGTTAAAGACTACGGCCCGGCTCCCGCGCCGGCAAGCGGCTCATTACGCTGCCCGCATGGAACAGCGCAGCTTCGACCGGCTCGGCCGGCACGTCGGCGTCGTCGGACTCGGCACCTGGCAGCTCGGCGCCGACTGGGGTCAGGTCAGCGAGAGCGCGGCGATGGAGGTGCTCGCCGCCGCCGTCGAGGCCGGTGTCACCTTTCTGGACACCGCCGACGTGTACGGCGACGGCCGCAGCGAGCGGCTGATCGGCCGGTTCCTGCGCGAGCACCCCGGGCACGGCCTGACCGTGGCCACCAAGATGGGCCGACGGGTGCCGCAGACGCCGGAGGCGTACACCCTGGACAACTTCCGCGCCTGGACCGACCGCTCCCGGGCCAACCTCGGCGTGGACACCCTCGACCTGGTGCAGCTGCACTGCCCGCCGACCGCCGTCTTCGCCGACGACCGGGTCTTCGACGCGCTGGACACCCTGGTCGCGCAGCGGCGGATCGCCGGGTACGGGGTCAGCGTCGAGACCTGCGACCAGGCCCTCACCGCCATCGCCCGCCCCGGCGTGGCCAGCGTGCAGATCATCCTCAACGCGGTCCGGCTCAAGCCGCTCGAACGGGTGCTGCCCGCGGCGTCGACGGCCGGGGTGGGCATCCTCGCCCGGGTGCCGCTGGCCAGCGGCCTGCTCTCCGGCCGGTACGACGAGCGCACCACGTTCCCGGCGGACGACCACCGCAACTTCAACCGGCACGGGGAGTCCTTCGACGTCGGCGAGACGTTCTCCGGGGTCGACTACGACCTCGGCCTGGCCGCCGTACGCCGGCTGGCGCCGCTGGTCGGCGACGACCGGACGATGGCCCAGTTCGCGCTCCGCTGGATCCTCGACCAGCCCGGCGTCACCGTGGTCATCCCCGGCGCCCGCGACGCCACGCAGGCCCGGCGCAACACCGCGACGGCCGACCTGCCGCCGCTGACCGGGGCGGAGCAGGACGCCGTCCGCCGGACCTACGACGACCTGATCCGGCCCCGGGTGCACGACCGGTGGTGACCCGGGCCCGCGGGCGGAATCGGCGCGGCGCCGCCGGGGGCCGGCCGTCGGGGGCATCCTGGAGTCGGTGCCCGTCGGCGGAGGGGAAACGATGAGAGGCTGGTTCCGGCTCGCCCTGGGGCTGCTGGCCGTCGCGCTGGGTGCGCTCTGGACGGTGCAGGGGCTGGGCTACGCGGGCGACAGCGCGATGACCGGGCAACGAATCTGGGCGATCGTCGGCCCCGTCGTCGTCCTGATCGGACTCGTCGCCCTCTACTACGGTATCCGGGCCCGACGCCGACGCACCTGAGGTCGACAATGCCCCCGGGAACGCGGAAAGCCCCGCCTCCCAAACGGGACGCGGGGCTACGCGGCATCCGGCGTAGGCCGGCACCGTGCTCAGATGGGGCGGACCTGCTCGGCCTGCGGACCCTTCTGACCCTGGGCGATCTCGAACTCCACCCGCTGGTTCTCCTCCAGCGTGCGGTAGCCGCTGGACTGGATGGCCGAGAAGTGGACGAACACGTCAGCACCCCCGCCGTCGACGGTGATGAAGCCGAAGCCCTTGTCAGCGTTGAACCACTTCACGGTTCCCTGCGCCATGTGTATCTCCTTCTGAAACTGGCGGCCGAGCATGCCGTGCGGCCGATTGGCCGTTTTCGAGCAGCGGCGCCTGAGGCGGCCCCCGGTGAAGGAGACTTCTCTCAACCCACGCGTCTCTCAACAGCGTGAGACAGCAAACCACGTACGCAAAAACTCTGCACAGCCTACCCGACGAAATTCTCCGACATGTGACCTGACGGTTGCGGCGGGTCCTCTGGCCGGGCCGGGCGGGCTATGCGAAAGGGCCCTTCCCACCAGGGAAAAGGGCCGCTTCGCGGACGGTTCAGTCGGGCCAGTGCCCGGTGAGTTTGCGTACGCTCATCGCCCCGCCCCGGTCCACGGCGGCCCGGACGATCGCGAAGATCGCCCCCTGCAACGCCGCGGCGGCCAGGATCTCGCCCCAGCGCCGGTCCTCATCGGTGGCGCTGGGCGCCTCCCCGTCGCCCGCCGTCATCCGCCACACCTGCCGGAAGATGACCCCGGCGACCGTACCGGCGGCCAAGCCGAGCAGCACGCCGACCGGCTTGTACGCGGCCTTGCCGATCCTGTTGCTCACCTGCGCCTCCCCCGGACGATCAGCAGCACCACCACGGCCGCCACCGCGCCGGCCGCGACGACCGCCCATGGCATCGGGCTCCGCCGGACCACCGCACCCTTCTCGTGCGCCTGCGTGCGCGCGAGCCGGGTCTTGCTCGCCGCCTGCTCCCGGGTAGACCGGGCCTTCCCCGTCGCCTGCCCCCGCACCCGGGCCATGGTCTGGGCGGCCTGCGCGAGCATCCGCCCCTTCGCGTGCTCGGCGGACTCCCGCAGCCGGGCCTTCACGTCGGCCCGGGCGGCCAGCAGCTCCATCGTCTCACCCAATTCGACCCGGGTCCGGCGGATCTCCTCGCGGAGCGCCTCCACATCCCCGGTTCCGTTGCCGGTCATCCCCGCCTCCCGTCCCGCACCGCGGCGGCGACGGTGTCGAGGTCCGCCCGTACGCTGCGGACCGTCGACTCCGGCAGCGGCGGGACGGCACGGCTGAGCTGCTGCTTGCCGACCAACGCGAGGATCCCGGCGAGCAGGAAGAGCGCCCCCGACACGATCAGGGCGGCCGCCCACGCCGGCAGCACCAGCGCCAGCACCAGGATCACCGTGGCGACCATCGCGCCGGCGCCGAAGAAGGCCATCATCCCGCCGCCGCCGAGCAGGCCGATCCCGATCCCCGCGTGCTTGCCCTTGCGGGCCAGTTCCGCCCGGGCCAGCGCCAGCTCGTCCCGCACCAGGCGGGTGACCTGCTCGGTGGCCCGCTGCACCAGTTCTGCGGTGGACGGCTCGTGCCCGTTCCGGGACGTGCTGCGACTCGCGACGTCAGCCATGCTGTCCTCCTTTCCTCACCCCCGCGCTGTATGCCCGGAGTCGCCGCCCGTCAATCCTGCGGCGCGTGGCCGGCCCGGCCGCGCACCACGGGACGCTCGGCCGCCGAAGACGGACCGGAACCGGGACGTGCCCAGCAGGTCCCCCGAAACCGGCGGAACAAACGCGCCCGGCATGAATGTGCCGCGACCCTTACCGGCTGGCAGGTGCCGGGGAGAGAATGGCTCGGTGAGCTTCCTGGTCGAGGACGACCCCGCCAAGCGCCGCTTCGAGATCCTGGTCGACGACGCGCTGGCCGGGTTCACCGAGTACCTGCCACGCAACGGCGTGCTGGTCTTCACGCACACCGAGGTGGACGAACGCTATCGGGGCATGGGCATCGGCGAGGCGCTGGTGCGGGGCACCCTCGACCAGCTCCGCGAACGCGGTGACCGGCTGGTGCCCCAGTGCCCCTTCGTGGCCGCGTTCATCCAGCGTCACCCGGAGTACGCCGACCTGGTGGTCGCCGAGTCCTGACCGTCGCCGAGGGGCCTGGCCCGCCGGATCAGCGCAGGCCGGTGAGCAGCTCGACGGCGGCGTACGCGGCCGCCCGGGTGGCGCCGTGGGTGGCCAGGTGGACCGCGCCGGTCACCAGCTCGGGGACGCCCAGCTCGACCACCACGCCGTCCGGGCGGGCCGCGAGGGCCCGGGCCACCGCGTCCCGCATCCAGTCGTGCCGGTGCAGGTCCCGCACTACCAGCACGAGGGGGCGCTCGGCCGCCCCGACGGCCGGGTCGGCGACGGCATCACTCTCTGCATAGCGGACGGTGGTGGTGCCGGGGACGAGTTCGGTCAGCGGCGCGGCGATCCCCCACGGGGTCTCCGCGCCCATCGCGATGTTGCGGGGCGGGACGAACTCCACCACGTGGGCCGGGCCGGCCAGCGGCAGCAGCCCGGATCGGCCGGTGACCACCCGCACCGCGCGGCGGGCGGCGGCCAGCCCGATCGCCGAGCCGTCGACCGCGGGGGCGGTCGCCGGCCGGCCCGCCCGGGCGGCGACGGTCCAGGCGGCGAGCTGGCCGACCCGTTTCGCCGCCTCGGCCAGCCGCTCCTCCGGCAGGTGACCGGCGATCACCGCCGCGACGATGGCGTCGCGCAGCTCGATCGCGTCCGCCTCGGTGGCCCGCTCCCCGCCTACGCAGATGGCGTCCGCCCCGGCGGCGAGGGCGCGGACCGCCGCCCCGGCGAAGCCGTACCGGTCGGCGACCGCCCGCATCTCCACCGCGTCGGTCACCACCGCGCCCTGGAAGCCCAGCTCGTCGCGGAGCAGGCCGCCGAGGATGCGCGGGCTGAGCGTGGCCGGCAGCTCCGGGTCCAGCGCCGGCACCAGCAGGTGCCCGGTCATTACCGCCTGCACCCCGGCGGCCACCGCGGCCCGGAACGGCGCCAGCTCGACCGCGTCCAGCCGGGCCCGGTCGCCGTCGATGCGGGGCAGGTCGTGATGGGAGTCGACGTGGGTGTCGCCGTGGCCGGGGAAGTGCTTGGCGCAGGCGGCCACCCCGCCGGCCTGGAGCCCGCGTACCCAGGCGGCGGTGTGCCGGGCCACCAGGGCCGGGTCAGCGCCGAACGAGCGGACGCCGATGACCGGGTTGGCCGGGTTGGAGTTGACGTCGGCGTCCGGGGCGTAGTCGAGGGTGATCCCGAGGGCGGCCAGCTCGGCGCCCAGGTCGCGGGCGACCTCCTCGGTCAGGCCTGCGTCGTCGACGGCGCCCAGGGCGAAATTGCCGGGCCGTGAGCTGCCCCGGGCGGACTCGATCCGGGTGACGTCGCCGGCCTCCTCGTCGACTGCCACGATCACGTCGGGCCGCTCGGCCCGCAGCGTCGCGGTGAGCGCGGCGACCTGGTCGTGGTCGACGATGTTGCGGGCGAAGAGGACCACCGAGCCGAGCCCCTCGCCGAGCCACCGGCGCACCCAGGGCGGCGGGGTGGCGCCGACGAATCCGGGTTGCAGGACGGCGGCGGCGAGGGCCGCCAGGTCTCCGGTCGCTCCCACGATCCGCTCGCTCATGCGCTGTCGTACCCCCGTCTTTTTCTCCCCACGGCCCGCCGCCTGCGACGGTGCTGCCATTGTTCACACCGAGCCCGGTAATAGTCAACAATCCTTACTGTTAACACCTGGCGTACCCGGACCGGCCGTGCGAGAGTGCGACCATGTCCCCCTCGCTGCTCGCCGACGCCACCTCCGCCGCGGACATCCCCGGCGTACGCCTGCTCGGCCTGGTGGTCGGCGGCCTGTTCCTGCTGATCGCGATCCGCGCGATGTTCCGCCGCTGACCCCACGGCGTTCGGGCCGGCGCCCTCCCGGGTACGTCGCTGTCCGAAGGTGCGCCCGGCACCCGCGGAGGGGGGAGCGATGAGGATTGGTTTCGCGCTGGCCAGCGAGGAGTACGGCCCGGCGGAGCTGCTCGCGCAGGCACGCGCCGCCGAGCAGGCCGGCTTCGCGGCGCTCTGGATCTCCGACCACTACCACCCCTGGGTCGACGCCCAGGGCCAGAGTGCCTTCGTCTGGTCCACGATCGGTGCGCTCAGCCAGGTCTGCTCACTGCCGGTGACCACGGCGGTCACCTGCCCCACGGTGCGGATCCACCCGGCGGTGATCGCCCAGGCCGCGGCCACCAGCGCGGTCCTGCACTCCGGCCGGTTCGTCCTCGGCGTCGGCAGCGGCGAGGCGCTGAACGAACACATCCTCGGCGACCCTTGGCCGCAGCTCGACGTCCGGTTGGAAATGCTGGAGGAGGCGGTGGAGGTGATGCGCAAGCTGTGGCGGGGCCACTTCGTCAACCACTACGGGCGGCACTACACCGTCCAGCACGCCCGGATCTACACCCGCCCGGACACGCCGCCGCCGGTCTACGTCTCCGGCCTCGGCCCAAAGTCCATCGACCTGGCGGCCCGGATCGGCGACGGCTACATCAGCGTCAAACCCGACCCGGAGATGGTCCGCCGATTCCGGAACAACGGCGGCGGCGACAAGCCGTGCCAGGCCAGCTTCAAGGCGGCGTACGCCGACAGCGAGGACGAGGGCATGCGGCTCGCGTACGAGAAGTGGCCGAACGAGGGCGTGCCGGGCGAGCTGTCCCGGGTGCTGGCGTCGCCGCGGTACTTCGAGCAGGCCGCGCAGCTGGTGCGGCCGGAGATGATGAAGGAGTTCTTCATCTGCGGCAACAACCCGGACGCCCACCTGGAGATGATCGACCGGTACGCCAAGGCCGGCTTCGACGAGCTCTACCTGGCCAACACCGGCCCCCATTGGCAGGGCCTGTTCGACCTCTATCAGCGCGAGGTGTTCCCCCGGCTGCGCTGACCATCGGGTGGCCTCACCACAGCCCACAACCCTCTCCTGGCCGGCTCATCGCCCACCAGCCCCGACCCACCCACCACTCTCTGTCACATTATCCACACCCGACAGGGAGGGGCGAGAATGACTTTGCTCTGCAGCCATACCCGCAACAGTCACGCACCGTCCTCGGTTGCGTATATGGCTGCAGAGCAAAGGCGGGTGAAGGAGTGTTCCCGGCCAGCCCTGACTCACGGGGTTTTCGCTGGTCACGCGGCTGAGCCGGCGACAAATCCCGCAGAACGGCACCTGCAGCGCCGCCACAGAGGGTGACAGAACCTCATTGGATGCGACGACCACCCACAGTTACGACCTCAACAGCCCACGCCCAACGCCCGGCACAGCCGCTCGTTGCCGGCTGCGGTGCCGATCGCCGTCCGCTCCTGCGGATGGTCGACATACCAGCGCAGCACATCGGTCAGGAACCACGGATGGATCGACAAATAGCTCAACGTCAGCCAGGGCCTGGCGGCCAAACCCCAGGCCAGGCCACGACGCTCGACCAACTCGGGGCGGACCACCGTGAGGACCAACGAGTTCCCGGAGGGCTCCCGCACCGGCGTGCCCGGCGCCAGGGCCTCCCACGCGATGTGCCGACGGCCCAGCAGGTCGCGGTACTCGATCCCGGACGGGGTGAGGTCCATCCGGGGGCGGCCGTCGAAGAACGCCACCACGAACGCGACCAGCAGCAGCAGCCACAGCGCCGCCATGAGCCACGTCACGACGGCCAACAGGTAGCCGAACGGTTCCGGGGCGTCAGGATCGCGAAGCAGGTCGACGCTGACGACGCCGAACTGCGTAATCGCTGCGGTGAAGACCATGACCTGTGCGGCGACGAGCCAGCCGACGGACGGGGTGGCGGGCGCCCGGAGCCGACCCGGCCCCACGACGACCAGCCGGACCGGCCGCCGCCACGGCCCCAGCAAGCTCAGCCCGACCCCCGCGAGGAGCAGCAGGGCCAGCAGGACCGGCGTCATCACCAGCGCGAGGTCCCACCCGGACGAGCGCAGACCACCGGATAGCACGATCGCCGCCCGCGCCAGCGAGAAGAGCAGCGCCGCCACGACCGCGAGGCGGGCCATCCAGGTGCTGGCTGACGGGTGGACGGGAGCGGTGGCCGGAATGGTCGGCGAGGGCATGCCGGAATGGTGGCCCACCGGGTCAACCGACGCATGTCGGCCGGAGCGCGGACGCCCGACGGGCTCAGCTGTCCACGGGTGCGATGCCGTGCAGCAGGGTGGTAACGAGGGCGTCCACCAGTTCGGGTGAAGGCTCCGGGGGCGGTCCGGTTGGGTCGAGCAGCCGGCCGAGGACCAGGTCGTGGCAGACGCCGACGACCAGCGTGGCGACCGCCTCCGGGCTGGCTGTCGCCCCGACCCGGCCGAGCCCCTGCTCCGCCCGGACGTAACCGGCGAGTTCCGCCCGCAGTCCCTGACCACCGCCGAGCGGGGTGGGCAGGTCGCCGAGCCGGGCCAGCAGCTTCGGCTGGGTGGCCAGCCCCGCGAAGGCCGGCAGAATCGCCGCGTGCAGCGCCAGCGCCCGCCGCAGGTACGCCCGCAGGTTCGCCTCGACGGCGCCCTCACCCGGCTGCGGCGGCGGCCCCTCCTGCGCCGCCTCGACCGTCCGCACGTGCGCGTGCAGCGCGTACGCCAGCAGTTCTTCCTTGTCGGCGAAGTGGTTGTAGAGCACCCCGTCGGCGACCTCCGCCTCCCGAGCGATGTCCCGAACGGTTAGCCCGGCCACGCCGCGCCGCGCGACCAGCCGGCCGGCGGCGGCGATCAGGTGCTCCCGCAGGCTCTGCTCGCCGCCGCCCAGCGCGGCCGCTCGTCTCGGTGCCATGACCCGGCATCCTAGGGTCGGGGCCGGAGCCGGTCGGCGGTCAGCCGGGGTGCCGCGCGGTGACCAGCCACGCGGCGTTGCGCAGGCGTACACCCTCGGGCCTCTCGTACGGGCGCATCGCCTCGGCCAGCGCGGCCCGGACCCGGTCGGTGGCCGGCGGGTCGAGGGGTTCGAGGCGGTGCCGGATCGGCCCCCAGCCGGCGAGGAAGCCGGCCGCGTCCGCGGCGTCCCGCCCCCAGGTTCCCGTCGCCTCGTGGGCGACGCAGGCCACGTCGGCGAAGCCGGCGTCGGCGAGCACGCCCCGGACGACGGCCGGGTCCGCGAAGGAGAGCGGCTCGCCGACGGCGGTGCCGTCGGTGTCGATCGGCGGCAGGTGCGCGGCGAGCGGGGCGAGGACCGCGCCGAGGTCACCCCGGCGCACGTCGTCGAGGCAGACGAAGGCGAGCCGGCCGCCGGGGCGCAGCGCCCGGCCGACGTTGACGAACGCGGCGACCGGGTCGGCGAAGAACATCACCCCGAACCGGCTGAGCGCGACGTCGAACCCGTCGGGCGGGAAGGGGTGGACCTGGGCGTCGCCCCGGACGAACTCGACGTTGGCCACGCCCTCCTCGGCTGCCGATGCCCGGGCCCGGTCCAGCATCGGCGCGGACAGGTCGACCCCGACGGCGTGACCGGCGCCGGAGCGCCGGGCGGCCAGCCGGGTGAGCTGCCCGTTGCCGCAGCCGAGGTCGAGCGCGCGGTCGCCCGGCCCGACCGCGGCGAGCAGCACGTCGTTGAAGCCGCTGTTGATCGCGTCGTACCGGGCCTGGTGGGTCGCCCAGTGCCGCCCCTCGTAACCGTTCCAGGCCTGGTCCTGATGCTCGTTCCCGGTCGTCGCCACCCTGCCTCCTTATGAACAAATGTTCATGAACATATGTTCATAATGGATCCGACCGGGCAGAGCGTCAACGTTTCGGCCGCGATGACGAGGCACTACCCTGACCCAGGGCGTCGTCGAGGATGGAGGGACGAACCACAGGGAGGGGTCGTGGCATGGACACCGGGATGAAGCGACAAATTTTCGACACGAAACAGGTGCCCGCCGCCGACCGCTTCGGACTGTGGCTGGACATGCTCGCCAACACGCCCGCGCTCATGCGGATCCGCACCGAGCATGCCGACGACTTCGTCGCGCGGGCGGAGTTCCTCGACCTGGGGCCGATACAGCTGGTCCGCCACCGCTACCCCTCGTTGGACGGGGTCCGGAGCCGGAAGCTGATCGAGCGCTCCGACGCGGACTACTACCTGCTCGCGCTTACCCTCTCCGGCACCGGCATCGCGGACCAGGACGGGCAGCGCGGTGTCTGCCGCCCCGGCGACTTCACCTTCTACGACTGCGCCCGCCCTCAGGAGCTCAGCCATCATGGCGACGACTACGGGCGGGAGCCCGTCAGTTCGATCGTCGCCTTAGTCCCGTACGACGCGCTGCCCCTGCCGCACCGCAGGCTCGCCCCGCTGTTCGCCGCGCAGATGTCCGGCACCGAGGGGGTCGGCGTGCTACTGGCCAACTACCTCATTCAGCTCACCGGCCATCCCGAGCAGTACCACGCCGCGGACGCCGAGCGGCTGGCCGGGGTCGGGCTGGACCTGCTCTCCACCATGCTCGGCCGGCACCTGGTCTCGGAGGACGCGGTGCCCACCGAGGTACGCCGGCGCGCGCTGCTGGCCCAGATCCATTCCCACATCCACCAACACCTGGGCGACGTGTCGCTGAGTCCTCGGCTCATCGCCGAAGCGCACCACATCTCGGTCCGGTCGCTGCACCGGCTCTTCGAGGCCGAGGAGACCACCGTCGCGGCGTACGTCCGGGACGAGCGACTGGAACGGTGCCGGCGGGACCTCGCCGACCCGACCCTGCGGGACCTGCCCATCCAGACGATCGCCGGCCGCTGGGGCTTCCGCGACAAGGCGCACTTCAGCCGCGCGTTCCGGGCCGCGCACGAGGATACGCCCCAGGCGTACCGGACGCGGCACCTCGGACGGGCACGCATCGTCAACAGTCCGGCGTCCGTAGTCAACCCGGAGTCGACATACTGACTACGGGCCGGCGGCCGGGGTAACCGGCGCGGGCCCACTGGTAACGGGGGGCCGTGGCGAGGCGCCCGCGACCCTCCGTCGCGGGCGACCGCCCGGTGCCGGCTTGGTCACGCCTCCTGCTCCAGCAGCGTGAGGACGGCGCGCTCCACCATCTCCCTCGGCATCCGGACCTCCACCGGGGCCACCACTCCATCGTGGTAGAGATCCACCACCCGCGGGTCCACATAGGACGTGCGCGCCACGGTAGGCGTGTTGCCGAGCAGTTCGGCGACCGTACGCATCACTGCGGCGACCGCCCGCTTGCGAGCGGTCGCCGACCGCTGCGCGCCGGCGGTCGCCAGCTCGGTGGCGGCCAGCACGGTGGCGTGCCAGGTGCGGAAGTCCTTGGCGGTCATCTCCCCGCCGCTGGCGTCGCGCAGGTAGTCGTTCACCTCGTCGCTGCGCACGTCCCGCCAGGTCCGGCCGTCCCAGTAGCCGAACAGGCGCTCCGCGGCCCGCCGCCGGCGGCGCAGGTTGGTCAGCACCCGGCACAGCTCGGGGTCCTCGATCCGGCGTACCTGCTCGACGCCGCCCTTCGCCGGGAACTCGAGGACCACGCAGCCGCCCCGGGAGCGGGCGTGCTCCGGGCGCAGGGTGGAGACGCCGAACGTCGGGTCGTCGCCGGTGGCGTACTGGTCGCTGCCGACCCGGAACATGCCCATGTCGAGCAGCCGGGCGACGGTGGCGAGGACCCGGTCCCGCCGCAGCCCGCGAAGCGCCAGGTCGTGGCCGACCCGGCCGCGCAGCACCGGCAGCCGGTGGGCCACCTCCAGCACGTGGTCGAACTTGGCCTCGTCCCGTGTCTGTCGCCAGTGGGGGTGGTAGAGGTACTGCTTGCGCCCGGCCGCGTCGATGCCGATGGCCTGGATGTGCCCGTTCGGGTACGGCGAGACCCAGACGTTCCGCCAGGCCGGCGGGATGACGAGTTCGCGCAGCCGGGTCAGCGCGTCGGGGTCGCGGACCGGCTCGCCCGACGGGTCGATGAAGAGCCAGCCCTTGCCGCGCCGCCGGCGTCCGTACCCCGGCCGGCCCGGATCGCTACGCCGCAACCGCACCGGAGACCCGCACCGCCCGTTCCACCTCGTCCACGGCGGCCAGCACCTCGTCGACCCCGACGGCTGCCAACGTCGGGCCGAGCACGCGGTGCCGGGGTCGGTCCGCCGGCGGCCCCCAGTGGGCCGGCGGCACCGGGCCGAAAAGCACCACCGAGGCGGTGCCGTACCCGGTGGCCAGGTGGGCCACCCCGGTGTCGCCGCTGACCACCAGCCGGGCGTCGGCGACCAGCGCGGCCAGGTCGGCCAGGTCGGTCCGGCCGGCGAGCACCGCGTCCGGCGGCAGGTCGGCCGCCCGGGCGACCCGGCCGGCGAGGTCCCGTTCGTCGGCGGTGCCGGTGAGCACCACCCGGTGCCCCCGGCCGGCCAGCGCCCGGGCGAGCGCCGCGAACCGCTCCGCCGGCCAGCGCTTCGCGTGGATCTTGCTGCCCGGATGCAGCACGGTCGCGCCGGCCGGGGCCCCGACCGCGGACGGGCGGTGCAGCGCCAGGTCGGTCGGGTCGGCCGGCAGGCCGTACCAGTGCAGCAGCCGGCACCAGCGGCGGACCTCGTGCTCGTCGTCGTCCCACGCCGGGCCGGCGGCGTGCCCGGCGTCGGCGTTGGCGAAGGCGAACAGCCGGCCGGGCCGGGCGGCGGCGAGCATCCGGTGCGACCGGGGCCCCCGCCCGTGCAGGTTGACCGCCACCTCGGGCGGCGGCAGCGGCCAGGGCGGCCGATCGGCCAGCCCGTCGGTAGGCAGCACCCGGTCGACCACGCCGACCAGGTCGGCCAGCGGCGTCAGCCAGGCCGGCGCGGCCAGCACCAGCTCCCGGTCGGGGAAGGCGGCCCGCAGGCCACGCAGCGCCGGCACGGCCGTCGCCAGGTCGCCGACCCCGAGCGCCCGCAACACCAGGATCATGGGTACGACGATTCCTGCTCTGCGCAGACCACCATCTCGCGTACCGCGCAGCCGGGCGGCTGGGAGAGGGCGAACATGACCGCGGCGGCGGTGTCGGCGGGTTCGTTGAGCACGG
Source organism: Micromonospora sp. NPDC048999 (assembly GCF_040649295.1). Lineage (NCBI taxonomy): Bacteria > Bacillati > Actinomycetota > Actinomycetes > Micromonosporales > Micromonosporaceae > Micromonospora > Micromonospora sp. NPDC048999. The sequence goes on along the minus strand of NZ_JBEZFI010000012.1, from coordinate 112,421 downwards.
CGTCCGGGCCGGGGCGGTACCGCTCGTCGCGGGTGTCGAAGAAGGCGGTACGCATCCCGCCCGGGATCAGCAGGGTGACGCCGACCGCGCCGGCCAGCTCGGCGGCGAGCGCCCGGGTGAAGCCGACCACCCCGAACTTCGCCGCACAGTACGCGGTGGCATCGCTGACAGCCTTGACGCCCAGGGTGGAGGCGATGGTGACGATGTTCCCCCGGGACGCCTCCAGGTAGGGCAGGGCGGCCCGGATCACCGCGGCCGTGGCGAACAGGTCGACCGTGACGACCTGCTCCCAGGTCTCGCCCGGCACGTCGGCCAGTTTTCCCGGCACGTCCATGCCGGCGGCGGTGACCACGGCGTCCAGGCCGCCGGAGCGTTCCGCCAGGTCCCGGGTGGCCGCCTCGGCAGCCCGGGTGTCGGCCAGGTCGCACTCGATCCACGGCACCCCGTCACCGGGCCGCTGCCGGTCCAGCACGAGGGGACGCCCACCGGCGCGGGCCACCGCGACGACCACGGCGGCCCCCAGGCCGCTCGATCCGCCGGTCACCAGGACGGTGGGGCCGGCCCCGGGTGAACTGCTGCTCATGCCGCCTCCTCCGCCGTCTGCCGCCCGTACCGGGCCGCCGCGATCATGTCGGTGGTGGACCGGCCGTCCAGGTACGGCACGACCACCGTGTGTCCGCCCCAGCGGGCCAGGATCTCCGCCTCGGGGAGGGTCTGCTCGCCGCCGCCGGTGGCGTAGTCGCCGCCCTTGACCCAGATGTCCGGACGCAGCCAGGACAGCGCCGCGTGCGGGGTGGGTTCGTCGAAGATCAGCACGGCGCCCACACAGCTCAGCGCGGCGAGCAGCCGGCTGCGGTCGCCCTGCGGCACGACCGGCCGCTGTGATCCCTTCAGCCCGGCCACGCTGGCGTCGGAGTTGAGGCAGACGACGAGGCAGTCGCCGAGCTGCCGGGCCGCCTCCAACGTCGCCACGTGCCCGGCGTGCAGCAGGTCGAAGCAGCCACCGGTGGCGACGACCGTGCCGCCGGCCGCGCGCACCTCGGCGACCAGCGCGCCGGCGGCGGCCGCGCCGATCCGCTCCCCGCCGCCGCTGGTCACCGGCAGCGGGGCGGTCCGGATCGGGGCGGGCAGCGCGGCGGCCACTCCCCCGCCGGCCACGTACGCGGACGCCTCGGCGACCGCCTCCTGCACCGCCTCGGAGACCAGCGCGCCTCGGGCCAGGGCGAGGGTGGCCGCCGCGGCGAACCGGTCCCCGGCCCCGCAGGTGTCCCCCTCGGCGCTGGCCGGGGCGGGCACCACCAACGGGGCGGAACCGGCGTGGCAGAGCAGCGCGCCGTCCCCGCCCAGGGTTACCGCCACCGCGCCGGCGCGCCAGCGGCGGCGCAGCGCCTGGGCGCTGCGGGACGCGGTGACCAGCCGGGACTCGCCCCGCTGCGCCTTGGCCAGCTCGCGCGCCTCGGGCTCGTTCGGGGTGGCCAGGCGTATCCCGGGCACCGCGGCCGGGCCGCGCGGGTGCGGGTCCCAGACCACCGGCGCGCGGGTGGCGGCGAGCGCGGCCCGCAGCGCCGGCTGCTCGGCCACGCCCCGACCGTAGTCGCTGACCAGCACCGCGGCGGCGTCGGCGAGCAGGCGCAGCACCGCCTCACTCGGTTCACCCGGCGGGCTCGCCGGGCCACCCCGGTCGTGGCGCAGCAGCACCCGGCCCCGCGCCCGCAGCCGCACCTTCTCCGGGGTGGCACCGGCCAGCGGCAGCGCGTACAGCTGCACGCCGGCGGCGGCGAGCAGCGTGCTGAGCCGGGCCCCGCCCGCGTCGTCGGCGATCGCGGTGACCAGCGCGACCTCGGCGCCCCCGGCGGCGGCGAAGACGGCCGCCAGGCCCGCGCCGCCAGGCCGGTCGGCGTACGTGGTCTCGTCAAGAACCGGCACCGGGGAGTCCGGGCAGAGCCGGTTCACCACCCCCTCGACGTCCCGGTCCAGCAGGGTGTCGCCGAGCACCACCACGGGTCCCGTCACGCTCGACCTCCTCATCGGGCCTGCACCTGGCCGGCACCTTCCCCGAGCACCACCTCGACGCCGGTACTCACCGGGCCGACCGGCGCCGCCCCCACCGTGGCCGTGGTGAGCGCGGCCGGCAGGGCCCGGTCGACGTACTCGCAGAGCACGTGGGTGGCGACCAGGTGCAACTCCTGCACCACCTGACTCTCCGGCGAGTCGATGACGAGGCTCTCGTGGCAGGCGTCGGCGAGCGGGTTGGGCGCCGGACCGGTGAAGCCCCAGCAGCGCAGTCCGGCCTCGCGTCCGGCCCGGACGGCGGCGAGCAGGTTGCCGCTGGCGCCGCTGGTGGACATCAGCAGGAGGATGTCGTCGGGGCGGCCGTGGGCGCGGACCTGGCGGGCGAAGACCTCCGGGAAGCCGTAGTCGTTGCCGATGGCGGTCAGCGCGGAGGTCTCCGCGTGCAGCGCGATCGCGGACAGCGGCGCCCGGTCGGCGCGGAGCTTTCCGACCAGTTCGGCGGTGAGATGCTGGGCCTCGGCGGCGCTGCCGCCGTTGCCGGCCACCAGCAGCCGCCCACCAGCCGCCAACCGGTGCGCCAGCTCCCCGCCCCAGCGGGCCAGCAGCTGCTCCGACCCGCGCAACGGCAGCAGCGCGGCGGCCAGCAGGGTCAGGTGGTCCTCCAGCACCGTCCCGCCGACGGCCGGCTTCGGCGCCGCCGACGGCCGGCTGCCGCTGGCGTCCAGCGCCGCCATCAGGCGACCACCCGGGTGGGCCGACGCACGGCGGCCACCTCGCCGTACACCGCGGCGAGCCGCTCCGCCGTGGTCGACCACGAGTAGCGGGTACGGGCCCGATCCAGCGCCGCCGTGGCGTACGCGAAGCGGCGGATCCGGTCGCCGAACAGCCGGCGGATCGCGGCGCCGAGCGCCTCCGGGTCCCGGGCCGGCACCAGGTCACCGGTCCGCCCGGGCACCACCGTGTCGATCAGGCCGCCGACGGCGGTGCCGATCACCGGTACGCCGCACGCCATCGCTTCGAGCGGGGTGAGCCCGAACGGCTCGTACCAGGGCGCGGCGACCAGCACGTCCGCCGAGCGGTACCAGCGCCCCATCTCCTCGCGGGGCACCGCGCCGATCAGCTTGACCCGGTCGGCGACCCCGAGGGACTCGGCGAGCGCCCGCAGCCGCAGCGCGTACGCGTCGGTCTCCAGCAACCCGGCCGGCGGCCCACCCACCACCACGCACTCGGCGTCGGGGACCAGCGCGGTGGCCCGGATGACATCCTGGAAGCCCTTGCGTTCCACCAGTCGTCCGACGGTGAGGATGCGCGGCCGGTCCCCGTCCCGCTCGGCGACCGGGCCGAGCGGGGCGAAGGTGGCCAGGTTCACCCCGGACGGGACGACGGTGATCCGGGAGCGCGGCACTCCCATCCGCACCAACTCGGCGACCTCGTCCTGGCACTGGGCCACCACCCGGTCGACCGAGCGACCCAGCTCCCGCTCGTGCCCGATCCGGTCCGGCGGGCTGGTGTCCTGGGCGCCCTGGTGGCGTCGCTTGACCGTGCCGAGGGCGTGGTACGTCTGCACCACCGGCACCCCGGTCCGGCGGCCGGCGGCGAGGGCGGCCAGGCCGCTCATCCAGAAGTGCGCGTGCACCACCTCGGGCTGCCAGTCGCCGACTCGCCACCGTTCGGCGAGCCACTCCCCGAACGCGGGCATGTACGGCAGCAGGTCGTCCTTGGCGACCGGCTCGGCCGGCCCGGCGGGCACGTGCACCACGTCGTAGCGGTCCGGGGCGCGGACCGCCACGGGCAGGTCCACGGCGTCGCGCCGGGTGTAGACGCGGACGTCGTGGCCGGCGGCCACGAGCGCGGCGGAGAGCTCCGCGACATGCGTGTTCTGGCCGCCGGCGTCCTCCCCGCCGAGGACGGCGAGCGGACTGGCGTGCTCCGAGATCATCGCGATGCGCATACTTCCTCCTCCAGCAGCCGGTCCCAGTCGGCGAGAAAACGCTCCAGGCCGTAGCGGTTCCGGGCCGCGGCCCGGGCCACGGCGCCCGCGCGGCGTGCCGCCGCCGGGTCGTCGACGAGGCCACGGGCCGCCGCCAGCAGCACGTCGACCCGGGTGGAGAGGGCGCCGGCGGACGGCGGTACCGCCGCCACGGCCTCGGTGGTGGCCAGCGCCACCACCGGCATGCCGATGGTCATCGCCTCGATCAGGCTCAGCCCGAGCGAGGTCCACCGACACAGGTGCAGGTACGCCCGCCGCCGGGCCAGCTCGGCGTGCATGGCGTGCTGCGGCACGTCGTCGTGGCTGGTCAGCCGCTCCGGCGGCAGCCCGAGCCGGTCGGCCAGCCCGGCCACGCCCATGCCGTAGACGTCCAGCGGGGCGATCTCGGCGAAGCGGGGCAGCAGATCGGTGCCGGTGACCCGCCAGCGGCGTACCGGCTCGTTGATGACGACGGCGAGCCGGTCCAGCTCGCCGGTCCACTCGACGGCCGGGGCGACCACCCCGTGCTCGACCACGGCGGTGCGGGTCCGGCCGTTGTCCCAGAACAGCTCGTTGAATCCGGTGACGTGGGTGAGCAGCAGGTCGTCGCGGTCGGCCATCGGGTGCCGGGTGTTCGGCACGTCTCCCTTCGGGGTGTTGTGCTCGACGTAGATCGCCGGCACGTCGCGGCCCACCCGGCGGCCCAGCCACTCACAGGCCAGGTCGAACTCCTCGGGGCGCTGCAGCAGCACCACGTCCACCTCGGACTGGCGCAACTGCTGCGGGGTGACCTCGACGGCGTTGTCCGGCCACGGGTAGGTGCGCGCCCGGCCCAGGCCGTACGGGCCCCGGTCCGGGGTGACCGGCACCAGGTAGCGGTGCTTGCCGTGCACGAAGGACGTGGTCCAGGAGCCGTGCACGTGCCAGAGCAGCACGTTCATCGCACCACCCCGCCGGCGGGGACGGCGGGCCCCGCGACCAGGCGCGTCGGTGCGTCGGCGGGTACGCCGAGCAGCCGCAGCGCCTCCAGCACCCGCCCCGGTTCGACCGCCGAGAGGCAGGGGTGGCCGGGGACCGGGCAGCGGGTGGCCCGGGTGTCGCGGCAGGCGGCCCCGGCGTCGCCGAGCCGGACGGTCGGCACCCGGTACGGCCCCCACTGTCCGAACGGGACGGTGGGCGCGAACAGGCTGACCACCGGCACGCCGAGCGCGGCGGCCAGATGCGCCGGTCCGGTGTTGCCGACCACCAGCGCGCCGGCCCGGGCGATCACCGCGGCGAGTTCGCCGAGCCCGGTGCACCCGCCCAGGTCGAGGCCACCGGCGGCGGCGACCCGGGCGGTCAGCCCCCGTTCGTCCGGGCCGCCGGTCACCACCACCCGATGGCCGGCGGCGCTGAGCACCCGGACGATCCGGGTGGCCAGCTCGGGTGGGCAGGCCCGGGTCTCCACCGAGGAGCCCGGGTGCAGCACGACGTAGCCGGGCTCCCCGAGCCCGGCCGGGGCGGGCGGCAATCGGTCGGTGCGCAGCCGCAGGCCCGGCTCGTCGTCGGCGGGCAGCGCGTAGCCGGCCGCCGCGGCGAGGGAGAGCGCGCGCTCCGGCTCCGGCACCCCGACCGGTACGCGGTGCCGAACGTCGAGCAGGGAGCCCGGGTAGTCGTCGCTGATCGCGCTGATCCGGGGTGTCCCGGCCATCCGCAGCAGCAGGGCGAGAGGCAGCGCCGACTGGTGGAACGACGTGAAGACGACCGCTTCCTGCGCGCCGAGCGCGGCGAGCCGGTCGGTGAGCCGGCGCAGGTCCGCCGGGTCGACCGGGCCGGCCGGGGCGTCGATCCACGGCAGCGGCCACTCGACGATCTCGTCGACGCCGGGCAGCAGTTCGGCCGCGGCCCGGCCGCGCGGCCCGCAGAGCAGCACCACCCGCTGGGCGCCGGCGGCGACCGCCCGGATGGCGGGGCCGGTGACCAGTACGTCCCCGGCGGCGTCGCTGCGCGCCACCAGCACCGTGCCGCGCCGGGGCGGGGCGGCCGGGGCGGCCACCAGGCGGATCCGGCGCAGGATCTCCGTGACCGCGCCCGGCAGGTCGCTGGCGACCGTGGGCGCGGCGGCCACCTCCGCCGGCCGGGTGGCCGGGGTGGGCACCAGGATGCCGACGGCGCCGGCCGCGGCGGCGGCGATCATGTCGGCGCCGATGTCGCCGACCAGCACGCACCGGGTCGGCGTGGTGCCCAGCGCCCGGGCCGCGGCGTGCACGAGGCCCGGGGCCGGTTTCCGGCAGGCGCATCCGTCCGGCTCGCCGTGTGGGCAGATCTGCCAGCTGTCGAACGGCCCGAGCAGTTCCTCCACCCGTGCGTTCACCCGACGCAGTTGGGCGGTGGTGAAACAGCCCCGGGCGAGGCCGGACTGGTTGCTGACCACCGCCAGGCGCAGGCCGGCCGCGCGCAGCCGGTCCAGGGCCTCCCGCGCGCCGGGCACGGGGCGGACCTTCTCCGGGTCGCCGTTGTAGGGCACGTCCTCGATCAGCGTGCCGTCGCGGTCCAGCAGCACCGCGTCGTAGAGGCCGGACGGGAACCGGTCAGCAGCCGGGTCAACCCGGGCTGACCTGCACTGATCCCGCTCGTGGTCCCGTCGCACGGGCGGCGGGTTCCCGACCCCCCGAGGAGTAAACATCAACTTCGGCGCAGGCGCCGCTGCGCCGGCCCGGTCCGGCGATACCCGCCGCCCCCGAGAAGCTAACCGGCCGGGGACGGCCGAAGGCGCGGCGATGCCCGGCTCGGAATCCCCCGGGCGGATGTCTGTACGGGACTGACGGGGGCGAGTGGCTACCCTCTCAGGTGAACCTGTCGGCCGACCGAGGATGTCCGTGATGATCGAACCCGTGCAGTTGCCCTCTCCGTGGCGCGACGCACGCCTGACCGTCGTCGTTCCGACCTACAACGAGGCGGGGAACCTTCCGGTGCTGGTCGAGCGACTCCTCGCCCTGCCGCTGCCCGGGCTGAAGGTGCTCGTCGCGGACGACAACTCCCCGGACGGCACCGGCGAGGTGGCCGACAAGCTGGCCATCGAGCACCCGGGCCGGGTGCTGGTGGCGCACCGCCCGGGCAAGGAGGGGCTGGGCCGGGCGTATGTGGACGGGATCAGCCGGGCGCTCGACGACGGCGCGGATTTCGTCGCTCAGATGGACGCGGACCTGTCCCACCCGGCGGAGGCGCTGCCCGGCATGCTCGGCGCGCTACTCGCCACCCAGGCCAGCGTGGTCATCGGCTCACGCTATGTGCCCGGCGGTGAGCTCGACGAGAACTGGCCGCTGTACCGGCGTGCGCTCAGCGGCTGGGCCAACGTCTACGTGCACACCCTGCTGCGGGTACGGATCCGGGACCTGACCGCCGGCTTCAAGATCTGGCGGGCGGAGGCGCTGCGCGACATCGGGCTGGACCGGGTGCAGTCCAACGGCTACAGCTTCCAGGTGGAGATGCACTACCTCGCCACCAAGCTGGGGCACACCATCCTGGAGGTGCCGATCCGTTTCGAGGAACGCCGGGAGGGCGCCTCGAAGATGACCACCGCCACCAAGATCGAGAGCGCGCTGATGCCGTTCAAGCTGCGCAGCCGGCACCGCAACCTGGAGAGGCCGAGTCAGCGGTAGATCGCCCGGTGCACGGCGCCGATCGCGCTCCCGTACCAGCCGCCGGTGAGCGTGCGGTCCCGCGCCAGGGCGGCCCGCGCGGCGGTCGCGCCGGGCGCGCCGTGCACCCCGCCGCCCGGATGTGCCGACGAGCTGGCCAGGAAGAGCCGGTCCACCGGGGTGTCCGCCCGTCCGAGGCCGGGCACCGGCCGCAGGAACAGCTGCTGGTACGCGGCCGAGGTGCCGCCGCCGATCGCGCCGCCGACCAGGCTCGGGTTGCCGGCCGCCAGGTCGGCCGGGCCGGCCACGTGCCGCCCGACGATCAGTGAGCGGAAGCCGGGGGCGGCCTCCTCCAGCACCTCCTCCATGCGCGCCAGGTGGGCGGTGATCTCCTCGGCCCGCCAGTGCCGCCGGAACGGCAGGTGGGTGTAGGACCAGAGCGACTCGGTGCCCGCCGGCGAGCGGCTCGGGTCGGCCACCGACAGCTGCCCCACCAGCAGGAACGGATCCCGGGGCACCTCCCCCCGGGCCAGCGCCGCCGCGTACGTGGTGAGGCCGTTCCGGTCGGCGCCGAGGTGCACGGTGCCGGCACCGGCCACGGCCGGGTTCCGCCACGGCATCGGCGCGGACAGCGCCCAGTCCACCTTCAGCGTGGCGCCGTCCCACCGGAAGTGGGCCAGATCCTCGACCAGCCGGGGCGGCAGCGCCTCGGCACCGACCAGGTCGAGGTAGAGCGCCGGGGCGGGCACGTCGGCCAGCACCCCCCGGCGGGCCCGCCAGGTGGCGCCGTCGGCGGTGCGCACCCCCATCGCCCGGCCCCGGGCGACGAGCACCCGGTCGACCCGGGCGCCGTAGTCGATCCGGCCGCCCCGCTCGACCAGCCGGGCCACCAGCGCGTCGGTGATTCTTCGGGCGCCGCCGACCGGCACCGGCCAACCCACCTGCTGGGCGAGCATCACGAGCAGCCACCCGTACACCCCGGAGCCGGTCTCCTCGGGCGACAGGTCGGTGTGCAGCGCGCAGCCGGCGAGCAGCGCCGCACCGCCCTCGCCGTCGAACAGTTCGTCGCCGAGCCGGCGCACCGGCGTCACCAGCCGCCGGCCGAGCCGCAGCGCGCCGGACACGCCCAGCCGGCGCAGCAGGCTCAGCCCGCCACGCAGCGGCGGGAAGGGGGTGGTGACGGCGGCCAGCATCGGCTCGGCCACCGGGCACCAGTCGGCGTACGCCCGCCGCCAGCGGTCCCCGTCGCCGGGGGCGAACGCCGCCAGCGAGGCCGCGGTGACGTCCACGTCCCGGTTGACCACCGCCGCCCGCCCGTCGGGAAACAGATGAGCCAGCACGTGCGGGGCGTGCGTCCAGGCCAACCCGTACCGGTCGAGACCGAGCCCGCGCAGCACCGGCGAGGCGTACCCGAGGGGGAAGAACGAGCTGTAGAGATCGCTGAGGTAGCCGGGGGCGGTGACCTCGGCGGAGCGGACCGCCCCGCCGGGCACCTGGGTGGCCTCCAGCACGAGAACCTCCCAGCCCGCGTCGGCCAACAGGTTCGCGGCCACCAGCCCGTTGTGCCCGGCGCCGACGACGACGGCGTCCGCCGTGCCGGTGGGGTTCATCCGATCCGCCTACCCGGCCGGTTACCGGGCGAAACGCGTTTGCCTCGCCCGGGCCGGGGCATCCACCGCCGCATGTACACGGTTACACAGCTCATAGGTGGGGTGTGGGGCGCCGGTGGCGCAGGGGGTGAGCTGGTCGTACGCGATCCGGCCGACGGCTCGCCGGTGACCACCGCGCCGGTGGCGACGGCGGACGAGGTGGCCAAGGCGGTCGAGGCCGCCCGGGGCGTGGCCGCGGAGTGGGCGGCGACCGCCCCGGCGGAACGGGCGGCGGCGCTGCACCGGGCGGCGGACGCGGTGGCGGCGGTCGCCGAGGAGCTGGCCCAGGCCACCACGGCGGAGATGGGCAAGCCGCTGGACGATGCGCGCGGCGGCGTCGCGGCCGGCATCGGCACCCTCCGCCAGTACGCGGAGCTGGGCCCGGTGCGCGGCGGGCGGACGCTGCACGGCGCCCACGCCGCCCTCGACTTCATGACTCCCGAACCACGCGGCGTGGCCGCCGCGATCACCCCCTGGAACGACCCGGTGGCGGTCTCCTGCGGGCTGCTCGGCGCGGCCCTGGTCACCGGCAACGTGGTGCTCCACAAGCCGAGCGAGCGCACCCCCGCCACCGGCTGGCTGCTGGCCCGGGCCCTGGACTCCGCGCTGCCCGCCGGCGTGCTGTCGCTGCTCACCGGCGGCGGCGAGGTCGGCGCGGCGCTGGCCGGGCAGGACGTGGACGTGGTAGCCCACGTCGGCGCCACCGCCACCGGCCGGGCGATCGCCGCCGCCACCGCCCGCACCGGCGCGAAGGTGCTGCTGGAGAACGGCGGCAGCGACCCACTGGTGGTCGATGCCGGCATCGACCCGGTCTGGGCGGCGGAGCAGGCGGCGCTGGGCTGCTTCGCCAACGCCGGGCAGATCTGCGTCGCGGTGGAACGGATCTACGTGCACCGGGACGTGGCGGAGGACTTCGTCGACGCGCTGGTCGAACGGGCCGAGGCGCTGCGGCTGGGCGGGGGCCGGGAGCCAGGAACGCAGCTCGGACCGCTGGTCGACCGGCGGCACCGGGATCACGTGCACGGGCAGGTCACCGCGGCGGCGGCGGAGGGGGCACGGATCCGCACCGGCGGGGAGATCCCGGACGGCCCGGGCGCGTTCTACCCGGCGACGGTGGTCGCCGACTGCCGGCACGAGATGACCCTGGTCCGGGAGGAGACCTTCGGGCCGGTCGCCCCGGTGGTCGTGGTCGACTCGTTCACCGAGGGGCTGCGGTGTGCGGCCGACTCCCCGTACGGGCTGGCCGCCACCGTGCTGACCGGCTCGATGAGCCATGCCCACCGGGCCTGGCGGGAGCTGCCGGTGGGCACCGTCAAGGTCAACGCGGTGTTCGGGGGCGCGCCGGGCGGTGCCGCGCAGCCACGTCGCGGCAGCGGTCAGGGCTTCGGGTACGGCCCGGAACTGCTCGACGAGTTCAGCACGGTGAAGACCGTGCACATCGAGGCCCCGGGCGGCGGCCACTGGTGAACCGGCCCGTACGCGAAGGAGTGGCTGCCGGGCTGGGCAGCCACTCCTTCCGCGCCCGCCGGTCAGCGGCCGCGGGCCTTGGCCTTCTCGCGGGTCTCGGTGGTCTGGCGGAGATTCGCCTTCTGGATCGCCTTCACCAGTTCCGGCTTGGTCATCCGGGACCGGCCCGGTACGTCCAGTTTCTTGGCGACTTCCATCAGGTGCTCCTTCGGAGCGTTGGCGTCCACGCCGCCCGCAGTGGGTGCCCGCCGCTCCGGGCCACCTCCGGCGGCCTGTCGGTCGCTCGGGCCCCTCCGTCCCTTCGGCTCCCAGTGGTCGCCCACCTTCTCGAACTCGTGCTTCAATGCGGCGAACGCGGTGCGGTGCGCCCGCTGTCCCTCGCCGTACGTCTCCACGGCCGAATCGTGCGTCTTCGCCCAGGTCCGCTGCGCCTTGTCCGGGGATCGTCGCAGCGTGCTGGGCAGTACCTCGCGCCCGGGCATCTCGTCCTCCTGACGTCTCGATGGCTTCCTATGACCGTTCCCCCACGTCCCGGCGGCAAACCGGCGCCTGGTTTGTCGATTCCTCCGGTCGGGTACCGCCGGGGCCACGCGCGACAGGTGCACACGGCGTCGAGGAGGCGGTCATGGCGACGACGACAAAGCCGACGGTCACCGGCCGGCAGCAGGCCCCGCTCCCCCGGCGGGTACGCCAGCTGAGCTGGTCCACCTGGCGCGGGGTGCTGGCCCGCAGCGGACGGAGCTTCGTCACCGACAACTGCGCGGACTGGGCGGCGGCGCTGACCTACTACGGGGTGCTGGCGCTGTTTCCCGCCGTCGTCGTGGTGGTGGCGTTGGTCGGGCTGGTGTCCGACGGTGAGCGGACCGTCGACACGGTGATCGGCCTGGCCCGGGAGATCGGCGCCGGTTCGGTGGTCGGCAACGACGCCTTCGTCGGCGCCGTCCGCGGGGTGGTGGAGCAGCGGGGGTCGGCCAAGGCACTGCTCAGCTTCGGCCTGCTCGGCGCGCTCTGGTCGGCGTCCGGGTTCATCGGCGCGTTCACCCGGGCCTCCAACGCGATCTACGGGGTGCGGGAGGGGCGGCCGTTCTACCGGCTACGCCCGCTGCAGATCGGCCTGGCCGCGCTGTCGCTGCTGCTGCTCGCCGTGGTCGCCACCGGGCTGATCGTCAGCGGCCCGGTCACCGACGCGGTCGGCGACCGGCTGCACGCCGGCGGGCTGGCGCGCGCGGTGTGGACGGTGGCGAAATGGCCGCTGCTGGCATTGGTGGCGATGACGCTGCTGTCCCTGCTGTTCTGGATCGCACCGAACGTCCGGCAGCCCCGGTTCCGCTGGCTCACCCCGGGCGGCGCCCTCGCCCTGCTGTCCTGGGTGCTCGCTTCCGCCGCTTTCGGCCTCTACGTCGCCAACTTCGGCTCCTACGACGTGACGTACGGCAGCCTCGGCGCGGTCATCGCCTTCCTGGTCTGGCTGTACCTGTCCAACTGCGCGCTCATGCTGGGCGTACAGGTCGACGCCGAGGTCCAGCGCGGGCGGGTGATGCAGACCGGCGCCGCGGACCCGGGCGCGCCGGTGCTGCCGCCCCGCGTCCCGGCCGATTCGTGACCGGCTTCGGACGGTTCGTGGCCGGATGACCGGCCCGGCCGCCCGGCCCCGGTTTACCTCCGGCCCCCTCGGGCATGTCTGACGGCATGGAACGTGGCAGCAGCAAGCACTCGCCCAGGGTCGACGACAACATGGTCCAGGACGTCAGCGGCCTCCTGCAGGGGCCGGGCGCCGGCGGCTCACGCGTCGAGGAGTCCCGCCAACCCGAGCCGGCTGGTGAGGACCAGCCGGAGCCGAAGACGTTGACGGCCGGCGCGAGCCGCGGCGGCAACCCGCAGGGGATGAGCATGGACGATGTCGAGGCGCGCAGCCGTCTCGGCCGGTTCATCACCATGACGGCCCTGCCCGGGGACCGCGAGACGCTGGTGGCCAACGCGCGGGAGAACCAGGCGCCGACGGACATCGTCGATGCCCTGGAGAGCCTGCCCGACGGCACCCGGTACCAAACGGTTTCCGAGGTGTGGGCCGCGCTCGGGCACAAGAACGAGACGACCCGCTGGTGACGGCGGAGAGGATCCTGCGATGAGCGACGTTGTCGAATACGTGGATATTTCCGTTCCGATCCGCACCGCCTACGACCAGTGGACGCAGTTCGAGGAGTTTCCGCAGTTCATGCAGGGCGTCCAGGAGGTTCGGCAGCTCTCCGACACGATGACGCACTGGACGGTCGAGATCGCCGGTGTACGGCGTGAGTTCGACGCCGAGATCACCGAGCAACTGCCGGACGAGCGGGTCGCCTGGCGGTCGACGGAGGGCAGCCGGCAGGCCGGCGTGGTGACCTTCCACCGTCTCGACGACCGGCACACCCGGGTCACCCTGCAACTGGAGTTCGAGCCGCAGGGTGTGGTCGAGCAGGCCGGCGACAAGTTCGGCATGGTGGACCGCCGCGCCAAGAACGACCTGAAGCTGTTCAAGCAGTTCATCGAGCGACGCGGTCAGGAGACCGGCGCCTGGCGGGGCACGATCGACCGGCCGACCCCCTGACGTCGCCGACCCGCCGGTGGCCGTTTGCGATCACCGCGCCCGGGTACCGCTGGAGAATGACCGACAACGACAGCCACGTGTGGCGCGACGAGACCCGTACTCCCCTGCACGAGCTGGACCGGGCGATCGCCCGCTCGACCCTCGACGGGCAGGCCGACGACGTCACCGGCAACGACGCCGGTGAGGAGTCAACGTTCGGCCACGGGCCCGAGGCGGTGGACCGCGGCGCCGGCCCGGAGGCCGAGCGGCGGGAGATGACCGACGCGGACCGGGCGTACCGCCCGTCCACCACCGGCCGGACCGGCCCGGACTCATGATCGGGGGCGTTACGTCCGGCCGAGAAAGCGGACAGCCCACCCAGAATCGCCCGAACGGGGGACGGCGATGCGCGGGCCTCGCGCAAGACTTTCGGGATGCGACAGGGCTCCGGTTTCCTCACCCCGCGTCAGCGCCGCCTGGCTTGGCTGGGCTTCGTGCTCGCCGCCGCCCAGGCGCCCGTCGCCGCCAAGCTGGTCTCCGACGGATCCTGGCTGTTCAGCCTCGTCGTGGCCCTCATGGTGGCGACCGTGATCATTGCCGACGACGCTCGCCGCCGCCAGCCGGCGAACGCTCCCTCGAACGACTGACGAGTAGCTCCGCAAGCCACCACTGCTGACCGACTCCGAACTGGTCTGGGCGTGTCGCGGGCGCGGAGACACCACCCTAGAGACCAATATGCCTCCGGGGCATATTTATGCCTCAGAGGCATATTGGTCTTTGCCCGCTCTTCAAAGGACAAGCGCTACCCTCAGTGACGACTGCGGGGCGAGGGCCGCGCCTCGTGCCCCGGCCGTCCCGGGCTACGCCGGCGTTCCTTCATCTCCGCCTCGTAGAGGTGACGCCGGCCGCCGGCCAGTTCGTCGCGGGCCCGGCGGTCCAACTCCCGGAAGAGCGCGTAGTACCCGTCGTCGAAGTCCTCGACGATCTGGAAGGTCCAGCGTCCGGCGATCACGTTGCGGCCGATCAGGTCCCGGCCGATCCGGTCGGCGATCTCGTCCTGGCCGGCGGAGCGGAACAGTTCCACCGCGTCGTCGAGCATCAGATCGGCGTGGCCGATCAGCTGGTGCAGCGAATAGAGGTGGCCACGAGCCCGTTCCACCGTCTCCAGGGCCTCGCTGAGCTTGCCGAGCGCCGCGACCGCGGCATCACTCACGCCCGCCGGTCGGCGGTGCGCCTCGTCCGGTCCGTCCGCCTGTCGGGCCATCGCGTGTCCTGCTCCCCCGGGTCGACCGCGCGGGTGCGCGCGTACGTCTCCTGGCCTGCCCCCTGACGAGCGGATCAATCCCCACTGGCGCTGACCGACGCCCCTTGTTCGACGCCCCCACGCGGGCTGACCGAAACCTGTTCGCCACGCTCCGGATAGGCTGCCGTCATGCCAGGCATGGTCGGGCGGGTCCCCACGCCATCAGCACCCACCTCGGGAATGCCCACCGGCCCGGGCGCGACCGTGTCCAGCACGGCCGCCGCCCTGTCGACCCTCCGGTGGGCCGACACGCCGCTCGGCGCCCCCGAGATGTGGGATCCGGCCGTCCGCGCCGTGGTCGACCTGGTGCTCGCCTCGCCCGTGCCGATGGCCCTGCTCTACGGCGACGACCTGGTCCTGGTCTACAACGAGGGGTACGCCGCACTGATCGGGGCGCGGCACCCGCGGGCGCTCGGTCGGCCGGCGGCGGAGGTCTTCGCCGACGTCTGGGACGAGCCGGGCGCCGGAGAGGTGATCGAGCGGGCGTACCGGCGGGGTGAGCCGTTCCTGGAGCGGGAGGCGGTGCTGCCGGTCGACCGGCACCACACCGGGCCCACCGAACCGGCCACGTTCACCCGCGGCTTCTCGCCCGTCCGGGACAGCGCCGGCCGGACCATCGGCGTGCTCAGCGTGGCCGCGCAGACCAACCAGGTCGCCCGGCAGTTGCAGGGCCTGAGCGACTTCGCCGCCGCGCTTGCCGGCACGCTCACCCTCGACGACGTCGCCCGGGTCACCCTGCGCTACTGCCTCGACGCCTTCGACGCCGAACGGGTCACCTTCGGCGTCGACGAGGGGTCGGCCTGGCGGATGGTCCGCCGCATTCGCGGCGAACTGCTGGACGAGGCCGACGAGCGGCTTCCGCCATTGTGGCGGCGGGTGCCGGCCGAGTCGCCCCTCCCGATGGCGGTGACCGCCCGCAGCGGCGTGCCCGTCTTCACCGCCGACGGACAACCGCTGCGGGAGTCCGCGGCGGACCGGCACGACCAGAAGATCCGGTCGCTGGCCGCCCTGCCGCTGCGCTCGACGGTGGTCCGCGGCGCGCTGACCATCGGCTACCCGGCACCACATCCCTGGTCACCGGCGGAACGCGCGCTGCTCGCCGCCTCGGCGGAGCTGGTCGGCCAGGCCGCGGAGCGGGCCCGCCGCTTCGAGACCCAGCACGGCACCGCCCAGTTGCTGCAACGCAGCATGCTCCCCGAGCAGCTGCCCGACCTGCCCCGACTGCGTATCGCCGCCCGGTACGAGCCGGGCGTGGACGGCAACGCCGCCGGCGGCGACTTCTATGACGCCTTCGTGCTGCCCACCGGCGCGCTCGGCGTGGTCCTCGGCGATGTGGCCGGGCACGACATGCAGGCCGCCGCCCGGATGGGGCAGGTCCGGGCCGCACTGCGCGCGCTGGCGCTCACCGATCCCCGCCCGGACGCCGTGCTCGCCGGTCTGGACCGGCTGGTCGCCAGCCTCGGCATCGAGGGCGGTACGCAGGAGCTCTTCGTCACCGTGGTCTTCGGCGTGATCGAGATCGACCAGCAGCGGATCACGCTGGCCAGTGCCGGGCATCCCGCCCCGCTGATCCGGCACTGCCGGGCCGAGCGGAAACCCGCGGCCGAGTACGTCGAGCTGAGCCCCGGGCCGCCGCTGGGGCTCGGCTACCGCCCACGCGCCACCACCATGCCGTTCCATCCCGGCGACACCCTGCTGCTGTACAGCGACGGGGTGGTGGAGCGACGCTGGCAGGACCTGTCCGCCGGGCTGGCCGGGCTGGGCGCTGCGGTGGCGGACGCGAGCAGCGGCGATCCCCGGGCGCTCTGCGCGGTGGCCACCGCCGCCGTGCCGGGCGCGACGGAGGACGACGTGGCCGTGCTGGCCGTGGAGCACGCGGTCAAGCCGAGCCGCTCGGCCAGCATGAAGGTGCCGGCGGAGCCGACCGCGCCGAGCCGGGTACGCCACTGGATGACCACCCAACTCACCGAATGGCAGGTGCCCGAGGGGTTGATCGGCGCCGCGGTGCTGTGCACCAGCGAGCTGACCACCAACGCGTTGCTGCACGCCGGCACCGCCGCCCGCGTGGAGATCGACCTGAGCGCGGAACGGCTGCTCGTCTCGGTCGCCGACTCCGGCACCCGGGGCCAGGTGACCCGGGCACAGACCGACCCCCTGAGCAGCCGCGGGCGTGGCCTGGGGCTGATCGAGGAGCTGAGCGACGCCTGGGGCACCGACCCCACGGTGCGCGGCTCGACGGTCTGGTTCGAGATCCTCATCCCGCCGGCGTGAGTCACACGCCGGCGCCGGGTGGCCTCAGGCGAGCAGCCGGGCGACCAGGGCCCGGCCCAGATCGCGACCGGAGCGCCAGGCGCTCTGCACCCGGGGCCGCCCGAACGCGTCCCCGGCGAGACCGATCCCGTCGTCGTCCAGGTGGTACGTCGCGCCGGCAGCGGCGTCGGCAGGCTGGGCGTACGTCCAGCGGTGCACGTACACCAGCTCGGCCGGCTCCGGCAGGCCGAGCAGGTCACGGACCGCCTGCTCGATCGCCGGGCCGGCGGCGGTGGGTTGGAGCAGGTGTCCCGCGGCGAACTCGGGGGTGGTGTGGGCGACCAGCACCGGCGCCCCGTCGCCCCGCCGGTCACCGTCGTCGCAGACCAGGCTCAGCAGGGGGTGCCCGTTGACGAAGGCGCCCCGGAAATCCGGCCAGCGCCGGGCCGGGAAGCGCAGCACCCCGGTCAGCGCCGACGACCAGCGTTGCGCCTCCACCGCGCCGGTTGCCGCCGTCAGCGCGGGGTCGAGCAGCAGGGCCGCCTGCGGGCCGGGCATGGCCAGCACAGCAGCCTCGCAGGCGCGGCCGTCCACCCGTGGACCCGGTTCCACCGTCATCACCAGCCGGTCGTGCGTGACGGGAAGCTCCCGGGCCAGGTGCTCGACGAGCGAGCGGAGCCCGCGCGGGGCGGCCCAGCGCATCGGGCCCGTGACCTCGCGGCGCCCCGCCGGCCCGTACGCGATCAAGGTGTCGGTCCACTCGCGAGCCAGGCCGGCGGCCCGCCAGCCCTCGACCACGGCGGCGAAGTCGGGATCGTCGACGGTGAGATACGCCGCGCCGAGATCGGCGGGGCGGCCGTCGAACCGCTTGCTGGCCATCCGGCCGCCGGTCACCCGGGCTCGTTCCCGCAGCTGGACCGGGATGCCGGCGCGGATCAGCTCGCCGGCGCACGCCACCCCGGCGATGCCCGCGCCGACCACCACCACACCCGCCCGGTCCGCCGACATCCGGTGATCGTAAGGCCTGGTCCGGTCATTCGCGTTTTCCCGCCGTGGTGGCCGTACCGGTCGGCACGGCCTCCCGCTCTGCACGGCCACCGGCCCGCTCGGTGGCGGCGGTGATCCGGCCCGCGGCGTTGATCAGGCCGATGTGCGAGAAGGCCTGCGGGAAGTTGCCCAACTGCTCGCCGGTGGCCTCGTCGATCTGTTCGGCATAGAGACCCAGGTCGTTGGCCCGGGTGGTGAGCTGCTCGAACAGCCGCCGCGCCCGGTCCAGCTCACCGGCGTCGGCCAGGCAGCCGACCAGCCAGAACGAGCAGATCACGAAGCTCGCCGGGTCACCGTCCCAGCGTCGCAGCAGCCCGTCCCGGGAGAGCCGGCGTTCCACGATGTCCATGGTGGCGCGCATCCGGGGCTCGTCGGCCGGCAGGAAGCCGACCAGCGGCATGATCAGCACCGAGGCGTCCAGTTCGTCGGAGTCGAAGGCCCCGGTGTACGCGCCGACCCGGTCGTTCCAGCCCCGGGTCAGCACCGCCTCGCGTACCTCGTCCCGGGCCGCCGCCCAGCGCGCCACGTCGGCGGCGTCGCCGATCCGCGTGCCGAACCGGATCGCCCGGTCCAGGGCGGTCCAGCACTGCACCTTGGACGACACGTAGTGCCGTTCGGCGTCGCGCGCCTCCCACATCCCGGCGTCCGGCCGGCGCCAGTCCAGCACCGCCTGGTCGGCGAGGGCATGCAGCAGCTGCCGGACCTCGGGCGCCATCGGGTCGAGGTAGTACCGCATCAGCCAGGCGGCGTCGAGAATCTCGCCGAGCACGTCGGTCTGCCGCTGCCGCCAGGCGTCGTTGCCGACGAGCACCGGCCGGCTGTCGGCGTACCCGGCGAGGTGGTCCAGGCGGTGCTCGGTGAGGTCCCGCTCACCCTCGACGCCGTACATGATCGGCACCGGCTCGTCGCCGATCCGGCCCATCGCCCGGGCGACCCAGGCGAACTGCCGGTTCGCCTCGTCCGGGCAGGCCGCCAGCCAGAGCGCCTGGAGGGTCAGGCTGAAGTCGCGTACCCACACGTAGCGGTAGTCGTAGTTGCGGTCGCCGCCGAGTTCCTCGGGGAGCGAGGTGGTGGCCGCCGCGACGACGGCGCCGCTGGGCTGGTAGGTCATCCCCTGCACCACCAGCGCGCTGCGCCGCACCTGGTCGCGGTAGAGCCCGCGGTAGTCGTGCAGCCCGGCCCAGGACCGCCAGCCGGCAACCGTGTCGGCGACCACCTGATCGGCGTCGGGCAGCGCCGGCTCGCCGCCGTCGTAGGTCGGGGCGTACCCGAGGGTGAAGTGGTGGACGGTGCCGGCACGGGCGGTGAACCGCCCGGAGGCGGTGCCGTCGCCGCAGGTCATCGGGGCATTGGCGCGCAACTCCAGCCGGGAGGCGCCGGCGGTCGCCCCGATCACCCCGTCGGTCTCGGTGAGGTAGGCGCGGACCCGGCCGTACTCGAAGCGGGGTCGGTAGTCGACCCGCACCGGCACCTCGCCGGTGAGCCCCTCGACGACCCGGGCGAGCACGCGCGGGGAGCGCAGGCCGATCTCGTGGCCGCGCGCGCCGGCCTCCAGCGCCAGGGCGTCGGTGACGGCCACCGTACCGGTCCGGGTGGTGAAGACGGTACGCAGCACCAGCGTGTCGTCCAGGTAGGACCGTTCGCTGGTGAAGTCGCCCTCGGGCCGGATGCTCCAGTGCCCGGCGGCGCCGTCGAGCAACCGTCCGAAGACCGAGGGGCCGTCGAAGCGGGCCGGACACCACCAGTTCACCGCGCCGGCCCGGTCAACCAGCGCCGCCGTGCGCCCGTCGGCGAGGAACGCGTGCTCGCTGATCCGTCCGGCGTCCACGCCCGTGGCTACCCGCCCGACCCCCGAGCATGCAAGGCGGTGCCCGGCCGCCGCGGGCGTTACCACTCCTGGCGGCGGGGAACGCCGTGGTTGACGAAGGAGGAGGCTCATGACCAGACCCTCGATGCCGGCCTGGCTACCCGGGATGCCCGGCAGCGACAACCTCCCGTCCGGTCCGGGCGGTCGTCCGGCCAAGCCGAGCGGAGACGGACACGGACCCCAGACCGGCCCGCCGACCGTGACAATCGGGTCGTACCCGGACTATCCGTCCGCGCAGCGGGTGGTGGACTACCTGGCCGACAACCGCTTTCCGGTGGAGCGGACGTCGATCGTCGGCACCGACCTCACCCTGGTCGAGACGATCATGGGCCGACTGACCACCGGCCGGGCCGCCGTGGTGGGCGCGGGGGCGGGCGCCTGGTTCGGGCTCTTCATCGGGCTGCTCTTCGGGATCTTCACCGCGGGCAACTGGCTCGTGGTGATCGTGGTGGGGTTGGTGATCGGCGCGATCTGGGGTGCCGTGTTCGGCGCGGTGGTCCACGCGATGACCGGGGGTCAGCGGGACTTCACCTCGTCCACGTCGCTGCGGGCCAGCCAGTACGCGGTGATCGTGGAGGCCGACCTGGCCGAACAGGCCCGGCACCTGCTCGGCCGGATGCACTTCCCGAGCGGCGCGTCAGCCCGGTGACCGCCGCCGGGGCCACGGTCAGGCGTCGGTGGCCAGCCGAGCGTGCAGGTGCTCGTCGTGCCGCCGGCCGTCGCCGTAACGGTGCGACTCGCGCAGGGTGCCCTCGAGCGGGTAGCCGGCCCGCTCGGCGACCCGGCAGGACGCCGGGTTCCCCACCGCGTGACACAGCTCGATCCGATGCAGGCCGAGTTCGGCGAAGGCCCAGGAGCCGAGCGCCCGGACCGCTCGGGTGGCCACCCCACGACCGCGCGCTTCCACGGCGGTCCAGTAGCCGATGCTGGCGTCTTCCCCGTGGATCTCGTTGAGCGAGGCCGCGCCGAGCAGGGTCCTGCGCGCCGGGTCGGTGACCGCGAACGAGAGGCGACGCCCCGAGGTCCAGTCCGATCGCCAGCGGATCCAGTCGAGGGCCCGGTCGAGATCGGTCACGTGCTGGGCATTCCACCGCCCGATGGCGGGGTCGCCCAGCGCGGCCAGCACCGCGGGGGCGTCCTCCTCCCGCCAGGGACGCAGCAGCAGACCAGCGGCGTTCAGCTCGACGTGCTCCACGAGCCGGAGTGTGCCATCCGAGCCCGGGCCGGCACCGCAACACTTACCCCGCCGGGGGATTCACTTCAGATTCCAATGACTGCTCCTCGGTGTGGCTATCACGCCGCTCACCCTCAACTCGAAAGTACTTGTTTAAATTTGAAGTAGTGCTAATGTCGTAGCCGTGACCGAGAGCCTGAACCCCGAGCGGATGGCCGCCTGGCGCGCGTACATCGAGTCGAGCCAGCGGCTGTTCACCCAACTCGAGGAGGACCTGCGGGCGGCCAGCGAGCTGAGCTTCGCCGACTACCACGTGCTGGTGCTGCTCTCCGAAGCACCGGGGCAGCGGCTGCGGATGGGCGAGCTGGCCGGCCGGTTGGTCTTCTCGCCGAGCCGACTGACGTACCAGATCGCCTCGATGCAGAAGCGGGGCCTGGTTGCCCGGCAGTCCTGCCCGCAGGACCGGCGCGGCAGCGAGGCCGTGCTCACCGCCGCCGGCCTGCTGGCGCTGCGCGAGGCCGCGCCGCACCACCTGCGCTCCGTGCGCGCCCACCTGATCGACGACCTCGACGACGCCGAGGTCGCCTGCCTCACCCGGGTCTTCGAGCGGCTCGGCCGGCGCCTGCGCGCCGACCGCGACGCGTCGTCCGCCCCGGCCGACAAGTAAGGAGACCACGATGCCCGCTATCACCGTCGACGACGTTCTAATCCTGCCCCGCCTGCCGGAGCTGGACGAGTCCACCGCCTTCCGCCCGGTCCGCCGGCTGACCACCGCGCCGAGCGGCTACGAGGGCGAGGGGTTCCCGGTCCGCAAGGCCTTCGCCGGCGTCCCGCTCCACGAGCTGGACCCGTTCATCCACCTCGACCAGATGGGCGAGGTTGACTACGCCCCGGGCGAGGCGAAGGGCACCCCGTGGCACCCGCACCGCGGCTTCGAGACGGTCACCTACATGCTCGACGGGATCTTCGACCACCAGGACTCGCAGGGCGGCGGCGGCACCATCACCGACGGCGACACCCAGTGGATGACGGCCGGTAGCGGCCTGCTGCACATCGAGGCGCCGCCGGAGCACCTTGTGGTAAGCGGCGGCCTCTTCCACGGCATGCAGCTCTGGGTCAACCTGCCCCGGGCGGCGAAGATGAATCCGCCGCGCTACCAGGACATCCGCGGCCGGGAGTCGGCACTCCTGACCACGCCCGACGGCGGCGCGCTGATCCGGGTGATTGCCGGGGAGATCGCCGGGCACCAGGGGCCCGGCTCGACCCACACGCCGATCACCATCGCCCATGTGACGCTTCAGCCCGGGGCGGAGCTGAGCCTGCCCTGGCGGCCGGACTTCAACGCGCTGGTCTACGTCATGGCGGGCCGGGGCACGGTGGGCACCGACCGCCGTCCGATCCACATCGGCCAGTTGGCCGTGCACGGCCCGGGTGACGCGCTGCGGGTCACCGCGGACGCGAAGCAGGACAGCAACGCGCCCGCGCTGGAGCTCTACCTCATGGGCGGGCAGCCGATCCGGGAGCCGGTGGCGCACTACGGCCCGTTCGTGATGAACACCCGGGCCGAGCTGATCCAGGCGTTCGAGGACTACCAGGCCGGGCGGCTCGGCGTGATCCCGGCCGAGCGGCTGCCGCACACCGGCGGCGAGGACGCCCAGCCCTGACCGGCCCGCGCTCGACGGGCGTCCCGGTTCACCGGGGCGCCCGTCGGCGTCAGGAGACAGCGAAGATGCCGGCCACCCCGAGGAGCACCATCAACAGAACCGCCACCAGCGCACCCCGTTCCCCCTCCACCGCCTGGTCGCGGTACTCGGTCACGGTGTTCGTCGTCTCGGCGGGCATGCGGTGGCCTCCTCCTGGTACGGCTGGGGGTCCGGCGAGGCCCACGCGAAAGGCTCGTGGTTCCGCGCCGCGCGGAACGCGTCGACCGCGAGCTGAATTACCCGTTCGGGCGACGCGAAACCTCGTCGAGCCGTTGATTCACCACGCCGCTCAGGCTGGCCGTCGTCCCGCCGAGGAAGGGGCCGCCGACCGCCGGTCCGCGGCGGCCGACGGGTCGTCGAGGGCGCCGGGCCCCGGCGGGTACGCGAACGACACCCGCGGCGAATAGAAGCCCCCGCAGATCACGAACGGGTTGGCGGGGCGCAGCGCGTAGACCGGGTGCTCCGGCGCGAGGAACTCGACCGACTCGACCTCGAACGGGGTCACCGGTTCCGCCACGTACGGGTAATCGGCGGTGAGCAGTTCCCCCTTCCGGACGGTCAGGTACCGGTGGTGCCCGCTGCACACCCGGCTGCCGGTGTGCCCGACGCGGGACACGGTCCGGACGATGGCCCGCCCGTCCGTGCGGGTCTCCGCGGTCAACTGCTCGCCCCGCAGTTCGAGCCGGGTCTCCCCGGACGCCGCCGGGGCGCCTCGGGCGAGGGCGTAGGCGCGTACCAGCGGGCTGGAGACGAGGTAGTGGGTCCACCAGCCGCCGGGGGTGTCCCCCACCGGCGGCGGGTCGATGTCGTCGAGGGCAACGCCGAGGTAGGTGAGGGAGTACGCGCCGAGGCCCGAGGTCTGCGACTCGTCGTCCACCACGTACTGGCAGAGGAACACCTGGCGGTCGGGGCGGGGCCGCAGCCCCGTGGGCACGAGCGCTGCGGCCGCGTCCGGGTCCGCCGGGAGCCAGCTGAACTGGAGCACCCGGGCGTTGACGACGAGTTGCGGAGCAGCGGGATCGAGCACGGCACCTCCGTAGACGAGTACACCCGCACGCTACGGGGAGTCCCGTCGACGGGACAACGACCGAAACGCCGACAATGTGAGGGGGCTGTCGGCTCTCCCGTCGATCCGGATGGTCCACAACGCGTGACCATCCGGACACCTCGATGGGGGCCGCGCGGCGCGGCGAAGATGCCCGAATTAAGCGGGCATGAGCTTTAAACCACTTAAACCCATCATACTTTCGGCTAGATTTTCGCTGGCCGATCAGGTTAGGGTGGCTTCCGAACAGACCAAGCGAGGCTAAACCGAAGCGTCACGTCTTTCTCCGCGGACGAGGTGCAGGGAGGACCACGCCATGACCGCGCACACGATCAGCGAGCAGCGGACCACACCGCCGTCCACCTCCGAGAGGCTCGACCCGCAGTCGCTCACCGACAGCGCCGCCGATCTGCTCAACGCGATGGCCGCGCTGCCCGCCAACCATCCGTCACGCCCCGCGCTGCGTGACAGGACGATCGAGGCCTGGCTGCCGCTCGCCAACCACCTCGCCCACCGTTACAGCGGTCGGGGCGAGCCCACCGACGACCTGGTGCAGACCGCCGCGGTCGGCCTGATCAAGGCGATCGACAAGTTCGACCCCTCCCGGGGCGTCGACTTCGCCGGCTACGCCATCCCGACCATCATCGGCGAGCTCAAGCGGCACTTCCGCGACCGCACCTGGGACATCCGGGTGCCCCGGCGTCTCCAGGAGCTACGGCTGGTCATCTCCGACGCCAACGGCGCGCTGCTGCAGACCCTCGGCCGCTCGCCGACGGTCGCCGACATCGCGGCCCACCTCAGCCTCACCGAGGAAGAGGTCCTGGAGGGCCTGGAGGGCGCCCGCGCGTACAACGCGGTGTCGCTGTCCACACCGACCGGCGACGGCGACCGGGCCACCGAGCTGGGCGACCTGCTCGGCGGCGAGGACGGCGCGTTCGAGCTGGCCGAGCTGCGCGTGGCCCTCGGTCCGGCGCTGGCCACGCTCGACGAGCGGGAGCAGAAGATCCTCACGCTGCGCTTCTACGGCAACCTGACCCAGTCGCAGATCGCCGAACGGATCGGCGTGTCGCAGATGCACGTGTCCCGGCTGCTGGCCCGGGCGATGACGAAGCTGCGCGGGGAACTCGACGGGACGTACTGACGGACGGGGTGCCGGGCGAGGCCGGCGGTCACGCGAGACTCTGCGCCGTGCGGGCGAGCGTGCGTTGCCGCAACGCCGGGTCGGTGACGATCGTCGCGGCCGCGGCGAGGCGTCGTGCCTCGGCCAGCACCCTGTCCCGACCCTGCGGAGTCA
Organism: Micromonospora sp. NPDC048999; assembly: GCF_040649295.1. Classification (NCBI taxonomy): domain Bacteria; kingdom Bacillati; phylum Actinomycetota; class Actinomycetes; order Micromonosporales; family Micromonosporaceae; genus Micromonospora; species Micromonospora sp. NPDC048999. The sequence goes on along the minus strand of NZ_JBEZFI010000012.1, from coordinate 87,454 downwards.
GGGCATAGCAGCGCCGGGCCCGCCCGTTGACGATCTCCTCCTTCACGACCTCGATGAGCGCGGCCTCGGCCAGCCGGTCGAGGATCGCGTAGAGCGTGCCGGCGGCGATCCGGACGGAGTTGTCGGACAGGGCGCTGACCCGCTTGATGATGACGTAACCGTGCAGTGGGCCGTCGAGGAGCGCGGCCAGGACGAAGTAGCTCGGTGCCCGGAGCATGCTCACCGCTCCCCGAGCAGCTCGCTGACCGTGACGAACTCGAAGCCACGGGTGCGCAATCCTTTGATCATGTCGGGCAGGCCCTTGATGGCGACAAGTCGTTCGTCGGCGCCCGTGTCGTGAGCGAGCATGATCGTCCCCGGGGTGCACGATCCGACGATGTAGTCGACCAGTCCCGCCTGGTCGTTCCGGTAGTCGGTCTCCACCATCTGCTGGTTCCACAGCACGACCGAGGCGCCGAAGTCGGCGGCGGCCAGCAACGCACTGCCGCCGAGATGGCCGTACGGCGGGCGCAGCAGGGTCGGTTCTGTGCCGGTCACGGTGGCGATCGCCCGCGCGCCCCGCTCGATGGCCTCGTACGCGTCGGCGTACTCCATTCGCGCGAGATCCCGATGAGCCCAGGTGTGGTTACCCATCTCGTGCTCGCCGAGCTGCCCCGCAAGCAGATCGCGGTGCGCCAGCGCCCGCTCTCCGATGAGGAAGAACGTCGCCCGGACCCGGTGCTCGGCCAGGATGGCGTGCACCTGCGGAGTCCAGTTCGGCATGGGTCCGTCGTCGAAGGTCAGCGCGACCAGCTTCTTGGTGGTGTTGATCCCCCAGGTGACCGCCACCTCACGGTGCCGCGGCTCGGTCCTCCGGCCACTATGGACCGTGGCCGCGTAGCCACGGTAGAAGGGCAGCGGGTAACGCTCGTTGAAGTGCTCCACGCCGGTGACGCCCCCAACGCCGGCGGTCGCGCCGAGCCCGGCCACCAACGACATCCGGATCAGGTCGCGCCGCCGCCGTCCGCCGCCGGCGGGCGGTCTGTCCGGTGCCGCCGGCGCCGGTAGCGGTGTTGCCCCAGCGTGTTTGGATGCCGTCGCGGGGTCGTTCGACGAAGGAGGTTTGGTCACTCGATCACTATATACGCGTTACACGTATATGGTGGCCCGCTGCGATCCGCGCCCCTGATCAGCGGCCCGAGCACCGGGTGAGAGATTAGGACCGTGCTCTCCGACGTGGCCATCGACCTGCCGGTCCGGGCGATTCTGCCGACGCTGACCGGGGCGCTGCGTGCGGCCGGCACGGCGGTCCTGGTCGCGCCCCCCGGCACCGGCAAGACCACCCTCGCGCCGCTGGCGGTGGCCGACGAGGTCGCCGGGCGGGTGGTGGTCGCCCAGCCCCGCCGGATGGCTGCCCGGGCCGCCGCCCACCGGATGGCCGCCCTGCTCGGCGAACGCGTGGGTGGCCGGATCGGGTACGCCGTCCGCGGCGAGCGCCGGGTCGGGCCGGACACCCGCGTCGAGGTGGTCACCACCGGCCTGCTGGTACGGCGGCTGCAACACGACCCCGAGCTGCCCGGGGTCGGCGCGGTGCTGCTCGACGAGTGCCACGAGCGGCAGCTCGACGCCGACCTGGCGCTGGCCTTCACCGTGGAGGCCCGGGCCACGCTCCGGCCGGACCTGTGGCTGCTGGCGATGTCCGCCACCCCGCCGGCCGACCGGTTCGCCGCGCTGCTGGGCGGGCCCGACCGGCCCGCGCCGGTGGTCCGGGCCGAGGCGGCCCTGCACCCGGTGACCCGGGTCTGGGCGCCGCCGCCCCGACCGATCGCCGCGCCGGGCGCGGGACGGGTCGCCCCGGCGCTGCTCGACCATGTGGCCGCCACGGTCCGGCGGGCACTGCGCGAACGGGACGGGGACCTGCTGGTCTTCCTACCCGGGGCCGGCGAGATCGCGGCGGTCGCCGCCCGCCTGGCCGACCTGCGCGACACCATCGCCGTGCTGCCGTTGCACGGCCGACTGCCGGCCGCGGCGCAGGACGCCGCGCTGCGGCTGAAAGCGGACGACGTCAGCGGGCCGGACGGCTCGGCTCGGCCGTTCCGGCTCGGCGCGTCGGACGCGGTGCGCCCCGCAACGGTCGACCGGCGGCGGGTCGTGCTGGCCACCGCCGTGGCGGAGAGCAGCCTGACCGTGCCGGGGGTACGCGTGGTGGTGGACGCCGGGTTGAGCCGGGTGCCCCGTACCGACCTGGCCCGTGGGCTGGGCGCGCTGGTCACCGTGCCGGTGTCCCGGGCGGCGGCGACCCAGCGGGCCGGCCGGGCCGGGCGGGAGGCCCCCGGCGCGGTCTACCGGTGCTGGTCGGAGGCGGCCCACGGCCACCTCGCCCCGCAGCCCGAGCCCGAGATCGCCACCGCCGACCTCACCGGGTTCACGCTGGAACTGGCCGCCTGGGGCGACCCGGACGGCGTCGGGCTGGCGCTGCCCGATCCTCCACCGCCGGCCGCACTCACCGTCGCCCGGGAGACCCTGACCACGCTCGACGCGGTGGACGTGGGCGGCCGGATCACCGCCCGGGGGCGGGCCATCGCGGCCGTCGGGGCGCATCCCCGGCTGGCCCGGGCGCTGATCGACGGGGCGGAGCGGGTCGGCGCCGACCGGGCCGCCGAGGTGGTCGCCCTGCTCGCCGAGGAGACCCTCACCGGGGCCGGCGACGACCTCGCCGCGCTGTGGCGCCGGGTGCGCGGCAACGCCGACCCGGCCGCCACCGCCCGCTGGCGCGCCGAGGTACGCCGCCTCCGCACCGCCCTGCCCGCCGGGCGGTCCGGCGGCCGGGCCGGTGCGCGGGACGACACCACCCCGGCGCGGGCGACCCGGGACGGCGGCGGGTCGTCCGGGACCGCCGCGACCGGACGAACCGCCGACGCCGACCGGCTCCCCGACGACCTCGCCGCCGGGCTGCTGGTGGGGTTGGCGTATCCGGAGCGGCTCGCGCGGGTGCGGCGGGGCGGCGGATCGGCGTACCTGATGGCCGGCGGGACCGCCGCGGAGCTGGCGGCCGGGTCGGGGCTGGCCGGGTCGACGTGGCTGGCGGTCGCGGTGGCCGACCGCACTCCCGGGGCGCCGACCGCCCGGGTCCGACTCGCCGCACCGGTGGACGAGGCAACCGCGCGGGAGGCCGGCGGCCCGCTGCTACGCACCGACCGCGAGGTCGGCTGGCTCGGCGGGGACGTGGTGGCCCGCGAGGTCGTCCGGCTCGGCGCGATCGAACTGGTCGACCGGCCCCTCGCGGCGCCGGACCCGGCGCTGCTCGCCGAGGCCGTGCTGACCGGGCTGCGCCAGGCCGGCCCGGGCCTGCTGAGCTGGACGCCTGAGGCGACGGCGCTGCGCCGGCGGCTGGCCTTCTGCCGCACCGCGCTCGGCGACGAGTGGCCCGACGTGTCCGACGCGGCGCTGCTCGCCGCCGCGCCCGGCTGGCTCGGCCCAGAGCTGGCCGGGGCGCGCCGCCGAACCGACCTGGGCCGGATCGATGTCGCGGCGGCGCTGCGCCGGCTGCTGGACTGGCGGCAGGCGGCCCGGCTGGACGAGCTGGCGCCGGAGCGGCTCGCCGTGCCCAGCGGCTCCCGGATCCGGGTGGACTACGCCGACCCGGCCGCCCCGGTGCTCGCGGTCAAGCTGCAGGAGACCTTCGGCTGGCAGGACGCGCCCCGGATCGCCGCCGGCCGGGTGCCGGTGCTGCTGCACCTGCTCTCCCCCGCCGGCCGGCCGGTGGCGGTCACCGCCGACCTGGCCTCGTTCTGGCAGGTGGGCTACCCGCAGGTGCGGGCGGAGCTGCGCGGGCGCTATCCCCGCCACCCGTGGCCGGAGGATCCGACCACCGCCGAGCCGACCCGGCACGCCGCGCCGCGCCGGCGCTGAGCCGGGCTACTCCTCCACCACGTCGGCGATCACCACGGTCACGTTGTCCGGGCCGCCGGCCCGCAGCGCCAGGTCGATGAGCCGGGCTGCGCACGCCTGCCGGTCGGCGTGCTCGGCGAGCACCTCGGCGAGGGTCTCCGCGCGGACCACGTTGGAGAGGCCGTCGCTGCACAGCAGCCAACGGTCGCCGGCCCAGGGCACCATCGTCGCGTATGCCGGGCTGACCTCGTCGCCCTGCAGCGCCTGGGTCACCACGGCCCGCCGGGGGTGGCTGCTCGCCTCCTCGGGGCTGATCACGCCCTGGTCGACCAGCATCTGCACGAAGGTGTCGTCCCGGGTGACCTGCTTGAGCACACCCTCGCGGAACAGATAGGCGCGGGAGTCGCCGACGTGGGCCAGGGCCAGGCAACTGCCGGTGCGGGCGAAGAGCAACGCGGTCAGGGTGGTGCCCATGCCCTGTCGTTCCGGGTCCTCCGCGACGGCCTCCCGGATCCGCGCGGTGGCCAACTCGATGCCACCCTGCAGGGCGGCGACCAACGCGTCCTCGGGGGTCTCCACGTCCAGCGGTGCGACCGCGTCGATGGCGATCCGGCTGGCCAGGTCGCCGGCGGCCATACCGCCCATGCCATCGGCGACGGCGACCAGCGAGTTGCCGGCGTGCTGGGCGTCCTGGTTTCCACTGCGGATCAGCCCACGGTCGCTCGCTCCCACGGAACGAAGCTTCAGGGTCATGGGTGGCAGCCTGCCAGGCGAAGGGTGCAGTTGTCTCTAGGAGATCAGGACCATGCCGCGTGGCGCGGCGAATCTCACTGCCGGGCGTGCCGCGATCTCATTACTCCGGATCGATTGACAGCGAGGGCGCGCGCTGGAAACATCTCTCCAATTGGGAGCGCTCCCAGCTCCTGCCCCCACCACCACCGCTGCCGCACGGAAGGAACCCTCCGTGAGCCCATACCGACGTCGCCTGACGGCGCTCGCCGCGGCCACCACCCTCGTTATGGCCGGCGCCACCGCCGGCCCGGCCCACGCCGCAGTTCCCCCCGACGCCCCCGAACAGATCCGCAACGGCGACTTCAGCGCCGGCACCAGCCCCTGGTTCTCCTACGGCACCGGCGAGCTCAGGGTCGTCGACGGCCGGCTCTGCACCACCGTTCCCGGCGGCCTGGCGAACCTCTGGGACGCGGGCATCGGCCAGGACGCGGTGCCGCTGATCGCCGGCGCCGAATACGAGCTCTCGTTCGACGTCTCGGCCACCCCCGGGACGGCCATCACGGCGGTGCTCCAGCTCGGGCACGATCCCTACACCACGTACGCCAGCGCCAACGCCACCGCGACCGCCACCGCGCGGCACGTCGACACCACGTTCACCGCCCCGGCCGACAACCCCTCCGCCCAGCTCATCTTCCAGGTCGGCGGCAGCCCGCAGGCACAGACCATCTGCCTGGGCAACGTCTCGCTGCGCGGCGGCGAGGCGGCCGCGCCGTACGAGCCGAACACCGGGCCGCGGGTGCGGGTCAACCAGGTCGGCTACCTGCCCGGCGGCCCGAAGAACGCCACCGTGGTCACCGACGCCACCGACCCGCTGCCGTGGCAGCTCAAGTCCGCGGCCGGCACGGTGGTGGCCAGCGGCCGGAGCACCCCGCGCGGGGTCGACCCGGCCTCCGGACAGAACGTGCAGACCGTCGACTTCTCGTCGTTCCGCACCCCGGGCACCGGCTACACGCTGGTGGTTGACGGGGAGACCAGCCACCCGTTCGACATCTCCGGCACCCTCTACGACCGGCTGCGCGCCGACTCGCTCCAGTTCTTCTACGCCCAGCGCAGCGGCACCGCGATCGACGGCAACCTGATCGGCGCCCAGTACGCCCGCCCGGCCGGGCACCTCGGCGTGGCCCCCAACCGGGGCGACACCACCGTGCCCTGCCAGGCCGGTGTCTGCGACTACTCCCTCGACGTGCGCGGCGGCTGGTACGACGCCGGCGACCACGGCAAGTACGTGGTCAACGGCGGCATCGCCACCTACCAGCTGCTGAGCGCCTTCGAACGGACCAAGACCGCCGAGACGGCCGCCGGCGGCGCGGCGCTGGGCGACGCGACGCTGCGCGTGCCCGAGCGGGGCAACCGCGTCCCGGACATCCTCGACGAGGCCCGCTGGGAGCTGGAGTTCCTGCTGCGGATGCAGGTGCCGGCCGGCAAGCCCCTCGCCGGGATGGCCCACCACAAGATCCACGACCGGAACTGGACCGGGCTGCCGCTCGCCCCGCAGGACGACCCGGAGCCGCGTGAGCTGCACCCGCCGTCCACCGCCGCCACCCTCAACCTCGCCGCCGTCGCCGCTCAGTGCGCCCGACTGTTCGCCCCGTACGACGCCGCCTTCGCGGCCCGCTGCGGCACCGCCGCGAAGACCGCGTACGCCGCGGCCAAGGCCCACCCGGCGATCTACGCGTCGGCGGCCGACGGCAACGGCGGCGGAGCGTACGACGACACCAACGTCACCGACGAGTTCTACTGGGCGGCCGTCGAGCTGTGGCTGACCACCGGCGAGCAGGCGTACCTGACCGACCTCACCGCGTCGCCGCTGCACACCGCGGACGTGTTCGACGCCGGGGGCGCCTTCGGTTGGCAGAGCGTCGCCGCGCTGGGCCGGCTCGACCTGGCCACCGTGCCGAACGCGCTGCCGGCCGCCGAGCGGGCCCGGATCCGCGCCTCGGTGGCCGCCGCCGCCGACCGCTACCTGGCCACCCTGCGCGGCCAGGCGTACGGGCTGCCGCTGTCCGGCGATGCGAACTCCTACGTCTGGGGCGGCAACAGCAACATCATCAACAACGCGGTCGTGCTCGCCACCGCGTTCGACCTGACCCGGGACGCGAAGTACCGGGACGGGGCGGTGCAGTCCGCCGACTACCTGCTCGGCCGCAACGCGCTGAACATCTCGTACGTGACCGGCTGGGGCACGCACGCGGCGCAGAACCAGCACACCCGGATCTTCGCCCACCAGCTCAACCCGGACCTGCCGCACCCGCCGGCCGGCTCCCTGGCCGGCGGCGCGAACTCCGGCCTCCAGGACCCGTACGCGGCCAGCCTGCTGACCGGCTGCCAGCCGATGTTCTGCTACGTCGACGACATCAACTCGTACGCCACCAACGAGGTGGCGATCAACTGGAACTCGGCGCTGGCGTGGCTGGCGTCGTTCCTCGCCGACCAGGGTGACGCGGCGGCGGTGCCGGCCCCGACCTGCGCCGTCACGTACACCACCCACGGCAGCTGGCCCGGCGGCTTCAACACCCAGGTCACGGTGCGCAACACCGGCAAGTCGGCGTTGAACGGCTGGACCGTGCGGTGGGCCTTCGCCGGCGACCAGAAGGTGAGCGACCACTGGTCGGCGAAGCTCAGCCAGTCCGGGGCCACGGTCACCGCGACGAACGAGTCCTGGAACGCCACGATCGCCCCGGGGGCCGAGATCACCTTCGGCCTGATCGGCTCGACCTCCGGCGGCCCCAACCCCACCCCCACCCTGATCACCCTCAACAACAAGGCCTGCACGATCTCCTGACCCCCGCGGCGTAGCCGCGCCGGCAAGATCGTGCTCGAAGCAGGAAGTAGTGGCCTCCCGTCGGCGTGGAGGCCACTACTTCCGTGTTTGAGGGCGATCATTCCGGGCCAGCCGCGCGGGCTGGCCCGGCCACTCCGCGCCACTCCGCGCCACTCCGCCCGAGGGTCGACTCAGTGGCACCCTCGCCTCCGCCCCGGCCGCCTGGCAGGCGTTCGTCGGCGACCTCCGGGGGTCCGGCCGCCGCTGACCCGGCCGGTACGGTCCCACCATGGCGTACCTGTTCCTGCTGGGCGCGATCACCGCCGAGGTGATCGGCACCAGCCTGCTCAAGGCAACCCACGGCTTCACCCGGCTCTGGCCGACGCTCGGGCTGGCGGTCGCGTACGTGTCGTCGTTCGGGCTGCTCGCCCTGGCCGTCAAGGAGATCCCGGTCGGCGTCGCGTACGCGATCTGGTCCGGGCTCGGCACCGCCGCGATCATGGCGATCGGAGCGGCCTTCCTGGGTGAACCACTCAGCGTCGCGAAGGTGATGGGCGCCGCCCTGATCATCGCCGGCGTGGTAGTCCTCAACCTCGACACCGCCCACTGACCACACCGGGCGATCTTGGCAGGAAGTGACCCCAACAGGGGCACTTTCCCTCCAAGATCTGCGCAGCTCGGCGTGTCGAGCGGGGTGGCGAAATCGGGTGGACGCGGTGGGGAGGCGTACCCCAGGGTGGCGGGGATGGACTCGGGTGAGTTGTCCGGCGCGGAGCGCCGGGTGTGGGCGGCGCTGCCGGCGGGGACGCGGAACGCGCTCGCCGCCCTGCCCGCCGCCGACCTGCGGACGCTGCTGTTGACCGTGGCTCGGGACCGCGCGGCGGTGGTGCGCCCGCCGGACGTGCTGCGGCGCTGGCGGGACGATCGCTTCGTCCGGCCGTCGGAGGTGGACCCGCGCGCACTCAGCCGGCTGGAGGCGCGGCTGTGGGAGCTGTTGCCGGCCGACGTGGCGGGCGTCGAACTGTCCCCGGTCGTCCCGCTCGGCACCTGCACCGCCGTCGCGCCGGTAAGCCAGAACCGGATCGTCACCACCGTACGCGGCACCGAGGTGGTGAGCGACCCGACGAACGCCCTCGCCGTCGAGACAGCGGCGCGTCGGCAACGGCAGTCCCGCAACGGCGAGGTACACCTCGCCGCCGTGCACCGGGTGCTCCGGGCGCAGGACTTCGGCCCCGGCGCGTCCGCGCACTTCCGGCTCTTCACCCTCGTGTCCAGCGCCCGGGACGCGGGGTCGGGGCGTACCGAGGCACGGCTGCTGGCCCGACACCTGGCCTGGTGGCGTACGGTGCTCGCCGAGCTGGCCCCGGCGGCCGCGCCCCGGCTGCACGTCACAGTCCTCGACCCGGTCGTCGGCGAACGGCTGGCCGACACCGTCCGCCCGGCCCTGACCGTCGACGGGGTTCCGCTGCTCGACGAGCCGGAGCGGCAGCGCGGGCGCGGCTACTACATCGGGTGCGCGATGCGCCTCACCCTGCGCGACGGCGCGCTGGAGGTCGGCGACGGCGGTTTCACCGACTGGACGGCCCGGCTGACCGGCGACGCGAAGGAACGCTGCCTCGTCTCCTGCCTGGCCACCGAACGCCTCGTCACCGACGGGGTGGACCGGTGACGGGTCCGACCGATCGGCACCTGGCGTCCCACCCAAGGAGAGCGGCGCAGCCCCAGCCACCGCATTTTTCGGCGAGGTCATAATCTGCCCAGGTGAGCCTGCCCCTGCCTCCCGGCGACTTCCGCGCGTACCTGTTCGACTGCGACGGCACCATCGTCGACTCGATGCCGCTGCACTACTCCGCCTGGTGTTCGGCCCTCGACGAGTGGGGCTGCGAGTTTCCCGAAGAGCTGTTCTACGCCTGGGGCGGCCGGCCGATCGCCGACATTGTCGCCGCGCTCAACGAGCGGCATGGGCTGGCCATGCCAGTCGACACCGTCGTGCAGCGGCAGGAGGAGCTTTACCAACGGGCGCTGCCCGAGGTGACCGCCGTGCCGGAGGTGTTGGCACACATCGAGGACGCCCACGGGCGCATCCCGTTCGCGGTGGTCTCCGGCGGCACCCGGGAGTCGGTCACCGTCTCGCTCGACACGCTGGGTCTGCTCGACCGGTTCGAGACGCTGGTCTGCGCCGGGGACTACACCCGGCCCAAGCCTGATCCGGAGGCGTTCCTGCTCGCCGCCCGCCGGCTCGGCGTGCCCCCGGCGGACTGCCTGGTCTTCGAGGACACCGACCTGGGCATCCGGGCCGCGACGGCGGCGGACATGGCGTCGGTCCGCGTACCAGCGCCGTGGGAGCGGGTCGCAGCGGCGTGAGCGGTTCCAGACCCGGGCGGCCGCATCCATCGATCGGTCGGTCGGTCTCAGCATCATGGAAGCGGGCGCTGGCGAACCGGGGCGCCGACGACCGGCGGTGGCCGATGATCGGCCGCCGGTCGCCGTGTAGCAGCATGACGGGATGACTGACCAGCAAACCGTCACCATCCGACCGGGCGGGCCGGACGACGCGGCCACCGTGCTGCGGCTGCTCGATACGGCCACCACCTGGCTGGTCGAGCGCGGCCGGACCGGCCAGTGGGGCACCCAGCCCGCGTCGGCCGACCCACGGCGGATCGCCCAGGCCGACGCGTGGGCCACCAGCGGCGGCCTCTACCTGGCCATGCTCGGGGACGCCGCCGTGGGCGCCCTGGTGGTGGGGGCGGCGACCGACTACGTGCCCCCGGCCACCGAGCCGGAGCTGTACGTCAACCTGCTGGTCACCGACCGGGCGTACGCCGGCCACCGGATCGGGGCGCGGCTGCTGGCGTACGCGGAGGAGCTGGCCCGCGACCGGGGCCTGGGTCTGCTGCGGGTGGACTGCTACGGCGGCGACGACCGGGCTCTGGTCCGCTTCTACGAGGGCTGCGGCTTCACCGCCACCGACCCGTTCACGGTGCAGCGGCCCGGCCGCGACCCGTGGCCCGGCCAGGTACTCGAACGCCGCCTCGGCTGACGCCGGTAACCAGGGGCCCCTGTTGACGCCTCCGGTGGAGCAGAGGCCCCCTTTTTACAGCTCTACTCGGCGTGCGCGCCCGCGCCGACGCCGGCCTCTCCCTCGCCGATCCAGACGGTCTTGGTGTTGCAGAACTCCCGCATGCCCACGGCGGACAGTTCGCGGCCGTAGCCGGAGTTCTTCACGCCACCGAACGGCAGCTCCGGGAAGGAGGTGGTCATGCCGTTGATGAAGACGCTGCCGGCGTCCAGGTCGGTGGCGAAGCGCTCCTGCTCGGCCGGGTCGGTGGTCCAGGCGTTCGAGCCGAGACCGAAGCTGGTGCCGTTGGCGATCTCGATCGCCTCCTCGTACGAGGACGCCCGGTAGAGGCCGGCGACCGGTCCGAAGACCTCCTCGGCCCACATCCGCATCCCCGGCCGCAGGTCGGTCACCACGGTCGGCGGGTAGAACCACCCGTCGCCGGCGGGCAGTTCCCCGCCGCAGAGGATGGTCGCGCCGTTGTCGGCGGCGTCCTGGACCTGCGCGTGCACCTCGGCCCGACCGCGGTCGCTGGCCAGCGGGCCGACGTCGGTGCCGCCGTCCATCGGGTCGCCGACTGTGAGCGCGGACATCCGGGCGGCGAACTTCCCAGCGAACGCGTCGAAGACGTCGGCGTGGACGATGAACCGCTTGGCGGCGATGCAGGACTGGCCGTTGTTCTGACAGCGGGCGGTGGTGGCCACCTCGGCGGCCTTGTCCAGGTCGGCCGAGGGCATCACCACGAAGGGGTCGCTGCCGCCCAGTTCCAGCACGGTCTTCTTGAGTTCCCGGCCGGCGATCTGGGCGATCGAGCGGCCGGCGGGCTCGCTGCCGGTGAGGGTGGCAGCGCGGACCCGCGGGTCGCTGAGGATCCGGTCGACGGCCTCCGAGCCGACCAGCAGCGTGGTGAACGCGCCCTCGGGGAAGCCGGCCCGACGGAACAGGTCCTCCAGGTAGAGGGCGGTCTGCGGCACGTTGGAGGCGTGCTTGAGCAGGCCGGTATTGCCGGCCATCAGGGCCGGCGCGGCGAACCGCATGACCTGCCAGAGCGGGAAGTTCCACGGCATCACCGCGAGCACCGGCCCGATCGGCTGGTGCCGGACGAACGCCCGCTTCGCCTTCACCGCGCCCGCGTCGGCCGGCTCGTCGGCGAGCATCCGTTCGGCGTTGGCGGCGTAGAAGCGGCAGGCCGTGGCGCACTTGGTCACCTCGGCCCTGGCCGCCGCGTACGTCTTGCCCATCTCGAGGGTCATCATCCGGGCGGTCTCGTCCCGCTCGGCCTCCAGCAGGTCGGCCGCCGCGGTGAGCCATCGGCCCCGCTGCGCCACGGTGGTGCCGTGCAACTGCCGGAAGGCCAGGTCGGCCCCTTCGATGGCGACGTCGACCTGCTCGTCCGACATCGGGGCGTACGTCTTGAGCACCTGTCCGGTGGCGGGATTGGTGGTGGCGATGGACAAAGTCGTACTCCTGTCACTCGAACAGTGAGTGCCGCACGCCCGGCTCCTCCCGGTGGCGGGCGGCGCGGCGGCGCTGGATGATGACCAGGTCGACCACGGCCACCGCGGCGAGGATCGCGCAGACCACGCCCAGCCACGCCAGATGCACGGCGAAGGCGACCACCGCGAAGCCGGTCAGGGTGACCAACCCGAACAGGGCGAGCGCGAGCCGCAGGTTGAGCGCGCTGTACGCGTGGCCGACCGTGCCACGGGCGCGACGGGGCTGTGATCGCGTCATTCCTTCGGGCTACCCCCGCACGGGCGAGGCTAACCGGCCGGCGGCCGTTGCCGAACCATCGACGGCGGGCCCTCTCGCCGGGTCGCCAGGCGGGACAGCCCGGGCGTGGACGGTGATCCCGGCCACCGGGGAGGCCTCGGGCGGATGCGACGGCCGGTGGGGTGCGTTACAAGGCGGTGCGCCACACCGCCGGCGATAGGGAGGATGTAGGCATGACCATGACGCACGCGGCGCCGGTGACCGTCGCCGTCGCCCGACGCGCCGATCCCGCGCGCACCGACGAGATGGTGGCGTGGATGCGGGCCGGCACGGCGCTGGCCGAGACCTTCCCCGGCTTCCTGGGTGCCGGGTTCGTCCGCAGCTCGGCGGGCTCGCCGGAATGGCATGTGATGTACCGGTTCGCTGATGACGAGATGCTGCGCCGCTGGGAGGAGTCGCCGCAGCGGCGCTGGTGGCTGACCTCGGCGCAGGGCATGGTCGAGCACACCCGGGTCGAGCGCCGTACCGGCATCGAGGGCTGGTTCGACCCGCCGGTGGACCACGTGGTGGAGACCGTGCCGGCCGGGCCTGCGACGCCGCCCCGGTGGAAGCAGGCGGTGACGATCTGGCTGGCGTTCTTCCCGCTGAGCCTCACCGCGACCCTGCTCACCGCGAGGTTCATCGCCGACGTGCCGCTGGCGGTCCGGACGCTGCTGATGACGCTCTGCCTGACCCCATTGATGACCTACCTGGTGCTGCCCCGGATCACCCGGGCACTGCACTGGTGGCTGCACGGCCAGCCGGCACCCTGGCGGCGCGTAACATCCTGATGTTAAGGACCGTTGTCGATGCCGGATAGTCGACAACAATTCCTGTCATCGCGGTCGGCCCGCGTAGGGTCGACGGGCCGCTTCGTGCCGCGGGACGGGGGACGGGATGCCTCGACGTGGAGTCGCCGCGCTGGCCTGCCTGGCGGCGCTGGTCGCACTGGCCTGTGACGGCGCCGGTTCCGCGACCCCCCGACCGTCGCGCTCCGCGACTCCCCAGCCCTCGGGCTCCGCACGCCCCGACGGCCCGGCGGTGATGACCGCGCTGGGCGACTCGATCACCACCGGCTTCGGCTCCTGCCTGGTGCTGGTGAGCTGCGAGCGCAACTCCTGGTCGACCGGGGACAGCATCCGGGTCCGCAGCCACTACCGTCGGCTGCGCGAGCAGGCCCCGAAGCTGCGGGCGTACGACCGGGCGACGCCGGGGGCCCGCGCGGCCGGGCTCGCCGAACAGGCCCGCACGGCGGTACGCGACAAGGCGGACTACGTCACGGTGCTGATCGGCGCGAACGACGCCTGCCGCGCGGACGTCGACGCGATGACGCCGGTGGCCACGTTCCGGGAGCAGGTCGACGCCGGCCTGCGGGTGCTGCGGGAGGGCCGGCCGAAGGCCCGGGTGCTGGTGGTGAGCATTCCCGACCTGTATCGGCTCTGGGAACTCGGGCACACCGAGCCTCGGGCGGTACGCGCCTGGTCGCACGGCGTCTGCCCGGCCCTGCTGGCCGACGCGACCTCGACCGCGCCGGCCGCCGTTGCCCGGCGGGCGCGGTTCCGGGAGCGGATCGACGCCTACGACGACCAGCTCCGCGCCGCCTGCCGCGCGTACGGGTCGCGCTGCCGCTGGGACGGCGGCGCGGCGCACCGGGCCCGGTTCACCCTGGACGACGTGAACTCGCTCGACTGGTTCCACCCCGCTGTCGCCGGCCAGAACCAACTCGCCGAAGCGACCTGGACCGCCGCCGACTGGCCCACCACCTGACCCCCACCCCCCACCACCCGGCCCGCCCCGCCCCCGTTCCGGTGATCATGAGGTTGGCCGGGACGAAAGGGACGGATCGCCGGGCCAACCTCATGATCGACCGGGCGGGGGTGGGGGTGGGCGGGGGTGGGGGCGGGGGGCGGGCGGGGGGTGGTTAGGGGAGGATCGCGTCGACGACCTGGGTGGCCCGCGACTCGTGCTGGGCGTACGCCCAGGGGAACGCGGATACCTGCACCCGCTGGGCGGCGTCGGTGAGCGCCAAGTTCTGCCAGCCGGGGATCTCCACCAGGACGTCGAGGAACTGCCGGGTGGCGTACGACGGGTTCATCAGGTCGCGCACCGCGCCCCAGCCGCTGCTGGGCCGCTGCTGGAACAGCCCGACCGAGTCGTGGTCCCAGCCGATGGCCTGGTGCGGATAGTTCTGCGACTCGGGCAGCACGCCGCTGGCGTAGTTGTAGAGGTTGCTCTCCTGCATGGCGGTGGCCACCGCGATGATCAGGCCGCGCCGCGGCACGCCCATGTCCCGGCCGGTCCGCACGATCGTCGTGGCGTTGTCCATCTGGGCCTGGTCCAGCCCGGCCACCGGGGCGATCCGCGTGGGCGTCGGCTTGGGTTTGGGCTTCGGATTCGGCTTGGGCTTGGGCTTTGCGGTCGGTGTGGGCTCAGCCGTCGGTGTGGGCTCAGCCGTCGGCGACGAGGTGACGTCCGGATCGGCGGTCGGGGCGTCGGTGGGGGTGGTCAGGGCGGCCGCCTGCCGGTCGAGGCTGCGGGTGGCGGCGTCGCCGGTCGCCCGCTGGGCGACCTCCTGCGCCGTCGCCGAGGTCGGCGAGTCGCCGGCCGCGCCGGCGGAGACCTGGCCGACCCCGATCAGGCCGAGGCAGCAGAGCGCGCCGGTGGCGCCGACCGCCAGCTTGGTACGACCGGGCTGGGCAGCGAGGGAGTTTCCGAGCCCGCCGAGGCGGGTACGGAGGGATTCGCCGTAGCCGCCGAGGCGGGTACGGAGGGATTCGAGGTTGAAGCGTTGGGTGGTGGCCGGCTCAGGGGAACCGGTTGACCGAACGGTGGAGCCAACATCGTCCGAACGGTCAGCCGATCCGCCGAGGCCGGTTTGGTCGTCGAGGGTGCCGTCGTTACGCATTCGACGAGGCTAGGCAGCCGAAACGCCGGTTACCGGCGGTGATCATGTGGCCCTGGCCACAGTCTCCACCCGCCAGATACGACACCGCGCCGCAGCCCTGACCGGGGTCGGCGAATCCTCGCCAAGCGGTCTAACCTCCGGCCGACACAGAGCCGCACCCCTCGGGGTAGGAACCTCGCAGCCCGCCGAGCCCCGGCCGATGATCAACTAGATCATACTTTCGGCCGAGTGTTGGGGTCGCCCCATTGGTGGATCGAATCGGCCGGCGTGGCCGGCGTGGCCAAATCGTGATCATCCTCTGGCCCGTAACGGAATGGACCACGACGGCCGGTACGTTGGCCCGGACGGGGAGGCCGTATCGCACGGCCGCTCCCGTACGCGCGCTCCCAGGGAGGTCTCCACCGGTGCTCGACCCACACGAGCTCTACGAACTCACCGACGATCTGCCCGACCTCGGCCAACCGGTGCTGATTCAGGCGCTCACCGGTTTCGTCGACGCCGGCAGCGCCACCCGGCTGGCCCGGGAGCAGCTGCTCACCTCCATCGAGGCGCGGCTGGTCGCCCGCTTCGACGTCGACCAGCTCTTCGACTACCGCTCCCGGCGGCCGGTGATGACCTTCGCCGAGGACCACTGGGCCGACTACGACGCCCCGACCTTGGATCTGCACCTGCTGCACGACGACGACGAGACCCCGTTCCTGCTGCTCACCGGCCCGGAGCCGGACCTGCAGTGGGAGCGCTTCGTGGCCGCGGTCGCCGGCCTGGCCACCCGGCTCGGCGTACGGCTCACCGTCGGCCTCAACTCGATCCCGATGGCGGTGCCGCACACGCGCCCCAGCGGCGTCACCGCGCACGCGACCCGGCGCGAACTGATCTCCGGGCACGAGCCGTGGCTCCAGCGGGTCCAGGTGCCCGGCAGCGTCGGCCACCTGCTGGAGTACCGCCTCGGCGAGCGGGGCCGCGACGCCCTCGGCTTCGCCGCCCACGTGCCGCACTACGTCGCCCAGGCCGAGTACCCGGCCGCCGCCGAGGCGCTGCTCGCCGCGGTGTCCCGCAGCACCGGGCTGCTGCTGCCCCGGGACGGCCTGCGTTCCGCCGCCGAGGCGGTCCGGGTCGAGATCGACCGTCAGGTCGCCCAGACCGAGGAGGCGGTCACGCTGGTCCAGGCCCTGGAGGAGCAGTACGACACGTTCGCCCGCGGGCGCGGCGAGAAGAACCTGCTCGCCACCGAGACCGGCCCGTTGCCCACCGCCGACGAGTTGGGCGCCGAGCTGGAACGCTTCCTCGCCGAGCAGACCCATCCGGGCGACACCCCGGAACGCTGACCGTCCGCGCGAATCACCGGACACGCCGCCCCGGCCCGCCGGCCGCGCGACACCCCGTGCCGCCGGACGGCGGGACGGCCGGCGATGGGGCACGCTAGGGGCATGCGCCTGGCGACCTGGAACGTCAACTCGGTGAAGGCCCGCCTGCCCCGGCTGCTCGACTGGCTGGCCGCCACGAAGCCCGACGTCGTGTGCCTACAGGAGATCAAGTGCCCCGACGGGGCGTTCCCGGTCGCCGAGGTGGGCGCGCTGGGCTACGAGGTGGCCAGTCACAGCGACGGCCGGTGGAACGGGGTGGCCGTGCTGTCCCGGGTCGGGCTCGCCGACGTGACAGTCGGCTTCCCCGGCGAGCCGGGCTTCCCCCTGCCCGAGGCGCGGGCGATCTCCGCCACCTGCGACGGGCTGCGGGTCTGGTCGGTGTACGTGCCGAACGGCCGGGCACCCGAAGACCCGCACTACACGTACAAGCTCGCCTGGCTGGCGGCGCTGCGGGACGCGCTGGACCCGGAACTGGCCACCGGGTCGCCGCTGGCGGTCTGCGGGGACTTCAACGTCGCTCCGACCGACGCCGACGTCTGGGACCCGGCGCTCTTCGTCAACTCCACCCACGTCACCCCGGCCGAGCGGGCCGCCCTGGCCGCCCTGCGCGACCTCGGGCTCAGCGATGTCGTGCCCACCCCGATGAAGGGCCCACACCCCTACACCTACTGGGACTACCGGGCCGGCATGTTCCACCAGAACAAGGGCATGCGGATCGACCTGGTGTACGCGTCCGCCCCGTTCGCCCGCGCGGTCCGCTCCGCGTACGTCGATCGGGAGGCGCGCAAGGGCAAGGGTCCCTCGGACCACGCCCCGGTCGTGGTGGACGCCGACCTGGTGCCGGTCGTCGAGGCGTTCTGACCCGGATTCGTGATCGCGCTGTTCACCTGGTGCGTCGGGTGAGTGGAGGGCCGCTGCGGGCGATGATCCCGGCGATGAGCGTGGCGAGTGTCGGCGGAGCGGTGGTGACGAGCAGTAGCGCGGGCCATGGGGTTTGCCAGTGGGTCTCGGTGCTGTGGCCGATGAAGCCGGCCGCGGGTCCGATGCCGGCGAGCAGGCCGAGGAGCGCGCCAGGTCCGACAATGAGCAGGGCTTGGGCCATGGTGATCCTTCGGCGAATCCGGGGGGTGGCACCGACCGCGGCCATGGTGGCGAGATCGCCGCTCAGTTCGGTGGCGGCCAGCGCGACGGCAACGGTGCTGGCGACGAGGGCCACCAGCACGCTGACCCCGGCAAGTAGGTAGAACATGGTGGTGGTTCTGCCGGGGTCTGCCCTGGCTGTCGTCACGGCGGCGGTGATCGGCTCGGCCGGCGGGTGAGCGGCGGTCAGTTGGGCGCGTAGGAGCACGTCGTTGGCGGCGGCGAGCTCTGTCGGGCTCGGGGTCCGATGGGTGTCGACGACCACCGCCCCGGGTGCGACGGCCAGCCCGAGCCGCTGCGCCGTTGCCGCCGTGACGACCATTCCGGGTAGGTTGACGAAGTATTCCCCGTGGGCTGCCAGCACGGCGGGCAGCGGTGCCGCCGGTTGGTCGTTGACCGCCAGCGTGACGTGGTCGCCCGCCATCAGGGTGTCGTTGAACACGATCGCGCCGCCGCCGGCCAGGGTGGCCAGCTCTGTGGTGGTGGCGGCCCGGCCGGTGACCACTCGGATCGTCTCAGCCCCGCCGACGGCGACGTCCCGCTGCTCGATGCCGGCAAGCGTGGCGGGATCGCTGCGTCCGTCGGGCAGGTTTCCGACCGGTACTCCGACGTTGGTGGCGTTGGTCAGCACGACGACGTCGCGGGTCGGAAGGGCCGAGGCAAGGCGATGGAGGCCGTCTTGGCCGAGCAGGTCGGCGGTTTCGGCGGGTAGCAGAACCTGGCCCGGACGGGCATCGAGCCGGGTCGGGGTGGTGTCGCCGCGGGCTGCTCCGACCAGGGCCAGGGCGGCGCTGCCGGCGATCGCCGCGGTGACGGCGGCCATCGCTGCCGAGCTGCGCAGGCGGTGCCGCGCCGCGTGCCGCAACGCCAGCCGGCCGGACAGCGGCAGCGCGGCAGCGAGCCTCCCGGCGGCCCGGACGAGCGCTGGCGTGCAGGCCACCACACCGAGCAGTTGGGCCACCGCGCCGAGGGCCAGCGCATCCGGTCGCCCCTCGGGGTTTGCGGACCACAGGAGCAACCCGGTGCCGACAGCAAGGAGAACCCCGCCGCCGCCCAGGCTGAGCAGGTCGGTCCGGGAACGGGTCCGCTGGCCGCCGAGATCGACGCGGACGGGCCGCCGTCCGGTCGTACGCGCCGGCAACCACGCTGCCAGCGCCCCGGCCGCCACCGTCAAGGCCGCAACTCCCACCACCGGCCACACCGGTACGGACACATCAATCAGTGGATGGTCGGCGATCAGCTCGATCGCCGGCCTGGCCGATGCGAAAGTCACCAGTCCCAGGCCCGCTCCCGCAGCCGCCGCGCCGCCACCCAGCAGCAGCCCCCCGGCGAGGACGATCCGGCGTATCTGCCGGGGGGTGGCGCCCGCCGCGGCGACCAGAGCCAGTTCCCGCCGCTGCCGACGGGCGCCCACCATGAACGCCGCCCCGGACAGGAGCACCACCTGCGTCCCGGCGAAGCTGGCCACCAACAGGGCCGCAGCTACCTCGACCGCCCGGTCGGCGGCGGTCGGTTCCATCGCGCGACGGTCGCGAAAGCCCAGGCGGCCCGTAACCGTGCCCGGGTCCGGTGACCAGCCCTGTCCGGGGGGAAGCTCCACCATCAGCTTGGGCCGCGCGCCCGGCGACAGCGGAGCCTCGGTCGGCACGAGCAGCCCAGCCTGCCGCAGTGACCGGCTCCAGTCCACCACTGCGACCACGGTGAGCCGGCGCTGCGGCATCCCGGCCTCGATCTGGCTCCCCAGGCCGACGCCGAGTTCTTCCGCCAGTGGCCGGGTCACCGCCACCTCCGCCGTTCCGTGTGGTGCGCGGCCGGCCCGCACCACGTACCGGCCCCGGTTGAGCGGGTCGGTGAGGTCGGTCGCCTCGTACTCACGCGCCCGCAACGCGGTCGGACCTTGGACCACCGTACGGCCCTGGGCCAGGGGCGCGGTCCGGCTGCCCGCCGGCAGCGTGGCGCGCACCGCCGCCAGGTCGTCGGCCTCGACGATCAGGTCGGCTCGCCCCATTCCGAAGGTGATCTCCTGAGCGGAGGTGCCGCTCAGATTCGCCCAGCTCACCACCAGCACGGTGGCGGCGAAGGCGGGCAGGAAGAGCATGAGCAGGACCAGCCCGCTACGCCCACGGTGACGCCACGTCGACCGGCGGGCGATCCGCAGCGCGGTACGCCAGGAACCAAGGAACTCGCGGGCTGCCGGGCTCACGAGGAACGTCCCAGCAACTGCTCCGGGGTTTCCCGGGTCGTGGCGTCGACCAGCCGGCCGTCCCGCAGAAAGATCGTCCGGTCGGCCCAGCCGGCGTATCGCGGCTCGTGCGTGACGAGAACCCCGGCTGCTCCCGCGTCGATCCTGGCCCGCAGC
Source organism: Micromonospora sp. NPDC048999 (assembly GCF_040649295.1). Classification (NCBI taxonomy): domain Bacteria; kingdom Bacillati; phylum Actinomycetota; class Actinomycetes; order Micromonosporales; family Micromonosporaceae; genus Micromonospora; species Micromonospora sp. NPDC048999. The sequence continues at coordinate 67,453 of NZ_JBEZFI010000012.1, read as the reverse complement.
ACCTCAAGCACCGCCAGACTCGTTCGCGAGTCCAACGCCCCGGTCGGCTCATCGGCCAGCACCAGCCCCCGTTGCCCCACCAAGGCCCGGGCAATCGCAATCCGCTGCTGCTGCCCGCCGGACAGCTGGTCAGGGAAACGGTCCGCCACGCCGCTCAGGCCCACCTCCGCGAGCGCCACGACAGCCTCCCGTCGCGCCCGGCCGGCGCCGACGCCCGCCAACTCGCGTGGCAGCGCCACGTTCTCGGCCGCGGTGAGGTCCGTGACCAGGTTGTAGTCCTGAAAGACATAGCCGATCCGGTCCCGCCGCAACCGCGCCAACGCGGTCGCGTCGAGGCCGCCAAGCTCGACCCCCTCGACCTGCACCGACCCCGAGGTCGGCACGTCGAGCCCGCCGGCCAGCGCCAGAAGGGTCGACTTACCGGAACCGGACGGGCCCATCACGGCGACGAGCTCACCCTGATTCACCTCGAAGCTGACCTCGTGGAGGGCGCGGACCACGCCCTCCGCCCCGGGGTAGACCCGGCTGACCCCGGTGAAGGACAACACCGCCCGGCTCACTGGGACACCGTCCCGGCCGGCTCACTGTCCAGACCCGCCGACGCCGAGCGCGATCCCCCGGTTTGCCGGGTGCGTCGCCGTAGGACCGTCGCCTCCACGTGGTCCAGCCAGCGCATCTCACCCTCCAAGCCGAAGATCAGATGGTCGAGGAGAAGCAGCCAACCGACGTCGCCGTCCGGATCGGCCCGACGCCGCAACCGCGTGTAGTCCCGCAGCTGTCGCATCGACTCCGTCCGCTGTGCCTGCACGACGGTGGCAACGTCTACCTCGGGATCGGCCGCCGCCATGGCGAGTTTGATCGCCAGCTCGCTGCGTGGCCGGTCCGCGTCCGTGACCGGGGTGGCGAACCAGCCGGCCAACGCCTCCCGCCCCTGAGATGTGATCGCGTAGACCTCACGCCCGCCGTCGTTGCTGCCGACCGGCGCCACGTAACCGTCCCGGGCAAGCCGGTCCAACGTGGTGTAGACCTGCCCCACGTTGAGGGCCCACGTCCCGCCGGTCCGCACGTCGAACTCGGTCCTCAGTTGATAGCCGTACTTCGGGCCGTCAGCGAACAACGCCAACAGCCCCCACCGCACCGCGTTCCTCTGCACGGCAGGCAACTTACCAAGTAACTACTTTCTCAGTAAGTACCTTCCAAGGGGTATCGCCAATCCAGTCATCGCCGTCAGCGAGCGGGCATGCACGGCCCGGACGGCTGGTTAGGGTGAGGTCATGGCAGTCGTGAAGATCAACGCGATCGACGTCCCGCCGGGTGCCGGCGAGGAGCTGGAGAAGCGGTTCGCCGCCCGGGCCGGGGCGGTGGAGAACTCGCCGGGCTTCCTCGGCTTCGAGCTGCTTCGCCCGATCGCTGGCGAGACCCGCTACTTCGTCTATACAAAGTGGGAGTCTGAGGAGGCCTACCAGGCTTGGGCGCAGGGGCCGTCCCGCGCGGCGCACGCCGGCGGCGCGGGCGGCGAGCCGCGTAAGCCGGTCGCCACCGGGGCCACGCTGCTGGAGTTCGAGGTGATCCAGCAGGTCCCAGGCAAGGGCTGATCTGCTCCTGAATCTTGGAGACTTGTCGTTCGCTGCGAACGACAAGTTTCCAAGATCGCCGAAGCCGCCGTGTCAGGGGGCGGCGGGGGTGGTGGTCAGGGAGGCGAAGGCGATGACGTTGTCCTGGTAGCCGGTTCGGCCGCCAATCCACTCGCCGCCGCAGGTGATCAGGCGCAGCCCGGGCGGGCCGTCGTCGCCGTACACCCGGTCGGCCGGGAACTTGGCCTTGTCGAAGTACTCGACGGTGTCGACGGTGAAGGCCACGACGGTCTGGTCCGCCCGGGTCACCTCGATCCGGTCCCCCGGCTTCAGTTCCCGCAGCCGGTAGAAGACCGCCGGACCGCTCTTGGTGTCCACGTGTCCCACGATGATCGCCCGGCCCGGTTCGCCGGGGACCGGGCCGAGGTCGTACCAGCCGGTCTGGTCGTGCTGGCTCAGCGGCGGAACGTCCACCGAGCCGTCCTTGGCCTGGCCGACCGGGGTGATCGGCGCGGACACGTTGATCGCCGGCACGGAGAGGCGCACCGGGCGGCTCGCCGGCTGCCGAACCCGGGCCGGGTCGGACGTGTCGGACGTCGATCCGGCAATGCCGGACGTCAACCCAGTGGTGCCGGACGTCGATCCGGTCGTGTCCACCCAGTCGAAGGGCCCGGCGGTCCGGCCCAGCCCGGCCCCGGTGGCGAAGACCCCCACCAGCACCAGCACCACGGCGAGCGGCACCGACCAGGGGCGACGCCCCGGGGCACGGGTCGTTCGGGCGGGCACTCGTGGGACGGGTGGGGCGGCCATGGCGGGCTCAGCGGCGGGCGACGCCACGGGCGGTACGGGACCGACGCGCCGCCGCCACGCCGACCACGGCACCTACCACCGTCAGTGCCAGCCCGAACGGCACCAGAAGCTTGCCGGAGCCGGTCCGGGCGGTCCCGCCGAAGCCGGTCGCCGGCCCGCGGCTGGGCTTCTCCACTCTTTTGACGACCTGGAGCATCGTCGAGGCGGTCTGCCCGCTCGGGCACTCCAGCTTGACCCGATAGTTGCCGGGGCGAGCGCGCTCGTTGACCATCGGCGAGGCGGTGAGCAGCCCGTGCTGCGGCTGCACCTGGACCCGACCGAAGGCGTCGGAGATCACGATCGCCGGCACCGAGTTGTCCCGGCAACTGGCCCGGATTCCGACGAGGAAGCCGGCTTCCACCGTGCTCGGGGTGACCTCGACGAAGATCAGGTCGACGGGGCGCTGGCCATCATCCGGTGGCCCGTGATCCGTCGAGCCGTGATCCGACCGGCCCTGATCCGACCGGCCATCGTCCGCCGAGCCGGCTCCGGGCGGTGGGGCGCCGGTCGGGCCGGCCAGGGCCGGTGCCGCCGCGAGCAGCGGGACGGCGCATGTGGCGGCTGCGATCAGCAGCGCGACGCGACGCGTGACTGACACCCCTGCCCCCTCCCGGGCCCCGGCGGTGTCGGGCGGTATGCCACCCGTCCTGCCGTACGGCTGCCTACCCTCGGTCGTACATCACATCCATCTCGCGGCGACGGTCGCGTACGCTCGGGTCGCTGTGACCACCACCGACCAGAACGCCGCGCCGCCGGCCCATGCCGCCCGCATCCGCACCTTCCATCCGCGTCGCGGCCGGATGACCGACCGGCAGCGCGAGGCGCTGACCCGGCTCTGGCCCGCGTACGGCCTGGAGATCGCCGACCTCGACGGGCCGTGCGATCCGTCGGCGCTGTTCGGGCGGCGGGCCCCGCTGGTGCTGGAGATCGGTTCCGGTATGGGCGATGCCACCGCCGAAATGGCGGCGGCCGACCCAGATCGACACTATCTGGCGGTAGAGGTGCATACGCCCGGAATCGCCAACCTGCTCGCGTTAGCCGACCGGGGCGGGCTGACCAACGTCCGGGTTGCCAAGGGCGACGCGTTGGACCTGGTGCGGACGATGCCGGAGGGATCGCTGGACGCGGTGCACGTGTTCTTCCCCGACCCGTGGCCGAAGTCCCGCCACCACAAGCGCCGGATCATCCAGCCGACCCACGTGGCGCTGCTGCGCTCGCGGCTGGCCCCCGGCGGGACGCTGCACTGCGCCACCGACTGGGCCGAGTACGCCGAATCGATGCGGGAGACGCTGACCGCCGACCCGGAGCTGATCGACGTGCACGGCGGGTACGCGCCCCGCCCCGCGCACCGCCCGGTGACCAAGTTCGAGCGCCGCGCCCTCATCGCCGGCCGCGACATCTTCGACCTCGTCCACCGTCGCCGCTGAACGGAAAGGGCACCCGGCTGGCGCACAGGGCCATGATCCAGGCACCATGGACGCGCTATGACCCTCACCGCCGCGCTACCTAAGAGCGCCGACCCCGACACCCTCTACGAGACGTTCGCCGGCTGGGCGTCCGAGCGCGGCCTCGACCTCTACCCCCATCAGGAGGAGGCGGTCATCGAGATCGTCTCCGGGGCGAACGTGATCATGAACACGCCGACCGGCTCCGGCAAGAGCCTGGTCGCCATCGCCGCACACTTCGCCGCCCTGGCCGACAACCGCACCACCTTCTACACCGCGCCGATCAAGGCCCTCGTCTCGGAGAAGTTCTTCGCGCTCTGCGAGGTCTTCGGCGCGGAGAACGTCGGCATGCTCACCGGCGACGCCAGCGTCAACGCCGACGCCCCGATCATCTGCTGCACCGCCGAGATCCTGGCCAACCTCGCGTTGCGCGAGGGCGCCCGGGCCGACGTCGGCCAGGTGATCATGGACGAGTTCCACTTCTACGCCGAGCCGGACCGGGGCTGGGCCTGGCAGGTGCCGCTGATCGAGCTGCCGCAGGCGCAGTTCATCCTGATGTCCGCCACGCTCGGCGACACCACCCGCTTCGTCGACGACCTGACCCGGCGTACCGGTCGGCCGACCGCCGTCGTCCGCTCGGCCGAGCGGCCGGTCCCGCTCCTCTTCTCGTACGCGATGACCCCGCTGCACGAGACCCTCGAGGAGCTGCTGGAGACCAAGCAGGCCCCGGTGTACGTGGTGCACTTCACCCAGGCCGCCGCGCTGGAACGCGCCCAGGCGCTGATGAGCGTCAACGTCTGCACCCGGGCCGAGAAGGACCTGATCGCGCAGGCGATCGGCAACTTCCGCTTCACCTCCGGCTTCGGCAAGACCCTGTCCCGGCTGGTACGGCACGGCATCGGCGTGCACCACGCCGGCATGCTGCCCAAGTACCGCCGCCTGGTGGAGACCCTCGCCCAGGCCGGGCTGCTCAAGGTCATCTGCGGCACCGACACCCTCGGCGTCGGCATCAACGTGCCGATCCGCACCGTGCTCTTCACCGGCCTCAGCAAGTACGACGGCATCCGCACCCGGCTGCTCAAGGCCCGCGAGTTCCACCAGATCGCCGGCCGGGCCGGGCGGGCCGGCTTCGACACCCTCGGCCGGGTCGTCGTGCAGGCCCCCGAGCACGTCATCGATAACGAGAAGGCCCTCGCCAAGGCCGGCGACGACCCGAAGAAGCGCCGCAAGGTGGTACGGAAGAAGCCGCCGGAGGGCTCGATCGGCTGGGGCAGGCCGACCTTCGACCGGCTCATCGAGGCCGAACCGGAACCGCTGACCTCCAGCTTCCAGGTCAGCCACTCGATGCTGCTCAACGTCATCGGCCGACCCGGCGACGCGTTCGCCTCGATGCGTCACCTGCTCACCGACAACCACGAGGACCGGGCCGCCCAGCGGCGGCACATCCGCCGGGCCATCGCCATCTACCGGGCGCTGCGGGCCGGCGGCGTGGTCGAGGAGCTGCCCGAGCCGGACGAGCAGGGCCGCCGGGTCCGGCTCACCGTCGACCTCCAGCTCGACTTCGCGCTCAACCAACCGCTGTCGCCGCTCGCCCTGGCCACCGTCGAGCTGCTCGACCGGGAGTCCCCGGCGTACGCCCTCGACGTACTGAGCGTGATCGAGTCGATCCTCGACGACCCGCGCCAGGTGCTCTCCGCGCAGCAGTTCAAGGCCCGCGGCGAGGCGGTCGCCGCGATGAAGGCCGAGGGCATCGAGTACGAGGCCCGCCTCGAACTGCTCGACGAGGTGACCTGGCCCAAGCCCCTCGCGGAGCTGCTGGAGGGCGCGTACGAGATGTACCGGCAGGGCCACCCGTGGGTCGCCGACCACCAGCTCTCCCCCAAGTCGGTGGTCCGCGACATGTACGAGCGGGCCATGACCTTCCCCGAGTACGTGCAGTTCTACGGCCTGTCCCGGTCGGAGGGGCTGGTGCTGCGCTATCTCGCGGACGCGTACAAGACGCTGCGGCAGACCGTCCCCGGGGACGCCAAGACCGAGGAACTGGTCGACCTGATCGAGTGGCTGGGCGAGCTGGTCCGCCAGGTCGACTCCAGCCTGATCGACGAGTGGGAGCGGTTGCGTAACCCGTCCGACGTCGAGGAGGTCGCCGCGTCGCTGGACGACCGGCCGCCCGCGGTCACCCGCAACGCCCGGGCGTTCCGGGTGCTGGTCCGCAACGCGCTGTTCCGCCGGGTCGAGCTGGCCGCCCTGCGCCGCTGGGACGAGCTGGGCGAGTTGGACGCGGAGCACGGCTGGAACGCGGACGCGTGGGCGGACGCGCTGGAGCCGTACTTCGAGGCGTACGACTCGATCGGGGTCGGGCCGGACGCCCGCGGGCCGGCGCTGCTCATGATCGAGCAGGGCCGGGACCGGTGGACCGTACGCCAGATCCTCGACGACCCGGAGGGCGACCACGACTGGGGCATCAGCGCCGAGGTCGACCTCGCGGCCTCCGACGAGGTCGGCGCGGCGGTCATCCGGATCATCGACGTCGGGCAGCTGTAGTACGCGGGGCAGCGCCGCTCCGGGCCGTTTCGGTAGCGTGCCGGGATGGTCACGGACGACGCTGTCCCCGCGCCGGAGTTGCCACCGAGGCGGGTGGCCGGCCGAGGGCCCGGCTGGTACCGCGGCGACTGCCACGTGCACTCGTTGCGTTCGGTCGGCGGGGAGCTGACGCCGGGGCAGCTCACGTCGGCCGCCCGCGCGGCGGGCCTGGACTTCCTCGCCGTCACCGAGCACAACACCTGCGACACCCACGCCGACTGGGGTCGGCCGGCCGGCGACGACCTGCTGGTGGTCCTCGGCCAGGAGGTCGTCACCCGCACCGGGCACTGGCTGGCGCTCGGCATCCCCGCCGGGCAGGTGGTCGAGTGGCGGTACGGCATCCGCGACGACCTGATCGAGCGGCAGCTGGACCAGGTCCACCGCGCCGGCGGGGTGTGTGTCGCGGCCCACCCCCAGGCGCCCTACCCCTCCGGCGTCTTCATGTACCCGTACCAGGGGTTCGACGTCGTGGAGGTGTGGAACGGACAGTGGCGCTCGGACCTGCCGTGGAACGCCGACAACGAGGCGGCGCTGGCCGAATGGGGCCGGACCCTGGCCTTCGACATCCACCGAGGGCGGTGGCGACCGGCGATGGGCAACAGCGACACGCACCTCGCGGGCCAGCTCGGCGTACCGCACACCGTCGTGCGCGCCGAGGAGCTGAGCGTGGACGCGGTCCTCGCCGGCATCCGCGCCGGCCGGAGTTGGATCGCCGGCTCGGTCGAGATCGAGCTCTCGCTGACCGTCTCCGCCGGTGACCGCAGCGCCGGGATCGGTGAGCGGCTGGCGACCGAGGACGAGCCGGCCGTGGTCCGGGTCGACGTACGGGGTGTCCCCGGCGGCACCGTCAGCTTCCACACCGACCGGGGCACCACGCATCGCGAGTCCCCGACCGGCACCGGTCCGGCGGCCGTGACCTGGCAGACCAGCGCGGCGGAATCGCTGTTCGTCCGGGTCGAGGTACGCCATCCCGGCGGGCACATGGCGGCCCTCACCAACCCGGTGATCCTCTCCTGAGGATTTCTTCCGGGGGCCGTCCGTAATGCCCGGGCGGCCCCTTTCGCATCCTGGGCGATGTCAGTCCTGTCGATTAGAATGTGTGTACTAATCGAGCTGCTGACCTGGGAGGTTGCTCGTGACCGCGCCCGCCTCCACCGCCCCTGTCACCCCCTACGCCACCCTGCTCGGTTTCACCCGGTACGTCGACCGCACCGGGCCGACCAAGGCCACCTTCGTCGGCGGCCTGCGCAAGCAGCGGGCGAGCCGGCACGGCTTCAACCCGCACGGCCAGTTCGTCAAGGCCCTCAAGGCCGACGTCGCCTTCCACACCGGCGGCACCCACCTGGCCCAGGTCGCCGACCTGGTCAAGCCCCGCTGGCGCCCGCTCTACGAGGCGCTCGTGCCCGGCGCGACCGCCTGGCTGCACTCCATCGGCGAGCCGGCCGGCGTCGACCTGGCGCAGACCCGGGACGCCCTGGTCATGCTGGGCGACCTCCCCGTCAAGATCAACCCACACTTCGGCATCCGGTACGCCGACGGTCGCGCCGAGGCGATCCGCCTGCACTTCGACGAGACCCCGCCGAGCGAGGAGGCCACCCTGGCCACCCTGCACCTGATGGCCCGGCACATGGACGCGGTCCTGCCGCACGCCGAGCCGGTCCTGGTCGACGTCCGACGCGGCCAGTCCCACCGCATGCCCACCACGGCCCGACCCGAGCAGGTCGAGCAGTGGCTGGCGGGCGAGGCCGCCGCCTTCCGCGCCATCTGGTCCACCGCCGCCTAACGCCCCACCCGATGCAAGATTCGCGCAACTTCGGCGAAGATGCTGCCTCGACTCGGCATGAGGCAACACCTGCGCTGAAGTTGCGCGAATCTTGTCCGGTCGCGGGTGCGGGGCAGGTTATCCACAGGGGGTGGTGAGAAGTAGAGCGGTCGGTGAGGGTGGGTGAATGCCTGTTCCTCCTCGACGACCGGCTCAGTTGCGGGGGCGTGTCTTCCGGGGCTCACACGTCGTGGCCCGGGGCGTGCTGACCCGCACCGAGCTGCGCAGCAGCGCGTGGCGCCCCGTGTTCAAGGATGTCTACGCGGATGCCCGACTGGCGATCTCGCATCGGACCCGGTGCGCCGCAGCCGCCCGGTGACTGCTTCCCCCCGAGGCGGCGATCGCTGGTCGGAGCGCGGCGGCTCTCTTCGGCGTCGGCACGGTTGGCGCCGGCGAACCCATCGACGTTCTGGTCCCGGCCGCACAGCGCTTCGGGCCGGTCGCCAGCCTCACCGTGCACACCGGGGAGACGACCGAGGAGGACGTGCTGACGCGGGCGGACTGCCGGGTCACCACGCCGCTGTGCACGAGTTGGGACCTGGCACAGTGGCTCCCGGTCGAGGAAGCAGTCGCGGTGGTCGACGGGCTGCTGCGACAACGCCTCGTCAGCGCCGACGAACTCCGGAACCTCGCGCACGCGCGGCTCGGCTCCCGAGGATGGAAACGCGTGCTACGCGTCGCCGGCCTGGCCGACGGCGGAGCAGAGTCGCCGCAGGAGTCCCGGCTACGGGTCCGGCTGGTGTTGGCCGGCCTTCCGACACCCGTCACCCAGTACGTGGTGGAACGCGATGGCCGATTCGTCGCCCGGCTCGACCTCGCCTGGCCCGAATGGAAGATCGCCGTCGAGTACGACGGCCTGTGGCATCACGACCCGGACCAGTTCCACCGCGACCGCCAGCGCCTCAACCGGCTGATCGGCGAGGACTGGCTCGTCCTCCACCTGACCGCGAAACGCTTCAAGGAAGACTTTCCGGCCTTTCTCGCGGAGGTCCGCCGAGCCATCCGCGCCCGGGCCCGCTGACCGCCGAATGTTTTCGAGATCCGCACAACTTCGGGGCAACTGCTGCCTCCTCGTCGATCGAGGCAGCAGTTGCCCTGAAGTTGTGCGGATCTCGCGTGAGGTGGGGTGGGGCGGCGCTCAGGCGGAGAGGTACTTCTCCAGGTCGTCGAGGATCTTGTTGGCGGCGGTGACGCCGATGCCGGTCATCCACGTCTCGTCCGACACCACGTGAGCCTTGCCGGCCTTGACCGCGGAGAGGCCCTGCCAGAGGCTGCCCGCAGTGACATTCCCCTGCTCGGCGGCGGCCGTCTCGCCGTACGCGGTCACGAAGATGACGTCGCCGTCCACCTCGTTGACCCGCTCCGGGCTGACCTGCTCGAAGCGCCGCTCCTTCTTGCCGTCGAGGCGCTGCCGGACGGGGCGACCCAGCCCGGTGTCGCCGACGACGATGCCCGAGAACGACTCCGGGCCGTACACCCGGATGTTGCCGGGCATGAAGCGCACGATGGAGATCTCGCGGGCGGCCGCGTCGCCGAGCGAAGCGCCGAACTCCTTCGCCCGCTTTTCGTAGCTGGCGAGCAGGTCGCGAGCCTGCTGCTCCCTGCCCAGGGCCTGGCCGTCGAGGAGGAAGTTCTCCTTCCAGGTGACGCCCACCTTCTCGGTGAAGACGGTCGGCGCGATGGCGGACAACTCGTCGTAGAACTTCTCCTGGCGGAACTTGCTGCCGAGGATCAGGTCGGGCTGGAGCGCGTTGATCGTCTCCAGGTCGGGCTCGGTGAGCACCCCGACCTCCTTGATCCCGGCGAGCTGCTCGGCGCCGAAGTAGGTGGGCCAGCTCCTCGCCTCGCCGGCGGTCGCCGCGCCGACGGGCGTGACGCCGAGCGAGAGCGCCGTGTCGATCTTGTCGGTGTCGAGCACCACCACGCGCTTCGGCTCGACGGGCACCCTGGTGGTGCCCATCGCGTGGGTGATCTCCCGGGTCTGGCCGGTGGCCGTACCCGGGGCGGGGTCGCTCTTCCCGCAGGCGGTGAGGCCGACGCCGAGGGCGAGGGCCGCGGTGAGAGCGGCGGCGAGACGACGCATCAGGGTCCTTTCATGCGGTACGGGTCGACGGGCGCTCAGGCGTCGCCGACGGAGGAGCCGGCCGGAGCCGGCACAGCGGCCGGGCTGGCGACCGGCACAGCGGCCGGCACGGCGGCCGTGGGCTGGGCGAGGGCGGGCACCACCAGCGGGGCGCCGGTGACCGGGCAGGGCACGACCAGGCAGTCGAGCCCGAAGACCTCCCGGACCAGGTCGGCGGTGAGGATCTCGCGCGGCGGCCCGGCCGCGACCACCGCGCCGGCGCGCATGGCGACCAGGTGGTCGGCGTACCGGGCGGCCTGGTTGAGGTCGTGCAGCACGGCGACCACGGTCCGGCCCCGCTCGGCGCGCAGCCGGTGCAGCAGGTCCAGCACCTCCACCTGGTGGGCGAGGTCGAGGAAGGTGGTCGGCTCGTCCAGCAGCAGCGCCTCGGTGTCCTGGGCCAGGGTCATCGCGATCCAGACCCGCTGCCGCTGCCCGCCGGAGAGGGTGTCCACCGGCCGGTCGGCGAGCCCGGCGACGTCGGCGAGCGTCATGGCCTGCTCCACGGCCCGACCGTCCTCCGTCGACCACTGCCGCCACCAGCGCTGGTACGGCTGCCGGCCCCGACCGACCAGGTCCGCGACGGTGATCCCCTCGGGCACGAGCGGGCTCTGCGGCAGCACGCCCAGGCGACGGGCCACGTCGCGGGTGGGCAGTTCCCGGATCACCGCGCCGTCGAGCAGTACGCTGCCGCGACGCGGGGTGAGCAGCCGGGCCATGGTGCGCAGCAGGGTGGACTTGCCGCAGGCGTTCGGGCCGACGATGACGGTGAACGCGTCGGCGGGCAGGTCGAGGTCGAGCCCGTCCAGGACCGTCCGGCCTTCGTAGCCGACGACCAGGTCGCGGGTGGACAGCATCGCGGTCACGACCGCCTCCCTCGGGTGCGCAGCAGCAGGAACATCAGGTACGGCCCGCCGATCGCCGCGGTGAGCACACCGGCCGGAAGCTGGACGGGGGCGAAGAGGCGACGGCCGGCGAGGTCGGCCAGCACCAGCAGCAGCGCCCCGAGCAGCGCGGCGCACAGCATCGGCGGCCGTTCCGCCCGGACCAGCCGGCGGGCCACCTGCGGGGCGACCAGGGCGACGAAGTCCACCGCGCCGACCTGGGCGGTGACCATGGCGGCGATCAGGACGCCGGTGGCGGCCAGCCCGATCCGCCGGGCGACGGGCCGCAGCCCGATTCCTCGGGCGGTGTCGTCGTCCAGCGCGGTGTTGTGCAGCGCCCAACCCGCCCAGGCGAGCACGGGTAGCAGCACGACGAGGGTGGCCCCGATCCAGGCGGCCTCGGTCCAGCCCCTGCCGGCCAGGGTGCCGATCAGCCACAGCTGGGCGCGCAGCCCGTCGATCGGGTCGGCGGCGAGCATCACCACCTCGATGAGCGCGCGGAACGCGAACGCCACCGCCACTCCGGCGAGGACGAAGCGTTGTGCCGCCAGCCCGTGCCGGGCCCCCAGGGCGAACACCAGGGCCGCCGCGACCAGGCCGCCGAGCAGCGCGGCGGGCGCGACCAGGATCGCGGCGGCGCCGCCGGTGAGGGCCAGCGTCGCGGCCAGCCCGGCGCCCTGGGTGACGCCGATGACGTCGGGGCTCGCGAGAGGATTGCGGGCGACGCTCTGGATCAGCGTGCCGGCCACGCCGAAAGCGGCCCCGGCCAGCGCCGCGAGCACCACGCGGGGCAGTCGCAGGTGCAGCACCACGAGGTCGTACGGGGTGCCGGCGCCGGAGAGCGCGCGCAGCACGTCGGCCGGGGCGACGTACGGGGTGCCGAGCGAGAGGCTGAGCACGACGGCACCGGCGAGCAGCAGGACCAGCGTGGCGGCCACGAGCACCGGGCGGCGGCGGACCTGCAGGGTCACCGGCCCGACCCGCAGCAGCGACCGCCCGGGCAGGGCCAGGTTCGGCGCGCTCATCGGGCCGCCTTCAGGGCATCACGGACGTGGCGGGGCGTCATGCGGTCACCACCCGGGCACGACGGACCAGGAAGGCGAGCAGGGGGGCACCGATCAGCGCGGTGACGATGCCGGCCGGGACTTCGCCGGGCGGGGCGACGAGCCGGCCGACGATGTCGGCGCCGAGCAGCAGGGCCGGCCCGAGCAGCCCGGCGACCAGCAGGGTCCACCGGTGGTCGGCGCCGACCAGGGACCGGGCCAGGTGCGGCACGGCCAGGCCGACGAAGGCGATCGGTCCGGCGGCGGCGACGGCGGCGCCGGTGAGCAGCACGCCGGCGATGCCGGCCCCGAGGCGTACCAGGGCGATCCGGTGCCCCAGGCCGCGGGCGACGTCGTCGCCGAGGGCGAGCGCGTCGAGGCCACGGGCGACCAGGGCGGCCAGGGCCACCCCGGCGAGGACGAACGGGAGCACCCGCCCGGCGACGCCGACGTCCCGGCCGGTGAGGCCGCCGACCACCCAGAACCGGTACTCCTCGAAGGTGCGCGCGTCGATGCTGAGCAGCGCGTACACGATGGCGCCGAGACTGGCGTCGAGGGCCGCGCCGACCAGCGCGAGGGTGACCGGGCTGGCGCCGTCGCGGGTGCGGTTGGCGACGGTGAAGACCAGCAGACCGGCCAGGAGCGCGCCGGCGACGCCGAACCAGACGTACCCGGTGAGGGTGCTGACGCCGAAGACGGCGATGGCCAGCACCACGCCGACGGACGCGCCGGCGCTGACGCCGAGGATGCGCGGCTCGGCGAGGGGGTTGCGGGTGACGGCCTGGAAGAGCACCCCGGCGACGGCCAGGGCGAGCCCGACGACCAGCCCCAGGGCGGTACGCGGCATCCGCAACTCGCGGACGATCGTGCTGGCGTCCCCGCCGTCCGGGGCGGTGAGCGCGCCCCACACCGCGTCGACGGGGAGCGGGCGGCTGCCGAGCGCCAGGCTGGCCAGCAGCGCGACGGTGAGCAGGAGCGCCGCCGCCAGGGTGACCGCGAGGCGGCGTCGGACGCCTCGACGGCTGGGGGTGCCGGCCTGGGCGGGCCGCACGGCGACGGTGGTCACGAAACTCCCGCCCCTTTCAGATTAGGTTCGCCTTACCTTAACTAGGCAGGTTAGGCGACCCTAACCTGGGGTCGGCGGCGCCGCATACGTCGTACGCGGCGGCACCGGCACGCCCTGCACGGCTAGCCCCTTTTCGAGCGGTTTGCCCCCTACGCTGAGGGCATGCGATTCGACCAGCACACCGTCGTCCTCCTGGTGCGCCCCGACAACCCACCGAAGTTGCCCCGGGACGCGGCCGACCGGCTGCGGGACACGCATCTGGCCCACCAGGCCGGGCTGGTGGAGCAGGGGGCGCTGCTGGCCGCCGGCCCGTTCCTCGGCGGCGACGACGCGCGGATCCGCGGCTTCGCCGTGCTGTCGGTGGATCCGCAGCTGGCCCGCGAGCTCTACGCCAACGACCCGGCCGTGAGCGCCGGACAGTTGGTCGCCCGGGTGATGAGTTGGCAGGTGCCGGAGGGCGTGCTCCGGTTCGAATCGGTCCCGGTGCCCACGTCCATGCTGGAGATGGCGGCCGGAGACTGACTACTCCTCCGCGGCCTCCCGGCTGCCCGGCACCGCCGGCATCGGCCACACCCCGGTACGCGGCACGGCCGGCGTCTCCACCTGGTGGTCCGACCAGACGTACGTCTCGGGCAGCAGGTCGGCGACCGGGACCGCGCGCAGCGCGTCCATCGGGCCGACGATCACCCTGATCGACGGGTAGTAGTCGAGGAGCACCTGCCGGCAGCGACCGCACGGCGGGAGGACGCCCCGGCCTCGGTCCCCCACCGCGACGATGGTCTCCAGGTCGCCGGCGCCCTGGGTGGCCGCGGCCCCGATCGCCACCACCTCGGCGCACGGGCCGCCGGTGAAGTGGTAGACGTTCACGCCGGTGAACACCCGGCCGTCGGTGGTTCGCGCGGCGGCGGCGACGGTGTGGTTGTCGCTGCGGCAGCGCAGCTTCGCGACGGCCGTGGCGGCCTGCACCAGTGCCCGATCGGTGTCCCGCATGATCATCACGTCCCGTTGTCGACCTCGGCGGCCACTCTCGTCGGGCGTGGACCGGCGGTAACCCCGGCGCGCTCCGACGCGCGGCTGCCTATCCTAGGCGACGACATGCAGAATCCAGCCGTACCCGCCGCGCCCGAGACCGTCCGCGACCTGCACCGCCGCCTCTCCCCCCTGATGTTCCGCGACCAGCGGCGCCTCCAGCGGCGCCTGGACGGGGTCCGGAAGCTGCGCGACCCGCAGCGGCGCGAGTCGGCGCTCGCCGAGATCGCGGCCGAGGTGGCCCAGGCCGAGGCGCGCCTGGCGAGCCGGCGGGCCGCGCTGCCGACGATCACCTACCCAGCGCAGCTGCCGGTGAGCGAGCGCAAGGACGACATCGCCGCCGCCATCCGCGATCACCAGGTGGTGATCGTGGCCGGCGAGACCGGCTCCGGCAAGACCACCCAGCTGCCCAAGATCTGCCTGGAGCTGGGCCGCGGGATCAACGGGCTGATCGGCCACACCCAGCCCCGCCGGCTCGCCGCGCGTACGGTGGCGGACCGGATCGCGCAGGAGCTCGGCACCGAGCTGGGCGGCGTGGTCGGCTACAAGGTCCGCTTCACCGACCAGGTCGGCGAGCAGAGCCTGGTCAAGCTGATGACCGACGGCATCCTGCTGGCCGAGTTGCAGAACGACCGGATGCTGCGCCAGTACGACACGTTGATCATCGACGAGGCGCACGAGCGCAGCCTCAACATCGACTTCATCCTGGGCTACCTCAGGCAGCTCCTGCCCCGCCGACCCGACCTCAAGGTGATCATCACTTCGGCGACCATCGAGACCGACCGGTTCGCGAAGCACTTCGCCGACGCCGACGGCAACCCCGCGCCGATCGTCGAGGTGTCCGGGCGGACGTATCCGGTCGAGGTGCGTTACCGGCCGCTGGTCGAGGTCACCGAGGCCGAGGAGGAGGACGAGGCCGACGAGGAGAACGTCCGCGACCAGATCCAGGCCATCGGCGACGCGGTCGAGGAGTTGGCCGCCGAGGGACCGGGCGACATCCTGGTCTTCCTCAGCGGCGAGCGCGAGATCCGGGACACCGCGGAGGCGCTCGGCAAGCTGGTGCAGAAGAAGCGGTCCCTGCTGGGCACCGAGATCCTGCCGCTGTACGCCCGGCTGTCCACCGCCGAGCAGCACCGGGTGTTCGCCCCGCACGCCGGGCGTCGGGTGGTGCTCGCCACCAACGTCGCGGAGACCTCGCTGACCGTCCCCGGCATCAAGTACGTGGTGGACCCGGGCACGGCCAGGATCTCCCGCTACTCCAGCCGGCTCAAGGTGCAGCGGCTTCCCATCGAGCCGGTCTCCCAGGCAAGCGCCAACCAGCGCAAGGGACGCTGTGGGCGTACCTCGGACGGCATCTGCATCCGCCTCTACGACGAGGAGGACTTCGCCTCCCGCCCCGAGTTCACCGACCCGGAGATCCTGCGCACCAACCTCGCCTCGGTCATCCTGCAGATGACCTCGATCGGGCTCGGTGACATCGCCGCGTTCCCGTTCATCGACCCGCCGGACCGGCGCAACATCACCGACGGGGTCAACCTGCTGCACGAGTTGGGCGCATTCGACCCGGCCGAGACCGACCCGGCGAAGCGGCTCACCCCGCTGGGCCGGCGGCTGGCCCAGCTCCCGGTCGATCCCCGGCTGGCCCGGATGGTCCTTGAGGGCGAGCGCAACGGCTGCGCCACCGAGGTCGTGGTGATCGCTGCCGCGCTCTCCATCCAGGACCCGCGCGAGCGACCCGCCGACAAGCAGGCCCAGGCCGACCAGGCGCACGCCCGGTTCGCCGACAAGGAGTCGGACTTCGTCGCGTACCTCAACCTGTGGCGGTATCTGCGCGAGCAGCAGCGCGCCCTGTCCTCCAGCGCGTTCCGCCGGATGTGCAAGGCGGAATACCTCAACTACCTGCGGGTACGCGAGTGGCAGGACATCGTCAGCCAGTTGCGCCAGGTGCTGCGTACGACGGAGAAGGGTGACGATCGGCGCGGCGCCGGGGCGGACCTGCCGGAGGAGATCGACACCCCGAAGGTGCACCAGTCGCTGCTGCCCGGCCTGCTTTCCCACCTCGGGCTGAAGGACGCCCAGAAGCACGAGTACCTGGGCGCGCGGGGGGCGAAGTTCGGGATCTTCCCCGGCTCGGCGCTGTTCAAGAAGCCGCCGCGCTGGGTGATGGCCGCCGAACTGGTGGAGACCTCCCGGCTCTGGGGCCGGGTCGCCGGCCGGGTCGAGCCCGAGTGGGTCGAGCCGCTCGCCCAGCACCTGGTCAAGCGCAGCTACAGCGAGCCGCACTGGGAGAAGAAGCAGGCGGCGGTGATGGCGTACGAGAAGGTGACCCTGTACGGCATCCCGATCGTCACCTCCCGCAAGGTCAACTTCGGGCGGATCGACCCGGCGCTCTCCCGCGAGCTGTTCATCCGGCACGCCCTGGTCGAGGGCGACTGGCAGACCCACCACCAGTTCTGGCGAGACAACCAGCGGCTGCTCGCCGAGATCGAGGAGCTGGAGAACCGGGCTCGGCGGCGGGACATCCTGGTCGACGACGAGACGATCTTCGAGTTCTACGACCAGCGGATCCCCGCCGACGTGGTCTCCGGCCGGCACTTCGACACCTGGTGGAAGACGACCCGCCGGGAGCGGCCGGATCTGCTCACCTTCACCCGCGACCTGCTGATCAACTCGGGTCGCGGCGGGGTGGCCGAGGGCGACTACCCGGACGAGTGGCGCACCGAGGCGGTCACGCTGCCGCTGACGTACACCTTCGACCCGGGCACCCCGACCGACGGCGTCACGGTGGACATCCCGCTGCCGCTGCTGAACCAGGTGCCGGCGGAGAGCTTCGACTGGCAGGTGCCCGGGCTACGCGAGGAGTTGGTCATCGCGCTGATCCGGTCGCTGCCCAAGGCGATCCGGCGCAACTTCGTCCCGGTGCCCGACTACGCGCGGGCGGCCCTGGCCGCGATCACCCCCGGGGAGGAGCCGCTGCTGGACGGGCTCGCCCGGCAGCTGCGCCGGATGACCGGGGTGACCGTGCCGCCGGACGCCTGGGACCTGGCCAAGCTCCCGCCGCACCTGCGGGTCACCTTCCGGGTGCTGGGCGAGGACGACAAGCCGGTCGCCGAGGGCAAGGACCTGCCGGCCCTGCAACGCCAACTCCGCCAGGAGGTACGCCAGGTCGTCGCCGCCGCCGCGCCCGACGTCGCCCGGACAGGCCTCCGTGAGTGGAGCATCGACGATCTTCCTCGCACCATCGAGCAGGTCCGCGCCGGATACGCGGTGACCGCGTACCCGGCGCTGGTCGACGAGGGCGCCACGGTCGGGGTGAAGGTGTTCGACTCCCCGGCCGAGCAGGAGGCCGCGCACTGGGCGGGCACCCGGCGGCTGCTCCGGCTGATCCTGCCGTCCCCGGCGAAGTTCCTCCAGGGGCGCCTCTCCAACGAGGCCAAGCTGGCGCTGTCGCGCAACCCGCACGGCGGGGTGCAGGCGCTGATCGAGGACGCGACCGGCGCGGCGATCGACCGGCTGATGGCCGACGCGGGCGGCCCGGCCTGGGACGCCGAGGGTTTCGCCGCGCTGCGCGACAAGGTCCGCGCCGACCTGGTCGACACATCGGTCGAGGTGATGGGCCGGGTCCGGCAGGTGCTCGCCGCCGCGTACGCGGTGGAGCAGCGGCTCGGCGCGACGAAGAACCTGGCCGTGGTGGCCGCCCTGGCCGACATCCGCAACCAGCTCGGCGGCCTGGTGCACAAGGGCTTCATCACCGAGGCCGGGTACGCCCGGCTGCCCGACCTGCTGCGCTACCTCACCGCGATCGAGCGCCGGCTGGACCGGCTGCCCGGGAACCCGCAGCGGGACAAACAGCAGCAGGACCGGATCGCCGTGGTGCAGCGGGAGTACCAGGACCTGCTGAACGCCCTACCGCCCGCGAAGCGGCAGTCGACGGCGGTCCGGCAGCTCCGCTGGATGATCGAGGAGCTGCGGGTGAACGTCTTCGCCCAGGCGCTCGGCACCCCGTATCCGGTCTCCGAGCAGCGCATCTACCGGGCGATGGACGAGGCCGAGGGGCGTTAGTCACGGCAGGGGTTCCACCCCGGGCGGGAGCTCGTTGCCGAAGGTGGCGTCGTGGACGTACTCCAGCAGGATGCGGCGCAGCTCACGGCCGGCGTGGGTGGGCACCACGTCGCGGCGGCGGGCCACCGCGATGGTGCGCCGTACGCCGGGCCGGGCGAGCCGGGTGACCCGGATGCCGGCCCGGCGGGCCACCGCGATGCCCGGCACCAGCGCGACGCCGAGCCCCGCCTCGACGAAGCTGAGCACGGCGTCCATCTCCCCGCCGTCCACCGACAGCCGCGGCTCGAAGCCGGCCTCCCGGCACGCGTGGAGGGTGGCGTCGCGCAGGTCGTAGCCCTCGCGGAACATGACGAGGGGCTGGTCGCGCAGGTCGGTGATGCGTATCTCGCCGCCCTCGGAGGCGACGGGCAGCGGGTCGACCGAGGCGACCACCAGGCTCTCCCGCAGGATCGGGTCGGCGCGCAGCCCCGGGTCGGTGCCGCCGGCCGGCATGATGATCAGGGCCAGGTCGAGGTCGCCGCGGAGCAGGTCGCGGACCAGGTCCTGGGAGCCGCCCTCCTCCACCCGTAGGTCGACGGTGGGGTGCGCGTCGCGGAACCGGCGTAGCACCGGGGGCGCGAGCGAGGTGGCCAGGCTGGGCGTGGCGCCGAGCCGCACCCGGCCGCGGCGCAGCCCGACCAGTTCCTGCACCTCTCGGGTGGCGGTGTCGACGTCGGCGAGGATCCGCTTGGCCAGGGGCAACAGCACCTCGCCCGCCGCGGTGAGGGTGATGTTGCCCCTTACCCGCTCGAACAACGGGGCCCCGAGGTCGGTCTCCAAGGCGTGAATTTGCTTACTCAACGAGGGCTGGGTGATGCCCACCAGGTCAGCGGCTTGGGTGAAATGTCGTACTTCTGCGACCGCGACGAAGTACCGGAGCTGGTGGAGCTGCATCTCAATAGCTTACGGCTATCAAGACTGCGGGGTCGATGCATTGGACGACTGATCGAACTGCTCCTAGCGTCGGTCACGTGGTAATCACGAAAACTCGGTCGCCCATCCGCTCGAACATCGGCCTGAAGGCCGTCATGGCGGTGACGGGCATTCTCCTTGTGCTGTTCCTGATCCTGCACATGCTCGGCAACCTGAAGGTGTTCACGGGGGAGACCTCGTTCGACCACTACGCGGCCTGGCTGCGCGACCTCGGCAAGCCGCTGCTGCCCTCGACCTGGTTCCTGTGGATCCAGCGGACCGTGCTGACCGTGGCCGTGCTCGGCCACATCGGGGCCGCCACCGCCCTGGCGATGCGCGCCCGCGCCGCCCGCCCGGTGCCGTACGCGCACCGCCGCAAGATCCACGTGAACTACGCGGCCCGCACGATGCGCTGGGGTGGGGTGATCATCCTGCTCTTCGTGATCTACCACATCCTGGACCTGACCACCGGTCACCTGAACCCGAAGGGCGACCCGAGCAACCCGTACGGCAACGTGGTCGCCGACTTCGCCCCGGAGCGCTGGTACGTCACCCTCTTCTACGTCCTGGCCCTCGTCATGCTCGGCTTCCACCTGCGGCACGGCGCGTTCAGCGCGTTCCGCAGCCTCGGCCAGCAGACCCCGAAGGGCGAGCGCCGGGCCCGGACCGCCGCGCTGGTCTTCGCCGTCGTGCTGGTCGGCGGCTACCTGGTGGTTCCGTTCGCCGTACTCACCGGATTGGTGTCCTGACATGGATCTCTACACCGAAGGCGACCCGATCGCCGACACCAAGGCCCCGGACGGCCCCATCGAGACCCGGTGGGATCGCCGCCGCTTCGAGGCGAAGCTGGTCAACCCGGCCAACCGCCGGAAGCTGACCGTGATCGTGGTGGGCACCGGCCTGGCCGGCGGCTCCGCCGCGGCGACCCTGGCCGAGCAGGGCTACCACGTCAAGTCCTACTGCTACCAGGACAGCCCGCGCCGGGCCCACTCGATCGCCGCCCAGGGTGGCATCAACGCCGCCAAGAACTACCGCAACGACGGCGACTCGGTGCACCGGCTCTTCTACGACACGGTCAAGGGCGGCGACTTCCGCTCCCGTGAGTCGAACGTGCACCGGCTGGCCGAGGTCTCGGTCAACATCATCGACCAGTGCGTCGCCCAGGGCGTCCCGTTCGCCCGCGAGTACGGCGGCCTGCTCGACACCCGGTCGTTCGGCGGTGCGCAGGTACAGCGCACCTTCTACGCTCGGGGCCAGACGGGCCAGCAGCTGCTGCTCGGCGCGTACCAGGCCCTGGAGCGGCAGATCGGCCTGGGCAACGTGGAGATGAACGCCCGCCACGAGATGCTGGAACTGGTCATCGTCGAGGGCCGGGCGCGCGGCATCGTGGTGCGGGACCTGGTCACCGGTGAGATCACCACCGAGATGGCCGACGCGGTCGTGCTCGCCTCCGGCGGCTACGGCAACGTCTTCTACCTCTCCACCAACGCCAAGGGCTGCAACGTCACCGCCTCCTGGCGGGCGCACCGCAAGGGCGCGTACTTCGCCAACCCCTGCTACACGCAGATCCACCCGACCTGTATCCCGGTCTCCGGCGACCACCAGTCGAAGCTGACCCTGATGAGCGAGTCGCTGCGTAACGACGGCCGGGTCTGGGTGCCGAAGGCCAAGGGCGACGACCGCAGTCCGAAGGACATCCCCGAGGCCGAGCGGGACTACTACCTGGAGCGGATCTACCCCTCCTTCGGCAACCTGGTGCCCCGGGACATCGCCTCCCGCGCCGCGAAGAACGTCTGCGACGAGGGCCGCGGCGTCGGCCCGGGCGGGCTCGGCGTCTACCTGGACTTCGCCGACGCGATCAACCGGCTCGGCCGCAAGGCCATCGAGGCGAAGTACGGCAACCTCTTCGAGATGTACGAGCGGATCACCGGCGAGGACCCGTACGAGGTCCCGATGCGGATCTACCCCGCCGTGCACTACACGATGGGCGGCCTCTGGGTCGACTACGACCTCCAGTCGACCATCCCGGGCCTGTTCGTGATCGGTGAGGCGAACTTCTCCGACCACGGCGCGAACCGCCTCGGTGCCTCGGCGCTGATGCAGGGCCTGGCCGACGGCTACTTCGTGCTGCCGAACACCCTGGCCAACTACCTGGCCGGCGTCGGGTCGTACGGGAAGGTCGACGCCAGCCACCCCGAGGCAGTGGCGACGCGCACGGCCGTCGAGGAGCGGATCCAGAAGCTGCTCTCCATCAACGGCGACCGGACGGTGGACTCGTTCCACCGGGAGCTGGGCCAGATCATGTGGGAGCACTGCGGCATGGACCGCACCGAGGCCGGGCTGCGCAAGGCGATCGACGAGATCCGCGCCCTGCGCGAGCAGTTCTGGCAGCGGGTCCGCGTCCCGGGCGACGGCGAGGGGCTCAACCAGTCGCTGGAGAAGGCCGGCCGGGTGGCCGACTTCTTCGAGCTGGCCGAGCTCATGTGCATCGACGCCCTGCACCGCGAGGAGTCCTGCGGCGGCCACTTCCGGGCCGAGCACCAGACCCCCGACGGTGAGGCGCAGCGCGACGACGACCGGTTCGCCTACGTGGCGGCCTGGGAGTACACCGGCGACCAGCCCGTGCTGCACAAGGAAGACCTGCAGTTCGAATACGTCCACCCCACGCAGCGGAGCTACAAGTGAACCTGACCCTGCGCATCTGGCGCCAGCCCGGCCCCGAGGACAAGGGTCGGATGGTCACCTACCAGGTCGAGGACGTGTCCCCGGACATGTCGTTCCTGGAGATGCTCGACGTGCTCAACGAGCGGCTCATCCTCTCCGGCGAGGAGCCGATCGCGTTCGACCACGACTGCCGCGAGGGCATCTGCGGCATGTGCAGCCTTATGATCAACGGCGACGCGCACGGCCCGCAGCGCGGCACCACCGCGTGCCAGCTGCACATGCGGCAGTTCTCCGACGGCGACACGATCGACATCGAGCCGTGGCGGGCCCGCGCCTTCCCGGTCGTGAAGGACCTGGTGGTCAACCGGAACGCCTTCGACCGGATCATCGCCGCCGGTGGGTACGTCACCGCGCCGACCGGCAGCGCCCCGGAGGCGCACTCCACCCCGGTGGCCAAGGCCGACGCGGACGCCGCCTTCGAGTCGGCCGCCTGCATCGGCTGCGGCGCCTGCGTGGCGGCCTGCCCGAACGGCTCCGGCATGCTGTTCACCGCCGCCAAGATCACCCAGCTCTCGCTGCTGCCTCAGGGCCAGCCGGAGCGGTACACCCGGGTGATCGGCATGGTGGACGCGCACGACGAGGCCGGCTTCGGCGGCTGCACCAACATCGGCGAGTGCGCGGCGGCCTGCCCGAAGGGCATCCCGCTGAACACCATCGGTCGGCTCAACCGGGACTACCTCACGGCGACGTCGAAGCGCGCCGGCACCCCGGGCTCCTGAGCCCCGCGGCGGGTCCACCGCCGCAGGGCTCACTGACCGCCGCGCCCCCGCACCCGGGGCGCGGCGGTCACCCCTTTCCGGGGTACGTCGCGCCGTGGCCGACCGGCGACATGGTCAGCGAGCTCCTTTGGAGCTGAGTCGGCTGTGACGTCGCCAACGGATTTCCGATGGACGGCCGGTTTCAGCACGGCGGGAGGTGATCACGGGTGGCTCATCGTCCGGCGTTCACGAAGGCAACGATCTCGTCGAGCCCAGGACGATAACCATCGCCGGTGGCCACCTCGATCTCGGGCACGTCGAGCCGGACGGGCTGGAAGCCGTGGTGGCCGACGGCATGGGTCTGATGATCGCCGAGGTACGCGTCGGCGTGGGCGCGCCGGATCGCGTGCTCGTCCTGCCGGCGCTGGATGCGGTCGAAGGCCGTCTGCGCGGTGACCTGGCAGTGCACCACCCGAATCTCGGCGATCCCGATCAATGGCTGCAGGCCGGGGCGCCAAACGTGGTCTTGGAAGGCCGCCTCGGCGACCGTGGTGACGCCGGCGGTCAGGAGCAGTTGCAGCACCTTGAAGAACGTGGGCAGGGTCCGCCGGGTCAGCTCGTCGCTCGGTGCGGCGATGAAGTCGCCGGCCGCGTGGACCATGCCCTCCTTGATCTCGTCCCGGCAGATCGCCGGGCAACCGACCCGCCGGGCGAGCAGGTGCGCGAGTGTCGTCTTGCCGGCCCCCGATGGTCCGCTGACGACGACAAGGGTCGGCGTTGTTCCCATCACGTTTTTATAGCGGGGTGCGGAACCTGAGTCGTTTGCGACATCAGCTCCAAAGGAGCCGGGAACCCTCATGCCCGGGCGCAGGAAAGCCGGTTCAATTCGTCCTTTTCCGGGTAGCACCCCCGGTCGAGGGCGCACCCTGCCGCGGTGCTGCGCCGAGCCCGGAGGCGAACCGAGGTCGGGGTGGCTACCGTGTACGCGGCGACGACCGGGCGGCCGCGATGGTGGCCCGTGGGAAACGGCGGAGGGACGGGGATGGGCGCAGGGCAGGAGCGGGCGGTCGAGCGGGCACTGAGCCGCCGGCTGTGGCGGACGGCCGGGGTCGCGGCGCTGGCCGGGCTGGCCTGGGTGGGTCGCGACGTGCCCCTGCAACTCGGCGGCCGGCTGGCCGGCGCCCGAGCGGAACGCGCGGCGCGCTCCCCCCGCTTCCGGGACGGCACCTTCCACAACCCGACGAGCACCCGCATGATGGTCGCCGACCCCGGGCGCAACCTGTTCAAGGAGATGCTCTTCGGCAAGCAGCAGCGGCGGCCCCGCAGCGCCGTCCCGCTGCTGCGGCCGGCCGATCCGGCGCCGGCGGACCGCACCCGCGAGCTGGGCGTCGTCTGGTACGGCCACGCCTCGCTGCTGATCGAGGTCGAGGGGCACCGGGTGCTGGTCGACCCGGTGTGGAGCGACCGCTGCTCGCCGTCGGCCCTGATCGGTCCGCGCCGCATCCACGAGCCACCGGTACGCCTCGACGAGCTGCCCCGCCTCGACGCGATCGTCATCTCGCACGACCACTACGACCACCTGGACATGGCGACCGTACGCGGGCTGCTCGCCCACCAGTCCGCGCCGTTCGTCGTCCCGCTCGGGGTGGGCGCCCACCTCGACCGCTGGGGCGTGCCGGCGGACCGGATCGTCGAGCTGGACTGGTCGGAGAGCCACCAGGTGGGTGGCGTGACCCTCACCGCCACCGCCGCCCAGCACTTCTCCGGCCGCGGGCTGCGCCGCGACGGCACCCTGTGGAGCTCCTGGGTGGTGGCCGGGGCGGAGCGGAAGGTCTTCTACACCGGCGACTCCGGCTACTTCGACGGCTACGCACGGATCGGCGCCGAGCACGGCCCGTTCGACGTCACACTCATGCAGATCGGGGCGTACGACCAGGCCTGGCCGAGCATCCACATGTTCCCGGAGGAGGCGGTCGCCGCCCACCTCGAGCTGCGCGGCGACCTGTTCATCCCGGTGCACTGGGCCACCTTCAACCTGGCCCTGCACGACTGGTCCGAGCCGGTGGACCGACTCTGGGCCGAGGCGAAGGCCCGGGACGTCCGGCTGGCGGTGCCGCGCCCCGGCGAGCGGGTCGTGGTGGACGACCCGCCGCCCGTGGACGGCTGGTGGCAGGCTGTCGCCTGACACGCCTGCCGGAAAAAGCCGGACAAGACGCTCTTGCACCCGGATTTGACTAGAATATCCGCCCATGAGCCTCGGCCTCGTCATCGTCGGTTGCGGCGGGCACGGGCGGGAGATCGCCCAGCTGGCGAGCGCGGTCAACGCCGCCGCCGGCCGGCCACCGTGGCGGCTTCTCGGCTTCGTGGACGACAACCCGTCGGAGCAGAACCGCAAGCGGGTGGAGGCGGCCGGCCTGGCGTACCTCGGGCCGGTGTCCGCCCTGGCCGACCTGCCGACGCAGACCCACCTGGTCCTCGGCCTGGGCGACCCTCGGGTCCGGCGGACTGTCGGGCAGCGGCTCGACCCGCTCGGGTTGCCCGCGGCCAGCCTGGTGCACCCGGACGCCACCGTCGGCGCCGACCTGGTCGCCGGCGAAGGCCTGATTGTCTTCGCTGGGGCGCGGATCACCACGAACGTGACCGCCGGCCGACACCTGCACGTGAACCAGAACGCCACCCTCGCGCACGACTGCGTCGTCGGTGACTTCGTGTCGCTGCACCCGCTCGCCGCCGTCTCCGGCGACGTGGAGCTGGGCCCGGGCGCGCTGGTTGGGGCGGGCGCGGTAGTGCTGCCCGGCCTACGGGTCGGAGCCGGGGCCACCGTGGGCGCGGGCGCCTGCGTGGTTCGGGACGTGCCACCGGACACGGTGGTGAAGGGCGTGCCGGCCCTTTAGAGCACGAACGCGTCCGTCCAGAGGGCGCCCGAGCGGCCGGAGAGCGAGTCCAGCATCGCCACCGCCTGCCCGTCGGTGAGCTGGGCGACGAAGTCCACGATCGCCCGGCCCCGGGCCCGGCCGATCCGGTCCGGTGTACGCGGATGCAGTTCCGCCTCGGCCAGCTCGACCAGATCGTGCAGGCGGCGGGGCAGACGGGATTCCTCCTCCGGGTCGAGCAGCCACTCCCAGAGCGCCTCCACGAGGGTGCCGAGCAGTCGCGCCTGGCCCCGCTGGTGCAGCGCCAGATCGGGGCGGGCCAGCACGAACCGGTGGTGGACGAACTTGAGCACCTGCACCTCGTGCCACTGCGCCTCGGCCAGCAGCACGTGGCCGGAGCGGACGTCCGGCTCCGGGGTGACCGTGATCGCCTCGACGAACCGGGTGGACCAGCGGGCGGAGAAGCGGGCCACGTACTGCTCCGCCTCGATCGAACCGTCGAACGGCAGCGCCAGCAGCCCCTCCACCAGTTCCTCACGGACGTGCTCGACGGCGGCGGCGAACGCCTCGTCGTCGGCGATCCAGGCATCCTTGCGGTGCAGCTGGCGGCGCAGCCGTTCGATGGCGGCGCCGGGACGCCGGCCGGCGGCGGCCAGCGCCGCGTCGGTGATCGAGCGGAGGTGCCCGCTCTCCCGCTGCCAGGCCATCAGCTCGGCGGCCACCGCGCCCTGCTGGAGCACCCCGACCCGATAGAAGTCCTCGACGTCGTGGATGGCGTACGCGATGTCGTCGGCGGTGTCCATGATGGACGCCTCCGGGGTCTGCTGCCAGTCCGGGATCCGGTCGGCGAACGGCTCCCGGGCCTGCCGCAGGTCGTCCACCTCGGTCCGGTACGCGCCGAACTTCGCCGACCCGCTCTCCGGGTCGTCGGGCGGGACGGCCGCGCCGCGCGGCGCCGGGTCGAGGTGCCGCGGATGCGGGTCCGGGTGATCCAGGCGGGTCCAGGGATATTTCAGCATCGCCGCCCGGACCGCCGCGGTCAGGTCCAACCCGGTGGTCGCCGCGCCGCGGATCTCGGTGCTGGTGACGATCCGGTACGACTGGGCGTTGCCCTCGAAGCCGTCGGGCAGCCCGAGCCGCTGGCGGGCCAGCCGGTCCAGCACCCGCTCCCCCAGATGCCCGAAGGGCGGGTGGCCGAGGTCATGGGCCAGCGCCGCCGCCTCCACCACGTCCGGGTCGCAGCCGCCCAGCTTCTCCAAAAGCTCGCGGGGCGCCTCGTCGGCGGTGAGCCGCTCGGCGATCGCCCGCGCCACCTGGGCGACCTTGAGGCTGTGGGTGAGCCGGTTGTGCACCAGCAGGCCCGACCCGCCCGGGCTGATCACCTGGGTCACCCCGACCAGCCGGGCGAAGAACGGCGACGCGACGATCCGGTCCCGGTCGGCCCGGAACGGGCTGGCAGCCAGGTCGCCGAGCGACCGGGCACTGCCCCCGAAGAGTCGCCGGGCCCGCGAATCCGCAGGTTGTTCCACGATCGCCCACCGTAGCTGCCCTACAGGCGCTCCACCACCGGCCCCGAGCAGCGGTTCCGGGTGTCGAAGACGTAGCGTGCCCGCCTGGCCACCAGGTCGTAGTCGAAGGCGTCGTGGTCGGTGACCACCACCACCGCGTCGGCCGCGACGACCTCCTGCTCGGTCAACTGCACCACCAGCACGCCGTCGGGGATGTGGTGCGGTTCGGCGTACGGCTCGACGGCGCGGACCTCCGCGCCCAGGTCGCGCAGCCGCCGGGCCACGTCCACGGCGGGCGAGTCGCGCATGTCGCCGGTGTTCCTCTTGTACGCCAGGCCGAGCAACAACAGCCGGGCACCGCTGACCGGGCGGCCGGTCCGGTTGAGCCCGGCCATGATCCGTTGCGTCACGTGCTCGGGCATCTCGTGGTTGACGTCGTTCGCCAGCTCGATGAAGCGGAACTGGCGGCTCAGCCGCCGCTTGACCTGCCAGGAGAGGTAGCAGGGGTCGATCGGCAGGCAGTGCCCCCCGACGCCGGGCCCGGGGCGGAACGGCATGAAGCCGAAGGGCTTCGTCTCGGCGGCTTCGATCGCCTGCCAGACATCGATGTCCAGGTGGTGGGAGAGCATCGTGAGCTCGTTGATCAACGCGATGTTGACCTGCCGGAAGGTGTTCTCGATCAGCTTGGTCAGCTCGGCCACCCGGGTCGAGGCCACGGGCACGGTGCGCGCCACGATCCGGCGGTAGAACTCGTCCACCCGGGCCAGCGACGCCGCGTCCACCCCGGAAACCACCTTCGGCGTGTTCTCCAGCCGCCAGGTCGGGTTACCCGGATCGATGCGCTCCGGGCTGTAGCCGAGGTGGAAGTCGCCCGGGCTGCGCAACCCGGAGGCCGACTCCAGGAGCGGACGCAGCAGTTCCTCGGTGGTGCCCGGGTACGTGGTCGACTCCAGCACCACCGCGCTGCCCGGCCGCACGTACGGGCCGATGGCGAGGCCGGCCTGCTCCACGTAGCTCAGGTCGGGGGTGCCGTCCCGCAGCGGGGTCGGCACCGTGATCACGCAGACGTCGAAGCCCTCGGCGTCGCGGTACTCCGCGCTCGGCCGGTAGCGGCCGCTGCCGAGCGCCCGGCCCAGCCGGTCGGCCGGGATGTCCTCCACGAAGGACTCGCCCGAGGCGAGCCGCTTGACGCGGTCGGTGTCGACGTCCAGACCGACAACGTCCATGCCGGCCTCGACGGCCCTCATGGCCAGCGGCAGACCGACGTAACCCTGGCCGATCACGACCAGCTTCTCCACACTCACCCGGGCTCCCGTTGCACGAAGGAATCACCTGATGAGGAGGTTAGAGGGACTTCTGACGCCGTAAGTCCGTTTTCGTGATACCGGCGGCCGGCCGCCGGTGGGGCGCGCCGGGGCGCGGGGCGTCGGGGGCGAACGGCAGAATGCATATCGGAACCCACCCGAGAAGGCGGATCAAGATCGTGACCCAGTCTGTTCATCAGCGGATCGCCGAGGAGCTCGGCGTCGCCGACCGTCAGGTGCGGGCGGCCGTGGAGCTGCTCGACGGCGGCGCCACCGTGCCGTTCATCGCCCGCTACCGCAAGGAGGCCACCGGCTCCCTCGACGACGCGCAGCTGCGCACCCTGGAGGAGCGGCTGCGCTACCTGCGCGAGCTGGACGAGCGCCGCGCCGCGATCCTGGAGTCGATCCGGTCCCAGGGCAAGCTCGACGAGGCCCTCGAGGCGCAGATCATGGCCGCCGACTCGAAGTCCCGGCTGGAGGACATCTACCTGCCGTACAAGCCGAAGCGGCGGACCCGGGCGCAGATCGCCCGGGAGGCCGGGCTGGAGCCCCTGGCCGACACGCTGCTCGGCGACCCGACGCGGGACCCGCGCGAGACGGCCGCCGGCTTCGTGGACGCGGACAAGGGCGTGGCGGACGCGGCCGCGGCCCTCGACGGCGCCCGGGCCATCCTCATCGAGCGCTTCGCCGAGGATGCCGACCTGATCGGCACGCTCCGCGAGCAGATGTGGTCGCGGGGCCGGCTGGTCGCCCGGGTACGCGACGGCCAGGAGGCCGCCGGCGCCAAGTTCGCCGACTACTTCGACTTCGCCGAGCCGTACCCGAAGCTCCCCTCGCACCGGATCCTCGCCATGTTCCGGGGCGAGAAGGAGGGCGTGCTCGACCTGACCATGGACCCGGAGGCCGACGGCGACTCCGACGCCGTGGCCACCGGCCCGACCCGGTACGAGGCGGCCGTCGCCGGCCGGTTCGGCGTCAGCGACCAGGGGCGCCCGGCCGACCGGTGGCTGGCCGACACGGTGCGCTGGGCCTGGCGTACCCGGATCCTCATCCACCTCGGCGCCGACCTGCGGATGCGGCTCTGGCAGGCAGCCGAGGAGGAGGCTGTCCGGGTCTTCGCCACCAACCTGCGCGACCTGCTACTCGCCGCACCTGCCGGCACCCGGGCGACCATGGGCCTGGACCCGGGGCTGCGCACCGGCGTGAAGGTGGCCGTGGTGGACGCCACCGGCAAGGTGGTCGCCACCGACACGATCTACCCGCACGAGCCGCGCCGGCAGTGGGACGCCTCGATCGACACCCTGGCCAAGCTGGCCGCGGCGCACCGGGTCGAGCTGATCGCCATCGGCAACGGCACCGCCAGCCGGGAGACGGACAAGCTGGCCGGCGACCTGATCAAGCGGCACCCGGAGCTGGCGCTGACCAAGGTGGTGGTCTCCGAGGCCGGCGCGTCGGTCTACTCCGCCTCCGCGTACGCCTCGCAGGAGCTGCCCGGGCTGGACGTGTCGCTGCGCGGCGCGGTCTCCATCGCCCGTCGCCTCCAGGACCCGCTCGCCGAGCTGGTGAAGATCGACCCGCGCTCGATCGGCGTCGGGCAGTACCAGCACGACCTGTCCGAGGTGAAGCTGTCCCGCTCGCTGGACGCGGTGGTCGAGGACTGCGTCAACGGGGTCGGCGTCGACGTCAACACCGCCTCCGCTCCCCTGCTGACCCGGGTCTCCGGCATCGGCGCCGGGCTGGCGGAGAACATCGTGCTGCACCGGGACGCCAACGGGCCGTTCCGCACCCGGGCCGACCTGCGCAAGGTGCCCCGGCTGGGCCCGAAGGCGTTCGAGCAGTGCGCCGGCTTCCTGCGTATCCCCGGCGGCGACGACCCGCTGGACTCCTCCAGCGTGCACCCCGAGGCGTACCCGGTGGTGCGGCGGATCCTCGCCCACACCGGGCAGGACCTGCGCGCGCTGATCGGGCAGAACGCGATCCTGCGCGGGCTCCGGGCCACCGACTTCGTCGACGACACCTTCGGCCTGCCCACCGTCACCGACATCCTGGGCGAGTTGGAAAAGCCCGGCCGCGACCCGCGCCCGGAGTTCAGGACGGCGACGTTCGTCGAGGGTGTCGAGAAGATCGGTGACCTGCAGCCCGGGATGGTGCTGGAGGGCGTGGTGACCAACGTGGCCGCGTTCGGCGCGTTCGTCGACGTCGGCGTGCACCAGGACGGCCTCGTGCACGTATCGGCCATGTCGCACACCTTCGTGAAGGACCCGCGGGACGTGGTGAAGTCCGGCGACGTGGTCCGGGTCAAGGTGCTCGACGTCGACGTACCCCGCAAGCGCATCTCGCTGACCCTGCGGCTGGACGACGAGACGACGACCGGCGGTGCCCGGCCGTCGGGCGGCGACGGGCGCCGGGAGCGCGGCGGCCAGGGCGGCGGCCCACGCGGCGACCGGGGCGACGCGCAGCGCGGCGGCCAGGGCGGCGCGCAGCGGGGCGACCGGGGCGGCTCCCGGGGTGGGCCGCAGCAGCGGCAGGGGCGCGGCGGGGGGACGCCGCCCCCGGCCAACAGCGCCATGCTGGACGCGCTGCGCCGCGCCGGCCTGGCCTGATCCTCTGTCGCGGCGCGTACTCTCGCCGCCCCTGGCCTGATCCGCTGTCGCGGCGCGTACTCTCGCCGCCGTGGGTGCGGACGACGGCCTGGAGTGGCGGGAGCGGCAGCGCCGCGCGGTGCGGGCGCACGCGGCGGCCGACGCCCGGCAGCGCGCCGCCGAGCAGGCCGAGGCGGCGGATCTGGTGGCCCGGTTCGCGGCTGAGGCGGCCCGGCGCGGGTTGCGGCCGGATCGGCTGACCGCGACGTCCTACGACGGCCGCGCCCGGTATCGCACCAGGCTGACCGGCTGGTATGTGGACCGGGCGCGGAGCCGGGCGGTCGACGCCGGGGGGCGGTTCTATCTGCTGACCGTGCCGGCCAGCCTGCGGTCGCGGCTGTTCGGGGCCGCCCCTGAGCCGTCCCCGCCGCCGCTGGTCGTCGGACGGGGCGGCCGGGACGGCGAGTCGATGCCGCTGGCGGCGTTGCTCAGTCGGCGTCTCGCGGCGGGCAACGACTGGTGCTGACCGACCCCGGCTCCGCCGGCACGCCTTCCTGTCGCAGGTGGGCGGAATCGACTATGCCCGAGACCGCGTCCTCTGCACACCAACATCGGTTGAACCGTCCGAGTCGGGCAGTGGGATTTCTTTCCTCCTGATTTGAGGCATTTATGCCTGATGGAACCTTTCGGGGAACACAGGACGGTGGAACACGTGGAGGTGGCGGCGATGCCGACGTCCGCTCTGATGGACGCACCGGCCCAGGCAGCGGTCCGGGCCCGACCGGATCGTCTGAAGCGCACGATCGACGTGGTGGCGACGCTGGTCCTGCTCGTGCTCACCGCGCCGCTGATGGCGCTGGTGGCGCTCGTGGTGGCCGTCGGCCTCGGCCGGCCAGTCCTGTTCCGTCAGGCCCGCGTCGGCCGGGACGGCACCATCTTCGAGCTGGTCAAGTTCCGGTCGATGCTCCCGATCGACCCACGACGCGGCGTGGTCGCGGACGTCGACCGGCTCACCCCGTTGGGCCGTCTGCTGCGGGCGACCAGCCTGGACGAACTCCCGACCCTGTGGAACGTGCTGCGCGGTGACATGAGCCTGGTGGGCCCGCGTCCCCTGCTGCCCGAATATCTTCCCCGCTACTCCCCCTGGCAGGCCCGCCGACACGAGGTACGGCCCGGCGTGACGGGACTGGCCCAGGTGAACGGCCGCAACAGCCTGAGCTGGGAAGCGAAGCTGGACCTCGACGTGCAGTATGTGGACAGCAGGGGCCTGCGGGTCGACCTCACCATCCTCCTCGCCACGGTCCGGACGGTGCTGTGGCGCGACGGGATCTCGGCGGCGGGCAGCGCGACGGCGCCCGAGTTCCTCGGTAGCCAGATCCGGGTCGAACCCGGTGGTCGCGACCGGGCACCGGTATGACGACCTTCCGCGGAGGCGACCGATGAATCAGACCATCCTTCTGTCCGCGCCCGACGTCGGGCCGCTCGAGGAGTCCTATCTGATCGCGGCGCTGCGCTCCGGTTGGGTCGCGCCGGTCGGTCCGGATCTCGACGCCTTCGAGCGAGAGGTGGCGCTGCGGGCCGGTACCCGGGGCGCGGTCGCCGTCAGCTCCGGCACGGCCGCGCTGCACCTGGCGCTGCTGGGTGTCGGCGTCGGACCGGGCGACGCGGTCGTCGTACCGACGCTGACGTTCGTCGCGACGGCCAACGCGGTCCGGTACACCGGAGCCACACCGGTCTTCGTCGACTGTGACCCGCAGACCGGCAACGTCGACGTCGCCCTCGTCGCCGAGGTGCTGAAGCGGCTCGCCGCCCGGGGGCAGCGGGTCGGGGCGGTGGTCCCGGTCGACCTGTTCGGCAGTTGCGCCGACTACACCGCGCTGCTGCCGGTCTGCGCCGCCGCGGAGGTTCCGATCGTCGAGGACGCCGCGGAGGCGCTCGGTGCCACCCACAGCGGCCGGGCGGCCGGCTCCTTCGGCCGAGCCGGCGTGCTCTCCTTCAATGGCAACAAGATCATGACCACGTCGGGCGGGGGCATGCTGGTCTCCGACGACCTGACGCTGCTCGCCCGGGCGCGGCATCTGTCCACCCAGGCCCGCGAGCCGGTCCGGCACTACGAGCACCGGGAGACCGGCTACAACTACCGGCTGAGCAACCTGCTCGCCGCGCTGGGCCGCGCCCAGCTGGTCCGCCTCGACGGGATGATCGCCCGCCGGCGGCAGCTGCGCGACCGGTACGCGAAGCTCTTCGCGTCCGTACCGGGGGTCACGCTGCTCGGCGTCGAGGACGGCGACGCCAACTGCTGGCTCACCGCGCTGGCCGTGGACCCCGAGCGGGCCGGCTGGCGGGCGGAGGAGCTGGCCGAACACCTCACCGCGCGGGACATCGAGACCCGCCCGGTCTGGAAGCCGATGCACCGGCAACCGGCGTACGCCGGAGCGGAGAGCCTGCTGACCGGAGCGGCCGACCGGCTCTTCGCCGACGGCCTCGCCCTGCCCAGCGGTAGCGGGCTGACCGAGCCGCAGATCACCCGCGTCCTCGGCGCCATCGACGACTTCCTGACCGCTCGGGCCGGCGGGGCCGCGCGGGGGTGATCCACCGCGCGCTGCCCACCGGGCCCGCTACCGTCGAATACCGGCCCAGTCGTGATGCCGCCGGGCGGTGGAGAGGATGAAGTCCACCACCCGCCGCGACGTGTCCGGGACCTGGTAGTCGACCGGGCACGGCACGCCGGCGGTCTCGACCTGGTCGATCGCCACCCGCACCGCTTCGACCACCCCGGCGGGCTCGAGGCCGGTCATGATGATCCCGCCCGCGTCGAGCGCCTCCGGCCGTTCCATCGAGTCCCGCAGCGTGACGGCCGCGAAACCGAGGATGGCCGCCTCCTCGCTGATGGTCCCGCTGTCGGAGAGCACGCACCGCGCCCGAGTCTGCAGATGCACGTAGTCGAAGAGACCGAACGGCTCGTGGAAGGCGATTCCGTCGAGGTCGAGCGCCTCGGCGGTCAGCGCCTCCAGGCGCTTGCGGGTACGCGGATGCGTGGAGACCAGGACCGGCAACTCCCACGTCCGCCGAACCGCCTGCAGGCAGTCGAGCAACTGACGCAGGCGGTCGGGGCTGTCGACGTTCTCCTCCCGATGGGCGCTGACCACGAAATAGCCCGCGCGTTCGAAGTCCAGCCGCCGGAGAACTGTCGACGACTCGATGTCGGCACGGTAGTGATCGAGGACCTCGCGCATCGGTGAGCCGGTGTGCAGGATCCGACGCGGGTGCAGCCCCTCGGCGAGAAGGTTGCGCCGCGCGTGCTCGGAGTAGACCAGGTTGAAGTCCGAGACGTGGTCCACCAGACGCCGGTTGGTCTCCTCGGGCACGTTGAGGTCGAAGCACCGGTTCCCCGCCTCCATGTGGTAGACGGGGACGCGCATCCGCCGGGCCATGACGGCCGCGATGCTGCTGTTGGTGTCGCCCAGCACGAGGAGCGCGTCCGGCCGCATGTCCCGGATCGCCTCCTCCATCCCGACCAGCACACCGCCGAGGACCCGACCGAGCGAGGACGTGTCGACCTTCAGGAAGCGGTCCGGTTCACGAAGCCGCAGCTCGGAGAAGAAGACGTCGGAGAGGGCGCGATCCCAGTTCTGCCCGGTGTGGACGAGCACGTGCTCCACGGTCCGGTCCAGCCGATCCATGGTCCGCGAGAGCCGGATGATCTCCGGACGGGTACCCACCACGGTCATTACCCGCGTCATCGCCGCACCTTCCCGTATCGGCCGGCTCCGCCGACGGGCCGGCTCCTATCCGTCACTCAACGAACGGAATCGCTGGGCGGTCACGGAAAATCGGTGACGAATTTCGGTCATTTTATTAGGTCTATGGGATTTGGGTTTTCCGCAAGGTAAAACCCGTGTTCGACGGTATCGTCCGGTTCGATGCCCCGACCCGGTAACGTGCGCCCGGCCGGGAAGACAGGAGGAGAACGTGACACCCTTGCTCTCGGGCCGACGGTTTCTGATCACCGGCGGCACCGGCTCATTCGGCCTGACGATGGTGTCCCGGCTGTTGCGAGCGGGAGCGGCCGAGGTGCGCGTCCTGAGCCGGGACGAGTCCAAGCAGGACGCGATGCGGCACCGGCTCGGGGACGACCGCGTCCGGTACTACGTCGGTGACGTCCGCGACTACGACTCGGTGGCCAGGGCCAGCCGGGACATCGAGTTCGTCTTCCACGCCGCGGCCCTGAAGCAGGTGCCCTCCTGTGAGTTCTTCCCGCTCGAAGCGGTACGGACCAATGTGCTGGGCAGCGCCAACGTGGTCGACGCCTGCGAGCGCAACGGCGTCGAGGCGCTGGTGCTGCTGAGCACCGACAAGGCGGTCTATCCGGTCAACGCCATGGGTATGACCAAAGCGCTGATGGAAAAGGTGGCCCAGGCCCACTCGCGCAACAACTCCGCGGCCCGGACCCGGGTCTGCTGCGTCCGCTACGGCAATGTCATGTACTCGCGCGGCTCGGTGATCCCGCTGTTCATCGACCAGATCCGCAGGGGCGTCCCGCTGACGGTGACCGAGCCGAAAATGACCCGCTTCCTGATGTCGCTGGAGCAGTCGGTCGAGCTGGTCGAGCACGCGTTCCACCACGGCCAGCCGGGGGACGTCTTCATCCGCAAGGCCGACGCCTGCACCATCGGCGACCTGGCCACGGCGTTGTGCAACCTGTTCAAAGTGCCCGCCAAGTTCAACGTCCTCGGCATCCGGCACGGGGAGAAGCTGTACGAGACCCTCGCCAGCCGCGAGGACCTGTCCCGCGCCGAGGACTTCGGCGAGTTCCTCCGGGTGCCGGTGGACAGCCGGGACCTGAACTACGCCCTCTACTTCGAGGAAGGCAACGTCAACCGTGGCGACCGGGTCGACTTCAACTCGCACAACGCCCGGCGCCTCGTGGTGGCGGAGATCGAGTCGCTACTGCTGGCCCTGCCCGAGGTCCGGGCGCAGCTCGACGCGGCCGTCACCGCGGCGTGACGCCGCCGACCGGGCGCGGCGGACGACCTGACCGGGTGGCGCTGGTCAGCCAGTGGTTCCCCCCGGAGCCGGCGCCGTTCGCCCAGGGCATCACCGACGCACTGCGCCGCCAGGGCTTCGACGTCGACGTCCTCACCGGGGTGCCGAACTACCCGAAGGGCGTCGTCTACGACGGGTACTCGGCCCGGCGCCGGACCGTCGAGGACCGCGACGGGAAGCGGATCATCCGCACGCCGCTCTACCCCAGCCACGACCGGTCCGCGCTCGGCCGAGCCGTCAACTACCTGAGCTGGGCGGCGTCCTCGTCGCTGCTCGGCGGTTCGGTCCTGCGCGACGCCGACGTCGCCCTGGTGTATTCCTCCCCGGTGACCGCCACCGCCGCGGCCATGGCCGCGCGGCGGCGCTGGGGGACCCCGTACGTGACGATGGTGCTGGACCTCTGGCCGGACTCCGTGTTCGCCACCGGCTTCCTCACCGAGGGTCCGGCCCGTCGCCTCGCCGAGGCGAGCCTGGGCCGGTTCACGGACCGGACATACCGCCGGGCCGACCACGTCACGGTGCCCACGCCCGGGCTGCGGGACACGATTCTCGCTCGCGGCGTACCCGTCGACAAGGTCTCGGTGGTCTACAACTGGGCCGACGAGAAGGTCATGCAGCCGACCGAGCCCGAGCCGGGCCTGCGGGCCCGGCTCGGCCTGGGCGACGACGACTTCGTGCTCATGTACGCCGGCAACCACGGCCCGGCACAGCGGATCGACGTCGCGATCGACGCCGTGGCCCGGCTGGCCGACCTGCCGGACGTCCACCTGGTCCTGGTCGGCGACGGGGTGGAGAAGGACGCGCTGACGGCCCGGGCGGCGGGGTGCCGGCCCGGTCAGATCCACTTCCTCGACCCGGTCCCGCCGGACCGGCTGCCGGCCCGGATGGCCGCCGCCGACCTGCATCTGGTGTCCCTGGCGGACGAGCCGCTGTTCCGGATCACCCTGCCCAGCAAGGTCCAGTCGATCCTCGCCTGCGGCCAACCCGTGCTCGCCTGCGCGCCCGGCGACGTGGCCCGGATCGTCCGGGACGCTGGCGCCGGCTTCGCCGCCCCGCCCGAGAACGCGGCGAGCCTGGCCGAGGTCATCCGCCTCGCCCGGGCAACGCCCCGCTCCCGGCTGCGGGCGATGGGACGGGCGGGACGCCACCACTACCTGGCCCACATGAGTCAAGCGACCAACGTGCAGGTCCTCGCCGACCTGCTCACCGATGCGGCACGGCGGGCCAGGAGCGCCCGCCGGGACAGGGAATCACGATGACACGCGTCCTCGTCCTCGGAGCCACCGGAATGCTGGGCCACGCACTCCTGCGGGAGCTGAGCGAGGATCCGGCCCTCGACGTCTACGGCGCCGCGCGCAGCATCGAGGACCGGGGGCCGCTCTACCCGGCCGGCCTGCTCGCCCGGATCACCCCGGCCGTCGACGCCACCCGGTTCGAGCAGGTGCGCCAGATACTCGACGACGTCCGACCGGACGTCGTCGTCAACGGCGTCGGGGTGATCAAGCAGCGCCCGGACGTGCAGGACGCTGTCCACACCGTGACGCTCAACGCCCTCTTCCCCCACCTGCTCGCCGACGCGTGCGCCCGGCTCGGCAGCCGGCTGGTCCACGTCAGCACCGACTGCGTCTTCTCCGGCCGCCACGGCGGTTACGTCGAGGACGACCTGCCGGACCCGGCCGACCTCTACGGCCGGTCCAAGCTGCTGGGCGAGACCACGACCGCCCCCGCGCTCACCCTGCGGACGTCGATCATCGGGCACGAGTTGACCACGAAGCGGTCGCTGCTGGACTGGTTCCTCTCGCAGGAGGGGCGGGTGCGGGGATTTACCAGGGCCGTCTACAGCGGTGTGACGACCGTCGAATTCGCCCGGCTGCTGCGCGAGGTGATCCTGCCCCGCGAAGACCTGGCCGGCCTCTACCACGTCGCCGCCGAACCCATCCCGAAGCACGACCTGCTCCGGCTGGTCGCCGACGTGTACGGCTGGCGGGGTGAGATCGTGCCGGACGACGACTTCGTGTGCGACCGGTCGATGCGCGCGGACACGCTGGCGGAGGCCACCGGCTATCGCCCACCGGCCTGGCCCGACATGATCCGACGGATGCACGAGGCGCGCGCCCGGTGGACCGGGCCCGAGGCCCTGGTGAGCCGGCCCGCCCTTTTCGGGGCGTCACGGCGCTCGTGATGATCAGACAACGGTGCGCCTCATGGGGTCCCGATCGCGGGGCGGCGGGGCCGACGCGCTCCAGGTCGCGAAGTTCCGGTCGAGCCCCAGCAACCGGGTGAAGTACGCGACCCGCTCGAACGCGTACGGTTCCGGGAGCACCGGCCGGTCGATGCCGTCAACGGCCTCCGCGAGACTGTTCGTGTCAGACAACCGGTACGGCACCACAGCGGCGCCCGCGATCTCCCGCGACTGCTGGGTATCGGGTGCCAGCACCGGCAGCCCGTAGACGCGGGCCTCGGCGAGCGGGTAGCCAAAGGACTCCAGCGCACACGGGAAGAAGACGGCGGTCGTCCGCCGCCAGTGCTCGGCAAGTTCGTGGTGCGGCAGCCGGCCGAGCAGGTCGAGCCGGGGGTGCCGGGCCAGGTCGGCGGGGAGTTCGTGCGGATGCGCGGTCATCCGGACCCGCGCCCGGTGCCGGCGCCGGTCGAGCGCGGCGAGCAGCACCCGTAGCTCGCGCACCACGTTCTTGAACGGCGACGGCACCACCGGAACGAGGATCGACACCTCGTCGGCGGGGATGCGGGGGCCGACCGGGCTGACGGGATTCGCGAGCACCAGCAGCCGGTCGCGGACCGCGGGCACCCGGTCGGCGACTCGTTCCGCCATCGCCGAGCACGGCACGACGATCACGTCGGCCCGGCGCAGCGTCCGCCGGACGACGGGGATCTGTGCCCGGAACGACCGGGGCAGCAGGCCCAGTAGCCGCACCTCGTCGGGCGCCAAAAAGTGCAGGGCATTGTGCACCAGCACCCGTCGCTCGGTGCCGCGCCAGGTGAACGAGACGTTGTTCAGCGCGGCCACGACGGGCGCGCGGCCGGCGGCGGCCTCCCGCAGCACCAGCCACGAGGGCGTGAGCTGGCGGTCCCACCCGATCACCCGAAGCGGAGGTGCGCCGTCGGCGAGGAAGGCGTCGAGTTCGGCCTTGAGGCGTCCCGCTCCGCCGCCCGACCCGCCGGCGGCGTCGATCACGATCTGTGTCTGGTTCATCGAGGGACTCGGTCACCGCGTCGCGGCGTGTTCGAGGCCCAGCCGCCCGGCCATCCACTCCACGGTCACCCGAAGGCCGTCCGGGCGGGCAACCGGCTCGATGTCCGGAAACAGCTCACGCAGGGTGCTGGTGTCGGCCGATGAGTGCGGGATGTCGCCGGTGCGGGGCGGCGCGTATTCGCGGGCGATCGGCCGGTCCAGCAGCTCCGTGAGCTCGTCGAGGACCTGCAGCAGGCTCGCCCGCGTCCCGAACGCGAGGTTAACCGGGTGTGGGTGGTGCACCCGACGACGGAGCGCGTCGAGGATCACCTGACACACCGAGCCGACGAAAGTGAAGTCGCGGGACTGGGTGCCGTCGCCGTGCAGCACGACGGGCTCCCCACGCAGGGCCGCGTGGACGAACCGGGGGATCACGGCGGCGTAGGCGTGGTCGTGCCGCTGCCCCGGACCGAACACGTTGAAGAACCGGAAGGCCAGCGTCGGCAGCCCGAACGATGCCTGGTGGGCGAGAGCGTACGCCTCCGTGGCGAGCTTGCTGGCGGCGTACGGACTCATCGGCTGGGTCCAGGTGAGCTCCGCCTCCGGCAGCACGGGGTTCATGCCGTACACCGCCGAGGATGAGGCGACCACGATGTGGCGCACGTCGTGCCGTCGTGCCGCCTCGAGGACCATGAGCGTGCCCGTGGCGTTCGCGTGGTGGGTGGCCACCGGGTCGAGCAGCGAGCTGGGCACGCTGGCCAGCGCGGCCAGGTGGACGACCGCTTCCCGGCCGGCCATCGCCGCGTCCAGGGCGGCGGGGTCCAGGATCGAGCCCTCGACGACGTTGACGTCCAGCCCGTCGAGGTTGCCGCGCAGCCCGACCGACAGGTCGTCGAGGACGCTCACCTCCTTCACCGCAGGCTCGACCATTGCGGCGCGGGCCAGGTTGGAGCCGATGAAGCCGGCCCCGCCGGTGATCAAAATGCGCATCGACAACCCTTCGGCGTACGGACCGATCACCTGTACATCGAGCGAAGACGCGCACCGTAACGGTTTAATCACACAATTTCGGGCTTAGTGGGGTGGAAGCATCGCACTCACCGCGCCCCGGGCGTGACCACGCTCTTTCAGCCCGCGTCCCAGCTGGCGATAGACGTTGATGGCGGTGCTCGACGTCTGCAGCCGCAACCTCTCCGCCCGTGGCAGTACGGCCCGGGCGGGGCGGACCGCTCCGGCCAACGCCCGCCCGATCCACGGGCCCACCACGTCGGCCGCCCGGGGAACCGCCTCCGGTTCGACGGCGGGAGGGAGGATCCGGTCGTAGACCGTCAACCCGCGGAATGGCTGCCCGAAGAACGCCGCCGTCTTCGGTGCGTACGAGATGGGGAAGATCGGCACACCCAGCGCCCCCCAGAGGGCACTGGAGTGCAGCTTCATCGACACCGCCACCGTGCACCGGGCCATCGCATCGGCGAAAGCCACCAGGTCGCTCCCCCGATAGGGGACAACCTCGGCGTCGCGCCCGAGTCCCCGACCTACCTGCTCACTGAAGCTGACGTCGGGGCCGTGGGCGCCGGCCTCCAACACGAAGACCCGGATCGTGTCGGTTCCCGAAGACTCGGCGATCCGGGCGATGTGCCGGACGGTGGGACCGACCTCCAGCCCCGGCCAGCGGCGGAGCGCCACCCCGAGCTGGCCCGACCCGCCCGTCCCTCGGGGCGCTTCGATCCCGAGTTGCCGGAGGAAGGTGTGGTCCACGAAGTCCCGGCACCGTCGCACCCGCCACCCCAACCGTTCCTCGGCCAGGGCGACCGAGTCCCCGTCCCGCAGGTAACACTCGTCGAAAGGGGAGCCGAGCCGACGCAACCGGCGGCTCCAGTCGTCGCTGAGCGGCCCCAGGCCCAGCCCGACGCCGAGCACAGGCACCGCCGGCAGGTGGCGCGGCAGGTAACTCAACCACAGGTAGGGCGTGTGCGGATGGTGGCTGGTCTGGAACAGGCCCCCACCACCGACCAGCAGCGCGTCGCAATCGCCGAAGGCCAGCTCGCTCCGTCGGGAACCAGGCAGCTCCCGCTGGTAGCGCACCGGACGCGGATCCAGGCGCAGGCCGAGCCGGGTGGAGATCTCGCCCCAGTTCACGGGATGGCCGAAACTCAGGTACCGCACCTCGACGTCGTCGTGCCCGGCGGCGATCGCGGCCACCCCGGCAATCATGATCAGGTCGTCCCCGAAGTTGGCCGCCTCGCCGAGACAGATCAGGCCGGTGCTGGACTGGGCCACGGTGTCTCCTTCTCCCTCAATGACAGGTAGCTGATCCACCAGCAGCTCGCGCTGGCCACCGCCATGACGGCCAGTGCGCCGGCGGCACCGTTGGCTCCGAAGAGCAGACCGCCGGAGACCACCACCACCACCCGGACGGGTCCCAGCCCGGCACCCAGCAGCAGTGCCCTCGCTCCGGCGCGCTCAACACGATGGCCGGCGAACGCGACGAGCGCCGCCGGCACCAGGACCGCCTCCACCCCGAGCAACGGCAGCAGCGGTCGGGCGGCGGTCCAGTTTGCCCCGAAGACGGCTCGACCGACCTCGCCGGGCAGGAGACTGATCGCGAGCACCACCGGCACGATGAAACCGACCGCCACCAGGACGACCGGTCCGGCGGTACGCGCCCGCGCGCGGGCGGTGACCGGTCGGGCCCGGCTGAGGTACGGGATGATGATGGCCGAGAGGGTGGCGGTGAGGAGTGCTACCGGGCCGAACACGGTCTGGGCGGCGCCCAGCGCGCCGACGACGCCGACGCCTGCCGTCACTGCCAGGCCGGTGAGGGCCAACTGGGCGGACCCGGACGTGATCAGGAACTGGAGGCCGAAGCTGAGCGCGTTGCGGGTGCCTTCGCGGTCCAGCCCCCATCCGGGCAGCGGCCGGTACCCGCGCCAGACAGCGACGAGGAACCCGAGGACCGCTCCCGAGGTAGCCCACACCGCGAAGAGCAGGACTGGCGCGACGGATTCGAACAGGGCTGCCAGAACAGCCATCGCAGTCACACCCGTCCACGCGACGTCCTGGGCACAGGCGGCCCGCGCGGAGCCCACGCCCAGGCTGACCCCCCGGGTGTAGTCGTAAACCACGAGACCGCACAACGCGACCCCGACGATCACGAGATAGCGGGACCCGACCACCAGGCCGGCACCGGCCACCGCGGCCCCGGCACCGGCGCCCACCGCGCACGCCCTGCGGACCCCGCCGCCGATCGCCGCAGTCGCCCGCTCCGGTCCCGCAGCGAGCACACCCTCCGTGACCGCCGCCCGGACCAGCCCGATGGCGAAGACGTAGACCGAGAAGGCGAGGGCAAACTGGCCCAGCCCGGTGAGCGACTCGCCACGCGCAACGACCACCGACATGAGGACGTTACCCAGGCTGGACAGGCCGTTCGCGGCCAGGGCCGCGACGGTACGCCGACGGTAGCTCCGTGACTGCCGACCGGTGCGGTGCCGGCCGGCCGGGCCGCGTGGGAAGCGAGCACGGGGCCTCGCCGATGTCTGCGCCGTCATGTCCAGGACCGGTGGACCGGCACCTTGTCCGGCACCGCGGCCTTGACCCGGCGCCTGATCAGGTAGATCAGCAGCAGGACCGGCGACGCGGCGACCGAGTACTGGAGGAACCCGATCATGGCGTCCGGATAGGCGCTGGTCCAGAGGAGCGGTCCGCCGATCACGAGCGCGAATAGGCTCAGTCGGACCGGGCCGGGTGCGCGCCCGACACGCAGCAGGACGCTGGCCAGGATCGCCCAGCTGGTGTAGAAGAGCATCACCCCCCACCAACCCTCAAGGAAGTAGACCGTGCCCAGCGTGAGGAAGCTGTATGCGGACGTCGACGAACCGCCGAGGTACATGTTGATGGTGTTGCCGATCGATATCGGGGCGCGATCGGCGTCGAACAGGCGGGGCACCAGCCCGTAGCGAACCACGTCGGCGAGACCCGGCTGGTCCAGGTCGACCGGGACGTCGAACTCGTCGGCCAGGGTCACCTGCCGGTCGAAGCGAAGCCGATCGCCGGCCGTCACGTCCTGCGCGACCTGTACGCCGCCGTCGACCCGGACCTCGTTCCGTACGGTGTAGAGGGTCGGCCAGGCGAGGAAGAGGGCCGCCATCATGATGACGGCGAAGCGGGGTCGGATCACGCCGCAGATGGCTGTGACGGCGACGATGAACGACAGGTACGAGATCAGCGGCTCGGATTTCGCGGTCAGCAGGACGAGGATCACCTGGGCGGCGACGAGGGCGGCTGCCCAGAGCAGGAAGGCGTAGCGGCCGACGAAGCCTCCGACGAAACTCGCCACCAGCAGGGCGAGCGCGAGATACCGCCAGCCCGTGAACAGGGACGTGGCCAGGGCCAGACGGGATTGCGCCACCTCTCCCGTGATCTGGGTGAAGATGGTGCCCCGGCCCTCGGACGCGCCGACAAGATCAGCCACGATGCTGCCGACCGTGACCAGCCGGGCGATCAGAAAGAGCCGGGGATGCCTGGCATTGGCCTCCGCCAGGCCGCGCTGCCACTGGCCACGCCGGTTCATCCTGCCCCGGAACACCGTCTCCACGACGACTGTGCCGCTCAAAGCCAGCCCTAGCAGCATGAAGATGAAGCCGATGCGGGGGTTGTGGTACAGCACCGCCATCGGGACGACCAGGATGGCGTAGGGTGCCAGGACGACGGCGCTGACCGGATAGAACTCGAGCAGCCAAATCAGCCGGGAGGCGCGCGGGCGCCCCTCCCGCGCGCCGGTCCGCCTGCCGGCGGGGTCCACCGCCGTTACCGTCACCGCAGGCCGCCCGGCAAACTTCCCGATCCCGACGTGGCGACACCGCTCATCCGCCGTCGGCTCACGTCAACCCCTCAGCTCGGCACCCGCGGGGGCCTGCGCTGCGGCCGGGACACGTGGCGGCCGCGTGGCGAGGAGTTCGTCGTACGTTTCGAGGATGGCACGGGCGGCGACCTCGGTGGAGAACTCTTCGACGGCCCGTTCCCGACCACGTCGGCCGGCTCGGCCACCCGCTCCGCGCAGCAGTTCCCTGGTCCGCGTCGCCACTGCGGCGGGCACCGCGTCAGCCGGTTCCAGCGGCACCAGGCAGCCGGTCACCCCGTCGACCACAACCTCAAGCGCGCCGGCGCTGGCGGTAGAGACGACCGGGAGCCCACAGGCCATCGCCTCGATCGTCGAGAGGCCAAGCCCCTCCTCGTATGAGGTCTGCAGGAAAACCGACGCGCCCTGGTACAGCCCGACGAGGTCGGCAGGGGATACGTCGGGCCGGACCTCGATCCGGTCCCCCAAACCGAGCGCCGTGATCCGCGAGGCGAGTTCTTCCGGCAACGTCCCGCTGCCGGCCAACACCAGATCGGGTACGCCGAGATCCGCCTTGACGAGCAGGGCGTACGCGTCGACCAGGCGGTCCAACCCCTTGCGCGGATCAGCCAGCCGGCACAGCGACAGCAGGTAGCCGTCCCGACGCCAACCGCCGATCGGTGGGGTGAAGAACGAGGTGTCCACACCGGG
This sequence comes from Micromonospora sp. NPDC048999, assembly GCF_040649295.1. NCBI lineage: Bacteria > Bacillati > Actinomycetota > Actinomycetes > Micromonosporales > Micromonosporaceae > Micromonospora > Micromonospora sp. NPDC048999. The sequence goes on along the minus strand of NZ_JBEZFI010000012.1, from coordinate 22,550 downwards.
CGGGGCAAGCACCACCTGTTCCTGTCCTACCGAGCGGACGAAGTCGGCCATGACGGGGTTCTCCACCAGCACGGCGTCGACGTCGCGGAGCGCCGTGCGTTCCAGCCGGGAGACGCCGGCGGCCATCAACTGTCGCCATCGGTCGGCGAGGGTCAGGTGCTGGGCGAAGAAGGCGGCTCGTTCCCAGGCCACCACCGTCGCCGCCTGGAGCACCACCGGCACCCGGAGCCCGGTGACGACCCCGGCCCAGGCCGGTGTCCCGCAGACGACCTGGATGCAGTCGTAACCGCGCAACGCCCGGGAGAGTTCCCGACGCGGCCGGTACCGCATCCATTCGACCTCGACCGCGTTCGCTCCCCAGTGCCAGCCGACCGCGGTGCCCAGGGACATCCGGATGCTCCTGCGCAACCACGTCCAGGGCACGGCCAGTCGCCGACTGGCCGGGTCGATGCTGGCCGTGGCGAGGTCGTGCAGGTCCACCTCGTAGCCGGCCCGGGTCAATGTGTCGTGGAACCAACGGGCCGCCGTCACAACCCCCCCGCAGCCGTCGAGATTGTGGGTAACCAGCGCGACCCGAGGACGCGAACGGGACCTCGAGTAGGGGACGGCCGCGGGTGGGCCCGCCGGTTTCCTTGTCTGTTTCCTCATCTGCCTCATCCAACGGGCCAACGACGTAGCCCGACTTTGGTCGCGAGAAGGCCCTGACCAGGCAAACCTGACAGTCGTCCTTGCCCGCGGCCGGTCGCCGGGCCCTTTCCGTACGCCCGGCGGGTCGGCCGCTCGTGTGGTGAGCTGTACCGGTGGCGGGGTACGTGATGGGTCTGGTGCTGCATCCCAGCCGGGATGTCTCCGCGGTGGTCGAGATCATCGACCGCTGGGCGGCCCGGCACGGCAAGGCACTCATCGTCCGAGCCGAGGACCGGCACCGCGTACCCGCGTCGGTCGAGCCGGTCCCCGCGGCGGAGCTGGCCACGCGGTCGGACGCCCTGATCAGCATCGGCGGGGACGGCACCATGCTGGGAGCGTTGCGCTGCGCAGTGCGAGCCCCGAAGCCGGTGCTCGGGGTGCACCTGGGCCGGCTCGGCTTCCTGGTCGAGGTGGAGCCGCCGGACCTGCCTCCGGCGCTGGATCGGCTGGCCGCGCACGACTACACCGTCGAGTCGCACGCCTGCCTCGCCTGCGACGTCTGCGGGGACGACGTGGTGGCGTTCAACGACGTGGCGCTGGTGCGCCATCCCGGGTCTGGTTTCGTCACGGTGACGCTCGCCGTGGACGGGCAGCGGTACGGCTACTACCGCTGCGACGCGCTGGTGGTGAGCACGCCCACCGGCTCGACGGCGTACAGCTACGCGGCCGGCGGGCCCTTGATCTCGCCGGCCGCGCAGGCCGTGGTGGTGACTCCGTCGGCTCCGATGGCCGGGATCTCCCGCTCGGTGGTGCTCGCGCCGGAGGAGACCTTGCACCTGGAGCTGCGCCCCGGCACCGCGCCGGTGGCGGTGGAGATGGACGGGCTGGTGATCCGGGACGCGGCGGTTGAGGGCGAGGTGCTCATCCGATACGTCCCGAACGCCGGGCAGGTGGTCCGGCTCGATCCACGGCGCCACCAGGAGCGCAACCAGATCAAGCTCAGCCTGCTCGACCTCCCGCTGTTGCCCGAGCAGCTGCGCGAGCTGCTCCCCGATGAGCTGCGCGAACAGCTCAGCCGCCGCGAGCTGTCCCCGCCGCGCTGAGCACCGGCACCGCTGGGCGGGCGTGCTCAGGCCGTGGTGACCGCCTCACACCTGCTTGAGCACCTCGCTCACCAGGGCCTTCGCCTCCTCCTGGATCCGGGCGAGATGCTCCGGGCCCTGGAACGACTCGGCGTAGATCTTGTAGACGTCCTCCGTGCCGGAGGGCCGGGCGGCGAACCAGCCGGACTCGGTGGTCACCTTCAGGCCGCCGATCGGCGCGCCGTTGCCGGGGGCGGTGGTGAGCGTGGCGGTGATCGGCTCGCCGGCCAACTCGGTCGCCGTCACCTGTTCGGGCGACAGCTTCGCCAGGACCGCCTTCTCCTCTCGGGTCGCGGGAGCGTCGAGCCGGGCGTACGCGGGCGCGCCGAAGCGTTCGGCCAGCTCGGCCCAGTGCTGGCTCGGGGTCCGCCCCGTCACAGCGATGATCTCGGCGGCGAGCAGGCAGAGCAGGATGCCGTCCTTGTCGGTGGTCCAGGTGCTCCCGTCCCGGCGCAGGAAGGAGGCGCCGGCGCTCTCCTCGCCGCCGAAGCCGACCACGCCGTCGAGCAGCCCGGGCACGAACCACTTGAAGCCGACCGGCACCTCCAGCAGCGGCTGGCCCAGGTCGGCGGCGACCCGGTCGATCATGGACGAGGAGACCAGGGTCTTGCCGACCGCTGCCAACGGGCCCCACTGCTCCCGGGTACGGAACAGATGGCCGATCGCCACGGCGAGGTAGTGGTTGGGGTTCATCAGGCCGCCGTCGGGGGTGACGATGCCGTGCCGGTCGGCGTCGGCGTCGTTGCCGGTGGAGACCTGGTACTTGTCGCGGGCGGCGATCAGCGAGGCCATCGCGTTCGGCGAGGAGCAGTCCATCCGGATCTTGCCGTCGGAGTCCAGCGTCATGAACCGCCAGGTCGGGTCGACGGTCGGGTTGATCACCGTGAGGTCGAGCCGCTGCCGCTCGGCGATCTCGCCCCAGTAGGCCACGCTCGCCCCGCCCATCGGGTCGGCGCCCACGCGTACGCCGGCGTCCCGGATCGCGGCGATGTCCAGCACGGCCGGCAGGTCGTCGACGTACCGGGCGAGGAAGTCGTACTCCCCGGTGGTGTCGACGGCGCGGGCCCGCGCGTACGGGATGCGCTTCACCTCCTTGAGCCCGGCGGCGAGGATGGCGTTCGCGCGGTCCTGGATCCACTTCGTGACGTCGGTGTCGGCCGGGCCGCCGTGGGTGGGGTTGTACTTGAAACCGCCGTCCTCGGGCGGGTTGTGCGACGGCGTGATCACGATGCCGTCGGCTAGCCCGGTGGCCCGGCCACGGTTGTGGGTGAGGATCGCGTGCGACAGCGCCGGGGTGGGGGTGTAGCCGTCGCGGCTGTCCAGCAGCACGGTCACGTCGTTGGCAGCAAGCACCTCCAGCGCGTCGACCGCCGCCGGGGCGGAGAGCGCGTGGGTGTCCCGGGCGACGAAGAGCGGCCCGTCCAGGCCCTGCTCCCGGCGGTAGTCGCAGAGCGCCTGGGTGACGGCGAGGATGTGGTCGGAGTTGAAGGCGTTGCGCAGGCTGGACCCGCGATGCCCGGAGGTGCCGAAGGAGACCTGCTGCGCCGGGTCGCTCGGATCCGGGTGCTCGGCGTAGTAGGCGGTGACCAGCCGGGGCACGTCGACCAGGTCGGCGGGCTCGGCGGGCTGGCCGGCACGGGGGTGGGCCACGGATCCTCCTCGAAGTGCTGGCGGGTCAGGGCTCGACGCGCTGACCCTTGCCGATGACAACGACGCCGTTGTCGGAGACGGTGTAGCGCTGGCGGTCCTTCTCCAGATCGACGCCGATCTCAGCGCCTTCCGGAACGTAGACGTTCTTGTCCAGGATGGCCCGGCGGACCACCGCGTGCCGGCCGATCTGGACACCTTCCATGAGCACCGCGCCGTCCACGTGTGCCCAGGAGTGGACCTTCACCTTCGGCGAGACGATCGAGTTCTCCACCAGCGAGCCGGAGATCACCGACCCGGGCGAGACCATGGAACCGACCGCGCGGCCGACCCGCTCACCCCAGTCGTGCACGAACTTGGCCGGCGGGTACGACGGCTGGTTGCTGTAGATCGGCCAGTCGAAGTTGTAGAGGTTGAACACCGGGTCGACGTTGATCAGATCCATGTGCGCGTCGTAGAACGAGTCGAGCGTCCCCACGTCCCGCCAGTAGCCGCGGTCCCGGTCGGTGCTGCCCGGGACCGCGTTGTCCTTGAAGTCGTAGACGTTGGCCTCGCCCCGCTCGACCAGCATCGGGATGATGCTGCCGCCCATGTCGTGCTTGCTGGTCTTGTCCTCGGCGTCGCGCTCCACGACCTCGCAGAGCGCCTTCGTGGTGAAGACGTAGTTGCCCATCGAGGCGTAGATCTGATCGGGCGCGTCGGGCAGCCCCACCGCGTCGGTGGGCTTCTCGCGGAACGCGCGGATCCGCCGGCCGTCCGGGCCGACCTCGATCACGCCGAACTGGTCGGCCGTCGACAACGGCTGGCGGATGCCCGCCACGGTGACCGCGGCGCCGGAGGCGATGTGTTCCTCCACCATCTGCCGCGGGTCCATCCGGTAGATGTGGTCGGCGCCGAAGACGATCACGTGGTCGGGTTGCTCGTCGTTGATCAGGTTGAAGCTCTGGTAGATCGCGTCGGCCGAGCCGGCGAACCACCACGGGCCACGGCGCTGCTGCGCCGGCACCGGGGTGACATAGTTGCCGAGCATGGTCGACATCCGCCAGGTCGTGGTGATGTGGCGGTCCAGTGAGTGGGACTTGTACTGGGTCAGCACGACCATCTTGAGATAGCCGGCGTTCGCCAGGTTGGAGAGGACGAAGTCGACCATGCGGTACATCCCCCCGAAGGGGACGGCCGGCTTCGCCCGGTCGGCGGTCAGGGGCATCAGGCGCTTGCCCTCTCCACCGGCCAGGACGATCGCGAGCACCTTGGCAGCCATGCTCAGACGCTATCCATCCCGCCCCGACTTCACCACTCGTACGGATGGACTCCTGCACTACAGCGTGTCTCGATAGTCCGTTGGGTCATGAGACACCGCCCTTCTCGGGCGTCCCTGCCGTCACGGGTGTTCGTGGGGGTGGGGTTCCTCCGTCATCGGGGCTGGTTTCACCGGCGCGTGGGCGTCGGCCAGAGCCGTCCCCTCGGGAGGCGTTGGTGACCGGGCCTCGTACTTCGGGGTCCCGGGTCTGGGCATGGTGTTGCTCGGCCCAGACGGCGAGGTTGACCGCCGCGTTGACGTCCCGGTCCGCCGTATGCCCGCACTCGTCGCAGCAGAAGATGCGCACGGACAACGGTAGTGCCGGGCCGACGGTGCGGCAGGCACTGCACATTCTGGTGGACGGGTACCAGCGGGGCGCCTGGGTGGCCTGCCCGCCCCGCCAGCGTTGTTTGTAGCCGATGATGCGGGCCAGGTCAGCCCAACCCGCGTCCGAGATCGCGGCGGCCAGACGCCGGTTGCGCAGCAGACCGGCGGTGTGCAGGCCTTCCAGAGCCAGCCGGTCGTGAGTCTTGACCAGCCGGTTGGCGACCTTGTGCAAAAAATGGCGACGCACATTCGCAACACGCAGGTGGGCACGAGCCAGCCGGGCGACCGCCTCAGCCCGGTTACGCGAGCCTCGCTGTTTACGGCTGACCTGGCGGGACAGACGCCGAAGCCTCGGCAGGGCAGCCCGCAGCGGACGCGGTGCATCATCGACGCGCAGTACCTGTCGGCCGGTGGTGTCGGCGGCCACGACGAGAGCGGCAAGGCCGCGGTCGACGCCCACCCAACCACCGCCGTCGGCGTCGGGGCGGGCCGGGTGCCGGCGGGCGGGATGCAGGTCCGCCGCCTCCACCGTCACGGTGACGGTCCATCGGCCGGCCCGGCAGGAGACGGTGGCATACCGGATGTGGGCTCGGCCGGCGCGGATCATCCGCCGGAGCCGGCGAGTGTCCTCCCGCACCCTCAGGGTTCCGATCCTCGGCAGACAGACACTCCGAGGCCCCGCCGTCGCATCCCCCACCCGGATACTCGCCCGACCCGCCCTGGTCCTGCAGCGGATCCGGAACGACGGCCGGGTCCGGCCCTTGCGTTTGAATGCCGGGAACCCCACCCGACGACCCGACCGGTTCCCCCGTCGGGAGTCGGCCCACGCGGACAGGGCCCGGCCCAGGTCGACAGCCGCTTCCTCACACACCTGCTGACACACCTGCGCCCGCCACGACAACCCCGTCGCCACGACCTCGACCGAACCAGCCGAGTCGACCACGAAACGGCGACCCGCCCGGGCCGAGTATTTCCACGAGTTGAACGCGTTGATCAGGTCGAAACCCGACCACGGCACCACCACCGACCCGCCCCGATGCTTCGCGTCCAGAGCTTCCTTCACCAGAGCCAGGCACTGGTTGAACGCGAACCGAGCCGCCCCCGCATGACGAGCCAACACCACCACCTGCGACGGCGACGCATCGACCGTGAACCGGAACGCGGTAAACCTCCCCACAGCCCCACAGCATGCCCGCCACCTACGACACTTCCGAACCACGCGCTAGGGTGCGGCTTATGACCGATACCGCACGCCTGCGCGTCGACCTGCTCACCAGGGAGTACCCGCCGGAGGTGTACGGCGGGGCCGGGGTACACGTCGAGTACCTGGCCCGCGAGCTGCGCCGCCTCGCCGACGTACGGGTGCACTGCTTCGGCGCGCCGCGCGACGAGCCCGGGGTCACCGCGTACGCCGAGCCGGCCGAGCTGGCCGGCGCGAACCCGGCGCTGCGGACCATGGGCGTCGACCTGGCGATGGCCGCCGGCAGCGCCGGCGCCGACGTGGTGCACAGCCACACCTGGTACGCCAACCTTGCCGGGCACACCGCGAAGCTGCTGCACGGGGTGCCGCACGTGATCACCGCACACAGCCTGGAGCCGCTGCGGCCGTGGAAGGCCGAGCAGCTCGGCGGCGGCTACGCGCTCTCCTCCTGGTGCGAGCGCACCGCCATGGAGGCCGCCGACGCGGTGATCGCGGTCAGCGCGGGGATGCGGCGGGACGTGCTGATGGCGTACCCGGCGGTGAACCCGGACCGGGTGCACGTGGTCCACAACGGCATCGACACCGCCCAGTACGCCCCGGACCACGGCACCGACGTGCTGGACCGGCTCGGCATCGACCCGTCCCGCCCCAGCGTGGTGTACGTCGGGCGGATCACCCGGCAGAAGGGGCTGCCCTACCTGCTGCGGGCGGCCCGGGAGCTGCCCGCCGACACCCAACTGGTGCTGCTCGCCGGCGCGCCGGACACGCTGGAGATCGCCACCGAGGTGGAGCGGCTGGTGGTCGAGCTGCGGGCCAACCGCTCGGGCGTGGTCTGGGTGGCCGAGATGCTGCCCAAGCACGAGGTGATCCAGGTGCTCACCCACGCCACGATCTTCGTCTGCCCGTCCGTGTACGAGCCGATGGGCATCGTGAACCTGGAGGCGATGGCCTGCGAGACGGCCGTGGTGGCGACCGCCACCGGCGGCATCCCCGAGGTGGTCGCCGACGGCGAGAGCGGGCTGCTGGTGCCGATCGAGCAGGCCGGCGACGGCAGCGGCCGACCGCTGCACCCGGAGCGCTTCGTGGCCGACCTGGCGGGGCGGATCAACGAGCTGCTGGCCGACCCGGCGCGGGTGGCCGAATTCGGCCGCGCCGGGCGGCGGCGGGCTGTCGAGCACTTCTCCTGGGACGCCATCGCCGCGCGCACCCTCGACCTCTACCGCTCCCTGCGGTAAGGAGCCGCCACCGGCCCCGACGGTCGCGGTGGCCCGAGCCAGTAGCTCCTGGATGCCGCCGTCGTCGCCCCGGCTGGCGGCGGCGAGAGCGGCCTGAACCAGCAGCGGTCGAGCGCGTGGCCATTTCGCTACGCCCTCCGAATCCTGGAGGAACGGGGCTGGATCGTCACTCGGCAGGGCAAGGGCTCGTTCGTGGCGCCGGAGCCGCCCGCCTAGCGCGTACGCCGGTTCGGCCAACGGGCGGACACAAGACTGGTGAGCGATATGCCTCTGAGGCATATTCATGACTCTGAGGCATATCGCTCTCAAGGACTCATTCGTGGCACCCCACGCCTCGGCACGATCAACGCCGGCGTCGGGAACCGCGGTAGGCCCAGCAGGACCAACCGCGCTCTCTCCCGGGCCCATTACCCCAAGGTCACGCTCGATCCCGGATGTAGTGGCCTCGGCGCCACTCGGAGACCACTACATCCGGGATCGAGCGCGATCATGCCGTCGGGCGGCAGTGGACAACACGGGTCGGCGGCTGTTTTCGGGGCGGTCTGCTGGCCCCAAGGCATGCCGACCACCAGTTGACCCGAGCGCGAAGCGATCTCGCACAGTAGGTTGAAGCGGTGACCGGACGGTTCCCGATCGAAGACGTCTCCCCCGTCGTCGCCTGCGGTCGCTATCCGGCCAAGGCGGTGGTGGGCGAACTGGTGCCGGTGTCGGCCCGCGCGTACCGGGAGGGCCACGACGCGCTCGGCTGCAACGTGGTCAGGCTGGGCCCGGACGGCGTGGCCCGCCCGTTCACCCGGATGCGCCCCGGCGAGCCCGGCCAGGACCGCTGGCACGCCACCATCCGGCCGGACGCGGTCGGCGAGTGGCGATTCGCCGTCGAGGCGTTCCAGGACCCGTACCTGACCTGGCAGAACGCGGTCACCAAGAAGCTCGCCGCCGGTCAGGGCCCGGCCGAGCTGGCAAACGACCTGGCCGAGGGGGCCCGGGTGCTGGAGGCCGCCCTGGAGCTGGTCCCGACGACCGCCCGGGCGCGGGTCCGGGAGGCGGTGGTCGCGCTGCGCGACAGTGAGCGGGAGCTGCCCCGGCGGGTCGCTCCGGCGCTCGACCTGGCCGGCCTGCTCTGGAAGCATCCGGTCCGGGAGCTGGTCACCACCGGCGACGAGCACCGGCTCTGGGTGGACCGCCCACGGGCGCTCTTCTCCGCCTGGTACGAGTTCTTCCCCCGCTCCGAGGGCGCGATCCCGGCCACCGTTGACGCGCCGGCCCGCTCCGGCACCTTCGCCACCGCGATGGAACGCCTGCCCGGCGTCGCGGCGATGGGCTTCGACGTGCTCTACCTGCCGCCGATCCACCCGATCGGTCGGCTCAACCGCAAGGGCCGCAACAACTCGCTCACCGCCGGGCCGGATGACGTCGGCTCGCCGTGGGCGATCGGCGCCGCCGAGGGCGGCCACGACGCCATCCACCCCGACCTGGGTACGCCGGAGGACTTCCGCGCGTTCATCGCCGCCGCCGCCGACGTCGGGATCGAGGTGGCGATGGACCTGGCGTTGCAGTGCGCGCCGGACCACCCGTGGGTGACCGAGCACCCGGAGTGGTTCACCACCCGGGCCGACGGCAGCATCGCGTACGCGGAGAACCCGCCGAAAAAGTACCAGGACATCTACCCGCTCAACTTCGACAACGACCCCGACGGCATCCGGGCGGAGATTCTGCGGGTGGTGCTGCACTGGGTCGGCGAGGGCATCCGGATCTTCCGGGTGGACAACCCGCACACCAAGCCGGTCGATTTCTGGCACTGGCTGATCTGGGAGGTCAAGAAGGTCGAGCCGGACGTGCTTTTCCTCGCCGAGGCGTTCAGCCGCCCCGCGATGATGCACGGCCTCGGCAAGATCGGCTTTACCCAGTCGTACACCTATTTCACCTGGCGCATGACGGCGGCCGAGATGCGGGCGTACTGCGAGGAGCTTCTCGCGGCGGCCGACTACATGCGGCCCAACTTCTGGCCCACCACCCCGGACATCCTGCCCGAGTCGCTGCAGCACGGCGGCCCGGCGATGTTCAAGATCCGGGCGGTGCTGGCCGCGCTGCTCTCCCCCTCGTGGGGCATGTACGCCGGCTACGAGCTGTTCGAGCACGTCGCCCGCCCCGGCGTCGACGAACACCTGGACAGCGAGAAGTACGAGCTGCGCCCCCGGGACTGGGCCGAGGCCCAGGCGCAGGGCCGCTCGCTCGCCCCGTTCATCGCCACCCTCAACCGGGTACGCCGCGGCAACCCGGCCCTGCACCGGCTGCGCAACCTGCGTTTCCACGACATCGACAACCCGGCGCTGCTCTGCTGGTCCAAGCACGACCCGGACACCGGCAACACGGTGATCGTGATCTGCTCGTTCGACTCTCGGACGGTGCAGTGGGGCAACACCACCCTCGACATGCCGGCGCTCGGCTTCGACTGGCACGACCGGTTCAACGTGTACGACGAGCTGACCGGGGTCAGCTACGACTGGGGGCAGCGCAACGCGGTCCGGCTCGACCCGTACCTGCAACCCGCGCATGTGTTCAACGTGCGGCGGCCCGCCCCGCCGGCCGTACCCGAGCCAGCGACCGTGGAGGACGAGGCACCATGGAGCAGCTGATCACCGGCGAGGCGTACGACCCGCACGCCGTGCTCGGCGCGCACCCCGCCGACGGGCGCACCACCATCCGGGCCCTGCGCCGGGGCGCGGCCGAGGTGGCCGTGCTCGTCGGCGACGAACGGCACCCGACGCAGCGGGTGAACGAGGTCGGCGTCTTCGAGGCCGTGCTGCCCGGCGAGGTGCTCGACTACCGGGTCGAGGTCGACGGCACGGTGCACGACGACCCGTACCGCCACCCGCCCACCCTCGGCGAGCTGGACCTGCACCTCATCGGCGAGGGGCGGCACGAGCGGCTCTGGGAGGCGCTCGGCGCCCGGGTGCTCGACGAGGGGGTAGCGTTCGCCGTCTGGGCGCCCAACGCCCGCGGCGTGCGGGTGGTCGGCGACTTCACAGGCTGGGCGCCGGACGACGGCTGGCCGATGCGCTCGCTCGGCGCCAGCGGGGTGTGGGAGATCTTCGTGCCGGGTGTGCCGGTCGGCGCCCACTACAAGTACCGGATCCTCGGCGCCGACGGGCACTGGCGGGACAAGGCCGACCCCCTGGCTGCGCGCACCGAGGCGCCGCCGGCCACCGCCTCGGTGGTGCACCACTCGACGTACGAGTGGGCCGACGCGGCCTGGTTGGCGCGACGGGCGCGGAGCCGGCCCCACCAGGACCCGATGAGCGTGTACGAGGTACACCTCGGCTCGTGGCGGCCCGGCCTCGGCTACCGGGAACTGGCCGAACAGCTCACCGCGTACGTGACCGAGCTGGGCTTCACCCACGTCGAGTTCCTGCCGGTGATGGAGCACCCGTTCGGCGGCTCCTGGGGCTACCAGGTCACCGGCTACTACGCCCCCACCGCCCGGTTCGGGGACCCGGACGAGTTCCGGCACCTGGTGGACCGGCTGCACGCCGCCGGCATCGGGGTGATCCTCGACTGGGTGCCCGCGCACTTCCCCAAGGACGACTGGGCGCTCGGCCGCTTCGACGGCACCCCGCTGTACGAGCACCCCGACCCGCGCCGCGGCGAGCACCCCGACTGGGGCACGTACGTCTTCGACTTCGGCCGCCGCGAGGTGCGCAACTTCCTGGTCGCCAACGCGCTCTACTGGCTGGCCGAGTTCCACATCGACGGGCTGCGGGTGGACGCGGTCGCCTCGATGCTCTACCTGGACTATTCCCGCCAGGAGGGGCAGTGGGTGCCCAACGTGCACGGCGGCCGGGAGAACCTGGAGGCCATCGCGTTCCTCCAGGAGGTCAACGCCACCGTCTACAAGCACCACCCGGGGGTGGTGATGGTCGCCGAGGAGTCCACCGCCTGGCCCGGCGTCACCCGCCCCACCGGCGAGGGCGGGCTGGGCTTCGGCTTCAAGTGGAACATGGGCTGGATGCACGACACCCTGCTCTACACCTCGAAGGACCCGATCTACCGGCAGTACCACCACCATCAGCTCACCTTCTCCCTGGCGTACGCCTGGAGTGAGAACTACGTGCTGCCGATCAGCCACGACGAGGTGGTGCACGGCAAGGGCTCCCTAGCGGCCAAGATGCCGGGCGACACCTGGCAGCGGCTGGCCAACGTACGGTCGCTGCTGGCGTACATGTGGGCGCACCCCGGCAAGCAACTGCTCTTCATGGGCTGCGAGCTGGCCGACGACCGGGAGTGGAGCGAGGAACGCGGCCTCGACTGGTATCTCCTGCACGACCCGGCGCGGGCCGGCGTGCAACGACTGGTCGGCGACCTGAACCGGATCTACCGGGCCACCCCGGCGCTCTGGGCGCAGGACACCGAACCGGCCGGCTTCCGCTGGATCGTCGGCGACGACGTCGCCCACAACACCGTCGCGTTCGTCCGCATCGCCCCCGACGGCCAGACCCTGGTCTGCGTGGCCAACTTCTCCGCCCTGCCGTTGGAGGGCTACCGGATCGGCCTACCGGCCGGCGGCACCTGGACCGAGGTGCTCAACACCGACGCCCATCATTACGGCGGATCGGGGGTGGGGAACCTGGGCGAGGTGCACGCCGAGAGCGTGCCGTGGCACGGCATGCCGGCCTCAGCGGCGCTGCGCGTGCCGCCGCTCGGCGTCCTCTGGCTGAGCCGGGCGGTCAGTTGACCGCGAACGCAACGAGGCCCGCCACCACCGCGATCACCGCGATCAGGTTGAGAATCATCACCGTCGAGTAGCCGGTCGAGGTCTGTTCCCCCGGCGCGCCGAGGGAGCCACGGGCGAAGGTCACCGAGGGGGCCATGTACTCCAGCGCCAGTTCCTGCTCACCCACGACGGTGATGTCACGCCGCGCCCGGCCCGCCCGCCTCGGCAGGACGTAGGGCACCCAGACCTCGACCCGGTGGCTACCCGGTGTGACCGGAAGCCGGTGCACGCCCCAACCGGTCGACGGTACGTCCACACCGTCGAGCCGGAGGCGAGGCTTCGTGGCCTGATAGAGGAAGGCGGCGGCCGGGTGGCGCAACGTCACCTTCAGCGTGCTCTGGCGGGACGCCTGCCCCATGATTTCCTCCTGATGAATAAGCTGGCCTGCCCGATCCTATGGAAAGGTCGGGCAGCCTGCTCAGGTCCACTTGTTTGACGGCGGGTTGCCGCGAAAACGGAAATACCGGGGCGCGCCGAGGAGCGCCCGGGTCAGGAACATCGCGACCCCGAATCCGCTGAAAAGCGACACCAACCAGCCGAGCCTGACGATCAGCAGCATGCCGAGCCCGAGCCAGCGGCTGGTCGGCCTTCCGTAAGTGCAGTCGGTGAAGTGAATCTTGTCACGGCAACTCTCTCGCAGTTCCACCGCCCGGCCCCGGTCCTCGTGTGTCACGACCGATGGACCGATCCAGGCGTTTCGGACATCGCCATCGGCTGTGATCACCGACGCCTCACATTCCCACCAGTAACCGAAGCCCCGCCGGCTAATCGGGCCAACCCGCTGACAGTCGCCGACGACCGCCCGCACCTGCTGCTCTCCCGGACCCAGGGCACCAGCCCTGCTACCCGGGAGGAGGCTGGCCACGGTCATGGATCCCAGGAAGACAACTACTCCGATCACGGCCAGAAGAGCGGCGAGCCCGACGGATCGCAGGCGATACCCGGCCGGCCCCAGGGCCTGCCAGAGCCGCATCTCGCGGCCCCGGATGTCAGGGTCCATGAGGCCGGAGCCGAGTATCGCCCGGATCACTAGAACATACCTCCGAAATGACCACCGAACCCGGTCACACCATACGAGGGCTGGAACGGATTGTAGTGGACGACGTCATTGAAGGTAGTCGGCGTGAGCGCCCCCGCCGCTCCCGCGCCGACAGCTCCAGGCGAATCGCTGGCTAGCAGCAGGTCCCGCCCGACGTTGCGCGTGAACGTCCTCACACCATCACTTTTGATCTCCTGCCTAATCGCCTGGTACGAGCTCTTGGCGAAGGTGCCGAGATTATTGTTCGGCGTACCGCCGAGGACCTTGCTGATCATCCGGGGCGTTCCTTGGCGCAACGCCCCCAGAGTGTTGATCTCTCCCCAGGCCGTCCTAACGCCAGCGCCACCGGCCTTGAGGGCGCCTCCGGCGCCTGCGCCGAGCACACCGCCTGCGGCACCGAGGAGGGCCCCCTCAGCCGCGGACCGGACCAAGTTCCCGCCACACTCCGATTCGTCTCCACCTTCACACTTGAGGGCTCCGGCGGTCAGATTCGTCACCATTCCGCCGAGCGCGCCACACAATATTGCACCGCTGCCGCCGGTGATGACGGTGCAGGTGGCGCCCACCGCCACGCCGACGATCGCTCCGGTGACATCGGCATGGTCGACAGCCCAGTCGCAGATCTTCGAAAAAAATCCACCCCCGCACCGCTTCGGCTGCGGCTTCGGCTTCGGCTTGGGGCGAGGCGGCGGAACGTACTTGCCTGGCTTGGGCTTCGTGCTCACCTTGTGGTTCTTCTTGCCCCAAGCCACGTTTTTCGTGCTCCCGCAGCCGCCCGAGCATCCCTTGGTGGGGCTGTAGCCGTAGCAGTCGAAGTGCCGGCAGTCTTCCGGGATCAACCCGGTGGGATCGCTGGTGCTCACCGGGGTGTTGTTGGCGTACGAGAAGCCGTTCCACTGCTGGGGATCGCTGGCGTCCTGCAGCGGGTCGACCGAGAGGAAGCGCCCGACAGTCGGGTCGTAGGCGCGGGCGCCGACGATGGTGAGCCCGGTCGGGCTCATCGGCTTGTTGAGGAAGCCGTGGTTGTCGGGTGCCGTGACACTGGCACCCCGCGGAGCGCCGTACGGCGTGTACTGCCGCCAGCTCGGATTCTGCGCGGTGTTGTCTAGGTACAGGGCTGGGGTGCCCTGGTGGTCACCGATGGCGAACGTGTAGTTGGTCCCGCTACCTGTGCGGATACAGGTGTTCCCACCCGGGAGCGCGTAGTAGCGGCTCCCGCCGACCGCGTTCGTAGCCGTGTCGAGTACGAGCTGCTGCCCAGGTAGGTACAGAGTCGCCTTCCCTGGCTCCTTCTGGAGCAGGAGGTTGCCGTCGGCGTCGTAGGTGAAGGTGTTGTTGCCGCTGGTGCCGCCGGTGACGGTGGCGAGATTGCCGGCGTCGTCCCAGGTCAGCGTCTGGTTGCCTTGGGCGGCATTACGGCCGATGGTGTTGCCGGCGTTGTCGTAGGTGTAGCTGGTGGTGCCGGTGGCGCCTCCGGTCTTGGTGGTCGAGGTAAGGGTGTGGGGTTTGTTCTGGCCGTTGCCGTTGTAGGTGTAGTCGGTGGTGATGTTGGTGGCGGCGCCGAGGCCGTGTTCGACCTGTTGGGTGCGGTTGCCGATGGTGTCGATGGTCCAGCTGGTCCAGTAGGCGCTGCCGCCGCCGATGGTGTTGCTGACCATGGTCTTGTTGGTGTCGGTTGGGGTGGTGGTGCAGTTGTCGGTGGCGGTCCAGGCGTTGGTGAGTCGGGCGAGGCCGTCGTAGCCGTAGCACTGGGTTTCGGCGGGGGTGGTGGTCCCGTTCCGTTTGCTGATCTTGCGGGTGATGTTGCCGGCCAGGTCGTACTGGTATTCCTGCTCGTCGACCGTTTTCGGGGTGGTCTTGGATCGGGTGATGAGTTGGTTGGTCAGCCGGCTGGTGTGCGGGTCGTAGGTGTTGGTGACGTAGGCGGCGCTGGTGGCGGTGCCCAGGGTCTGCTGGTTGACCCGCCCCCACGCGTCGTAGGTGACATCGTCGGTGTAGCTGGCCAGGCCGCCGAGGCCGGTGGGCAGGTCGAGCAGGCCGGAGTAGGTGTGCAGTACCGTCTCGGCCGGGAGGCTGCCCTTGGCCGGGTACTTGTCGGTCAGCGGCAGGCCCAGCACCGTCGTGTAGGTGTGGCCGAAGACGTACGAGTCGGCCAGGGCGCCTTCGGTGCTGGGGATGGTGATGGTGACGCCGAGGCTGTTGCCGAAGACGTCGAACGCCTTCTGCTGGCTGGTGTAGGCCTGGCCACCCCGGTAGGCGATCGTGGTCGTCAACTCGCCGATGGCGTTGGTGACCCCGCCGACGGCGTTGCTGTTGTCGTAGATCCAGGCGGCCCGTTTGTTCGCCGTCGACTGGTTGGCCACCGTCGAGGCGTACTCGCCGGTTTTCCGGTCGAGTGCGTCGTAGGTGTAGGACAAGGTCTTGCCCTGCCCGTCGGTGGTCTCGACGAGGTTGCCGTTGGCGTCGTAGGCCATCGTGCTGTTACCGGCATCCGGGTCGGACTTAGCCACCCCCTGGCCGAGCAGGTTGTAGGTCGAGGTCCACACGTTGTTCTTGGCGTCGGTGAGCGTGGACTGGTTGCCGTGCCCGTCGTAGCCATACTTGCTCACGGTGGTCGTGCCGCCGGTGACGGTGAAGGTGCCGGTGAACGTGTCCGCCGGCGTGGTCACCGTCGGGCGGGCCGAGTACTCCCACACCTCGACGCTCCTGCCGAGCGGGTCGGTCAAAACGGTGCTGACGACGCCGCCGGTCGGCGGAACCGTCGTCAGCCGGTCGCCGCCGTAGACGGTGGTTGTCTTCGACACGGTCAGGCCGTCCTTGGCCGCCTCAACGATCACGGCGCGGCCGAGGCCGTCGTAGGTGGTGAAGGTCTGGTTCGGTACCTGCTTCCTCAGGTCCGCCGCCGACACCGGTGCGCTGACCACCGGGGTGGTGGCGGCGTCCCACCAGCCGTTGTACGACGCCCGCACCCAACCCCGGGTGTCGTAAAACGTGTCGGTGATCATCCGCCCGCCCTGCGGGGTGACCGTCTGCGTCTGCCGGGTGCGTAGCAGCGCGTCGAGGATCGCCACCGACGTCTGGTAGCCGGTGGAGTCGTTCATCTTCTGGGTGGTGACCGCGCTGACCCCGGTCTTCGACACGGTGTAGCTGTACTTCTGGTTGGCGGGGCTGCTGGTGGCACGGTTGTCGAACCACACCGCGGTGCTGCGGCCCAGCGCGTCGTACTGCTGACGGGTGACGATCAGGTTCGCGTCCGTGGCGGTCAACGTGCTGCCGCGCCTCGGGTTGATCGTGAAGGCCACGGTCTGGTTCAAAGCGTTGGTCGTCGACGTTCCGGTGACCAGGTTGGCGCTGTTCATCGTGTACGTGGTCTTCGTCAGACCGCCCTTGGCGTCGTACGAGTTGGTCTCCCGCCCGAACGAGTCGTAGCTCGACTTCCCGTCGGTCTGCCAGGTGTAGGCGCCGGAGGTGTGATCCTTGGCGACCTGGGTCATGGTGACGTCGCCCTTGGAGGGGGCGGTGGTCTGCGGGAACGTGGTGGAGAAGGTGGTGTCGTCGTAGAAGTTTCGCTCGACCTTGACCACCTGCGCCGGCCGGTTGACCGTGGCCGGTGCGGTCAACGTGTTCACGCTGCCCGGCACGGACGCCGGGTTACCCTGGGTGAACCCACCGCAGGCCACCGACACGGTCTCGGTCTGGCTGACCAGACCCACCAGGTTCCTGCCCGTGTTGACCGGGGCGAAGGTATAGGTGGTGCACTGATCGAACGCGGTCTTGGTCGGCTCGGTGTCCGTGTAGGTGTAGGTATAGGTGTTCTTCAGCACCCCGAACGTGGCGCTGGCGGTGCTCGCGTCGTAGCTGTTCTCACTCGCCGTGTATCGCCAGGTGGTGCCGCTGCCGCTGGTGACGGCCTGCCGGGCGTGGGTCTTGATCGGCGCGACCCACCGGCCGGTCAACGCCGGCAACCCACTACGGCTACGCGTGGCGGTCGCGGCGGAGACCCAGTACGAGGTGATCGTGGAGGAGTCGATCCGGCCTCCCTCACCGAGATATCCGGTGGTTTCCAATGGCTTGCCGGCTAGTTCGTTGACGTCCTCGTGGTTGCCGCCGGCCGAGTCGGTCAGGTTCACCACGGTGCTGTTGTTGTTCTTGCTCATGCCGCGGTAGTAGACGGTCTCGGACAGGGTCCGCCGATCGTTGACCCCGTCACCGTTGAGGGTCTGGGTCTTGGCGTAGCCACGGAACTGGCCGTAGGTGCGGTACTTGGCCTTTACGACCTCGTTGACGTCGTAGTGCCAGGCCGCTCCGTTGAGGTACTTGTAGCTGGTCGACAACGCCGGCGCTCCGCCGGTCGGGTCGGTCGAGGTGACCCGGGTGACCGCCCACTTGTTGAACCAGTCCTTGTGCTGGTTGGTGTAGCCGTCCGGGGTCCAGAACACCGGGTAGCACGACTTGGTGTTCGTCGCCGGGTCCGTCGTGACCGGTGCGGTGCACGGGTTGGGCAGCTCGTAGCTGGGGGAGATGACCGAGCCGGTCTCGGTGGTGATCGCCGAGATCCGCTGCCGGTAGAAGTTCGGCAGACCGCCGGCGGTGTCCACCCGGTTGGCCAGCTTGATCCCGGAGAAGGAGACGGACGGCAGGGAGATCGCCGAGCTGGACCCACCCGCGCTCGTGTCATGCCCGGTACGGGTGATCGAGTTCAGCCACAACGTCGGTGACGTGCCGTCCCCGGTGGCGGGCATCGTATGCGCAAGGGCGTACGAGTCGACCTTCTCGTACTGGGAGGCGGCCGTGTTGTACTGCTGCGCCTCGATGCCGGTGAGCCGGACCGTGGAGAAGAACGACGGGCTCCACGAGGTGCAGGTGGCGCCGGAGTTGCAGATCAGGTCGAACGGCACATCCGGCCAGTTGGCCTTGTTCGCCGAGTTCAACGGCTGACACGTCCCCGACACACACCGGTCACCGGTGTTGAACACCACCCGGTTCGGCACCGTCCCGTAGGCGTTACCGTCAGTGAAGCCGTAATCGATCCGGGACAGGTAGCTGTCCCGCACGTAGGAAACGTTCGAGGCGCCCTTGTTCCGGCCGTAGTAGTTGGTGTCCTGCTTGTAGTAGTACGCCATCGCGTTACCGTGCGTGTCGTACACGTAATCCAGGTTCCACCGGTACGCCATCGTGCACACCGACGAGGAGAACCCCGCCGACTTGTAACACGGGTCCGTCGCATGCGGTGAATACACCGGCACCGTGTCCACCGAGTTCGTCTCGGTCTTGCCCGACGTCCATCCCGGCAGCCGGTTACGACCGAACTCGTACCTGGTGCCGTCGCGCAGCGTGACCCGCCAGTAGTCGGTGTTGTAGGCGTCCGACCCGTTGTTCGCGTTCTCGACGTGAGTGATCACCTCGCCGTTGTCCGACTCCGGCTTCCACACCTCCTTCGTCGCATCCCACACCAGCGACGTCGACGAACCATTCAACGACAACGTCAGAATCGGCCCGTCGTAACAGTGGTCGGACGTCTTCACCGGCGACGGGCTGCCACCCGGGTCATCCTGGCACGACACGAACGTCTGCTCGACGTAGGAACGGGCGGTCGACCAGCCGTCACCCACCCACGACGACTGCGCGTTCGTCGAGGCCGTCTGCCCGTCCACACTGCCCGAGTCATACGACAACGCGACCGTCGGCACCAGGTCCGACGCCGCCGGCGGCACGGTGATCGGGTACGAGTAGGTGAACGATCCGGTGCTGCCGCCCCCGCTCCAGGAACCCGACGGCTTCAGATCCGTCGCGGCGTAGGTGCCACCCTCACCGCCTTCATCCCCCGCCGTGGCGGTGACCGCCAGCACGGTCAGGCTGCTGGAGGTGAGCTCGTTGGCGGCCTGCGAGGTCGACATCGGCACCTCGGCGGACACGGTCCGCGCGGCCGGGTCGTTCGTCGACGCCAACGGCGTCACGGTCCGACAACTCGCCAGCCCGGGCGTGGTCAACGCACACGCCGGCAACTCCACGAGCCGCAGCCGGGAGCCGTAGTTACCGCCGTACGCCTCCGCGAACGCGTCGTAGTCGACCCCGACGCGCACCGCGCCCGACGCCGCATCCGGGATCACCGACAGCAACACACCGTCCACCCCGGCCGCCTGCGCCGCCTGCCGATCGGCGACAGTGACCGTCAGCCGGCCCGGGCCCGCGGACCGGCCGTCCTTGCCCGCGACCGGCTGCGCCCAGACCGGCGTACCTGCCGCCCGAGCCCTGCCCGTCTCCCCCACCGACCGCGCACCCTCCGCCGCTGCGGCCAATTCCACAGTCGACTTCGTCGCCTTCGGCCATGCCGTCCGTGTCGGCTTGTACGACGTCTTCGCGTCACTCTGCGGGGTGACGAACCTCGTCGGCAACGGCTTGACGCCCTTGACCGATCGTCCCGGCGACACCGGAGGCGCCTTCGCCGCCTCGTCACCCGCTGGTTTCGCCGACGCCGGCGTACCCGACAACAAGCCCGCCACCAACGACGTCGCCGCGGCCACTGCGACGATCCGCTTGGGACGGGTCCACAGGCGTATGCCCCCGTGCTCGACCATCCGACCTCACCTCTGCGAGATTCAAGGAAAACCACGCAGAGTGATTGGTTGCGCACCCCCGTGGCGCGAACAATCTTTCACGTTGATCGCCATCGAAGGTCACGGAGAGATAACGATCGGTGGAGCCGCGGCGGATCATATGGGTGGCAGATAGTGCGGAAAGGACAACCAGGCGTGACGTCCGGCGTTCCGTGTGGACGGTTTGGCTGCTTCACTGTGGCCGCTCAGCGGACGCCGACCCGGCGTCCGGCGGACACACACGGGGGAGGTACCTCACCATGTCCAAAAACAGCCCTCCGCAGCAGACCACTCGGAGGAGAACAACCGCCGCCAGCATCGCGGCCAGTGTCCTCCTGGCCACCACGGCCAGCACCCTGCCCACCGCACCGGCCGCCGCCGGACCCACCACACCCACGGCCCCGAAGGCGGCCAGCGGCCCGCTCACCGTCGACCAGGCCCTCGACCAGGCCCGACGAACCCGCAAACCGGTCGAGGCCACCGCGGCGGGCACGTCCACGTCGACCGTCACGGCCCGCCCAGACGGCACCGTCGAGTTGACCCAGTCCGCCGTGCCGACACGCACCCGCGTCAACGGCGAGTGGAAGAACCTCGACCCCACCCTGATACGTCAGGCCGACGGCGGCATCACGGGCACGGTGACCACGAATCAGGTCCGACTCTCCCCCGGCGGCACCGGCCCCCTCGCCGAGCTGACCAGCGGCGACCGTGCGTTGTCCGTGACCGCTCCCATGGCCCTTCCGGCACCGACCCTGTCCGGGTCGACCGCCACCTACCCCGACGTCCTACCCGGCGTCGACCTCACCGTCCGGATCACCAGCGAAGGCGGCTTCTCCCACGTCTTCGTGGTCAAGAATCGCGCCGCCGCAGCCAACCCGAAGCTGGCGGAACTGGACCTGGCCACCACCGGTAAGGACGTCACGCTCAGGAGCGACTCGGCCGGGAACATCACCGGCGTTGACCGCACCGGCCAGACGGTGATCAACGCCCCAGCCCCCACCATGTGGGACTCCGGCGCGGCAATGGAGGACGCCTCTACGCCAGCCGGCCGGGGGACACTGTCGAACACGGTGGAACCGGATCGAGCGGCGCGGACCGCCCGCATCGGGGTACAGATCGACGGCGGGAAGCTGCGCCTCACCCCCGACCGGAAACTGCTCACCGACACCGCGACCACGTTCCCGGTCTACATCGACCCCACGTTCAACTGGACACCGGTCGGCCCGAAGATGTCCGGCTGGGCCAGCATCTCCTACCAGCACCCGTCAACGAACTACTGGAAGAACACCCCGGACCCGGCCGGGCGGATGCAGGTCGGCAACTCCGGCAGCCAACGCTCCAACACCCTCATCAACTTCCCCATCCCCTACAGCACCCTCGCCGACGCCGAAATCTACGACGCCATCTTCAAAATCACCAACACCTACTCCTGGTCCTGCACCGCAAAAACCCTCAACATCTACGGCCCCAACACGACCCTGTCCTCGTCCAACGCCACCTGGAACTACTGGGTAGGCGTCAACACGGGACCCGTGATCGCCTCGAAGAGCTTCGCCCACGGCTACAACAGCAGCTGCGACGCCGCCGCCGAATCCTTCGACATCCGCGACCAGATCATCGCCGACGTAAACAACAGCCGCCCCACCCGCACCCTGTGGATGGTCGCCGCCAACGAAGCCACCGACACCCAGAACTGGAAGAAATTCCTCGAAACCAGCCCCACCCTCACCATCCGCTACAACCACAAACCCAACAAACCCACCGGCCTGACCACCTCCCCCAAGACGGCCTGCGCCGGTGGCAGCACCGTCGGTGACGGCACCGTCTCCCTCTACGCCCCCGTCTCCGACCCCAACGGCGGCACCCTCGGCGTCACCTTCAAACTCTGGAAAACCAGCGACAACACCCAGACCGCCATCGCCTCATCCGACCCGAACCTGCTCACCTACACCTCCGGCAGCACCGCGGTCCTCGTCGTCGGCGTCGACAAACTCCGTGCTGCCGCCAATGGAGCACGCACCAACTTCTCCTGGAAAGCCCAAGCCACCGACTTCCGCACCCCCAGCGACTGGTCCGACACCTGCAAATTCGACTTCGACCCCACCCGACCCGGCGCACCATCAGTCCGCACCCCCGCCGACGGCACCACCACGATCGGTCGACCGGCGAGCTTCACCATCACCAAGGGAACCAGCAGCACCATCCCCAGCGGCTACGTCTACCAGCTGAACGCCGGCCCGCCCGTCGAGGTCACCGCCGACTCCGCCGGGTCCGCGACGATCGCCGTGTCCCCGACCCGCGTCACGAACACCCTCACTGTCACCAGCCTCTCCGCCGGCGGCAACTTCGGCGACAGCGCCAGCATCACCTTCAACGCCGACCCCGCCGCCCTCGCCGCCGACGGGGATCTCACCGGCGACGGCGTCCCCGATTTGCTCACCGTCGGCAAAACCAACGGAATCCCGTCGGGGTTGTGGCTGGCTGCAGGCAAGGGCAGCGTTGGAATCGACCGGGTTGGCTCGAACGTCGGGGCCCGCGGCAACGGGGTCACCGGCCAGAACTCCCCCAGCGACTTCGACGGCGCCCAAGCCATCACCGGCCACTTCACCGGCACCGGCCTACAAGACGTCCTCGTCTACTACCCCGGCGGCACCAACCCCGGCGC